>DIGC01000074.1 GCA_002419445.1 Caryophanales bacterium UBA5732
TTTAATTTGTCTAGTAAATAATTTTTTGATATCAGTGACTTTACCGAAGACAATCACTTTATCATTTTTGTACAAAATATCATCTTTAGTGACATTAGCATTGGTTTCTCCACCCCTGATTATTGCTAGAACGTTAACGTTATGCGTAGAGCGGATATTACTATACTCAAGCGTTTTGTTTTCCAGCACTTCAGGAAGATTCATAACCGTTATTTCTGTTATTGAATTCTTCCCCACTGTATCCAGCACTTCAATAATATTTGTTTGAGTTCCATGAATGACACGATTAGTAATTCTTTCGACTATCCCTTTTAGGAGAAAATCGAAAACTTTTAATTTTCTCAATATGTATAAAATAATAAAGAAACCGCCAATGAATAAGAAGAATTTAAGAACATCGGTTGAGTTTGAATTTCCCAAAGTTATAAAAACATTGACTAAAACTGATATTACAGTAACGTTGAGGATAAATCCCGATAACATTGTGACATTCGCTATACGTCTCCTAATCCTTGAGTTAACTATCAGCTCAGATTCTTGAGTAGTAAAGCCACTATTGGTAAATAGAGATATTACTTGAAATCTAGCTTTGTCATTAGTCAAGCCTGTCAATTTAAAAATTATTGTAAAAATCTCAATAAAAACAACATAAACAAGAATAATAGAAAAACCCATTAAGATTAGTGTGTCTATACTCATATGTTTCACCTCTTGTATTAAATATTATAAGACATATTGCTCAAAAATATAATATGGATGCTAATTTTTATTTAAAAAATTGTGATTAAATGTTGATGATAAATATAAATATTAATTTTGTGATATAATAGTATTATGTAAAACTTATAAATTTAAAAGGAGCTTAATTTATGAAACTAGAAAAAAGAACAGAAAACTTAAGATTAGTGAGAGAGGAACATAAAGTAGCTGGTGTTCTATTCGGAAAATCAATCGAACCAGAAGCGATTCAAATTGATGAAAAAGAATTTAAGGAAACATTTAAACAATTCGGTTTAACACAAACATTTGAAGTCAAGTATGGTAGAAAAAAGCACATTGTTTATATCAAAGAAGTTCAAAGACATCATATCAATCCTCATCAAATTTTAAATGTTAAATTGCTAAAAGTTATGGAAGGGGATGTCATTAAATCTCATTTGCCTCTCAATCTAATTGGTAAAGAAAAGATTGAAAAGGACGGAGTAATGATTCAACATTTAATTGACTCAATTGAAGTTGAATATGGTATTGGTGCGGCATTTAACCATATTGATTTAGATGTATCTAATCTAAAGGTTGGAGATTTTGTTAAAATAGAGGATTTAAGTATCCCTGAAGGACTTACCGTTTTAGAACCAAAGGATAAAATGGTTATCAACGTTATAGAAGCTAAATACGAAGTTGAAGAAGAAACTGAAACTCCAGAAAAATTAGATCCTAGTGATGTTGAAGTTATTACAGAAAAACATAAAGAATAAATAATATAGCTAGTAGACGTTCCCGTTTACTAGCTATTTTTTTTAGTTATAATCTTCCGGTTTTCCCCAAATTAAATCCGCTAATTCTGGAATATCAATAAATGGGTTTCGGTTATTTTGATAGGTGTAAATAAGTTGATTTCTTAATATTTCTCTTTCTGAGACCGGATCTTCTTCATGCCATCTTAGCAAATCATCAAGATCGCCATAAAGCGGAAGTTTTGATAAACGGTCGGAATCAGGTTCATTTATTAATTTTAAATCAACCATGTCGTTTTCTTCGCCCTCGTAGCGAACTGCCATATAGAATAAAATTCTTGCGACATCCCCTTTAACTTCATCTCTAGGTTCAAAATCCCACTCATTACCGATGAATTTTCCGTATCCTACATCCACAACATCAACATCATCTCCATCATGACAATCTTCAAACATCCGGTTATTCTTTGTACCATTCATATTTCTTTCTTCGGCGACCAAATGATGTAAGTCAGTATGTGGTCCCATCGCCAAAACAGTAGTTGTCCCCTCTTTAATTTCGAAGTCCCCTCGTGATTTTGACCAGACATGCTCTCGATTCCATTCGACCATTTCCATTTTGCCTTCAATTTCCATTTCACAATATTCGGGCGGATAAGTTGTGTCTTGATAGCCTTTATACCATGAATATCCTGAGTAAAACATTATCACATTGTCAGAGTTGTCTGGATCTCAATCAGTTAACATAATTAAATCCTAGACGTTAGTATCCTCATCAGTATAGTGATATTCCGTAAGACCGGTAATAATATCGTTTAAAGCGGATTTGAGTAGTTCGCCTTCTAAACTTTCAATACCATTATAATAACCTAAAGGTATGTACATTGAGCCATCAATATTACCGATAATTTTCAGTGGTTTTATTACCGGCTTGATCGGTTGTGTGGATTATTATGGTTTGATTCCCTAAAATAGATGTATCGAAGGCTCTTTCAATTACATTTTCGCAGATATCGTCATGATTGTCAGTGCAGGAAATTAATTCATAATTAAAATCACGATTAATCAAGTGTTTTATCGGTAATTCATTAATGTTAATAATTGGAGCTTCTTGATCGTTTATTAACAACCGATTGATATAATTAGTTCCCAAAAAGCTATCAACTGCGTAAATTGTCATAAAAATTACAGAAATTATGATAACTACAGTTCTTATGGTTTTATTTAATTTGTTCATTCGTTTATCGCCTCGCAAAATTATATTCATATTACTATTGTAACAAAAATTATAAATAAAAAAACCCTATGAACTAGTCATTAGGGTTCTTGCGGTAATCGCTAGGTGATAAACCGGTAGTTTTTTTGAAAGAGTTTGAGAAATGTGAACTATTAGCGAAATTAAGTAAAACAGCGATATCTAAAATATTATAATCCGTTTCTTTTAGAAGAGTTTTAGCTTCAATGATTTTAATTTTGATAATATATTCAGAAATCGTAATTCCCATTTCTTTTTTAAATAATCTTGATAAATGTTCTTTTGTAATAAATAATTCGCTCGCAATATCATCCAAAGTTATTTTATTAGTCAAATTTTTCCTAATATATAAAATAATTTTTTTAATATTTGAACTATGATTCAATAATGTATAATCTTTCACCGCTTTTGCATAAGTTGTAAGAATTCTTTGAGCTACATACCTAATCTCGCTAGATAAACTTACTTTGTTGATATAGAATTTGATATTGTTTGAAATTTTATAAGCGAGGTGCAAATCAATTCCTGATTTTACCGCCTCTCGATTACATAAAGCATCAAAAATCATTAAATTTGTTTTCATGTTTGTGAAAGAATTATTTTGATAAATTAATAGTTGATTGGATATTTTTTGAAAATCAAAACTTTGAGCAATTTCAACATCGCCATTTCTGACAATGCTTAATAATTTTTCTTCAACTTCATTGCTGGTTTCAACATGTTTTAGATTAAAATCATTATTAAGTCGCTTACTAGCGCCATTGTTATCAACTTTTTTTATCTGTATATTGATAATTTTGATATTTTCAAAATCCAAATTTTGAATGTTTTGAATCATTTTTACAATTAAATTTTGTTGGCTGTCGGAAAGAATTTTTAAGTTATTATAAAAATTTTCAATCATTAATGCTTCTTCATTTATGAAACGATAATTTAAGATTACCTCGTCAATTAAATTTTCAAAATCGTCGTTAATTAAAAAAGGCCCGAAAAGGATGTTTTTTTGGTTTACAAAGAAGCATAGAAAAGTTAAACCATTTTTATCTTGAATACGGTAGACTTTATTGTCTTTCTGATTCTCGATAATGGTTTGTTTTTTCCCCTCAATTTCATTTCTTAATATCTCCGGTAATGAAAGATGATCAGTATCATAGGTCTTTATATCATTCTCATAAAATGAAAAGGAGATGTTTGTTATGCAGTAAATATTATAAGCGATTTTTTCTATTTTCATACGATTGTCCTTTTTAATAATTATAGAGACAATAATAAAAAATGTCAACATAATATTCGAAAACATCATAATTTTGTGAACGTCAAAAACGCACTAATAATTAATTGGGATAACAATAAAAAGATCGCTAAAATTAGCGATCTATTTTCTATATAACGAAATTACCTTCTTTAAATATTTGAATCTTTTTGCCTTCTTTAGTAATCCCGACAATATTCATATCTTTACTACCAAACATAAAATCGGAATGAGACATTGAGTTGTTATATCCTAGTTTTTCGAGTTCCTTAATGTCCATGCTAGTCCCGCCTTTAACATTCATAGGGTAAGCTCTACCTAAAGCTAAATGGCAAGAAGCATTCTCATCAAACAAAGTATTGAAGAATAGGATATTAGCTTGAGATATCGGTGAATTATATCCAATTAGAGCTACTTCGCCTAAATATGAACTTCCTTCATCAAACTCAAGCAAATTTTTAAGCGTTGATTTTTCTTTTTTGGCATCAAAGTCAATCACTTTTCCATCTTTAAATTCTAGCCAAAAATCTTCAATTAAATTTCCTTGGTAATCCAACGGTTTAGTTGCAACAACTTTACCGTTGACACCAAATTTGTGTGGCATTGTAAAGTTTTCTTCAGTTGGGATATTAGGATTAAATACAACCCCTGTAGTAGCTGTTTCTTGTCCTCCTGACCAAACGTGATTATCTACTAATTTAATGGTCAAATCAGTACCTAATTCATTTGTGAAATGAAGTGAATCAAACTGAAAATCATTCAGTATTTTGTTGTGCGCAATCAATAATGAATTATGTTTATTCCATTCTTCAACCGGATTCGTATTTTCAGTAACTCTTGAAGCGCTGAAAATTGCGTCCCACAAAGCTTCATCAGCTTCAGTTTCCTGCAGTTTAGGAAAAACTTTTTTAGCCCAAGTTGGGTTAGAAGCGGCAATTATTGACCACTGACTCCTATTTCCCATCATGTGTTCACGATAGAAATTAAGAGCTTTACTAGAAGCGATTCCCGAAACTTGAATTTTATTAGGATCTACACCTTTATTAGCACCTGGTATTGGAGAAACAATAGAGATAACACAAGCACCGTTGTCTACTAAGTAACGCATTCTATCAATTGAAAATTGAGGAATGTCTTGTAATGTTTCTTCGGTTTCATATTCAAGCGAGTAACGAGTTGTCAAATCATCGCGCCAGATGACGATTACTCTTTTAGCTCCAGCTTGGTAAGCATGTTTTGTAACTTTTCTTGCAATGTCAGCAGCTTGCGTGGGTGCATTAACTACAACTATTTGATTTTTTTGAACATTAGCCCCAATTTTAACCGCTAAATTCGCTAATTTTTCTAATAATATTTCTTTTGGCATTTTCTAAGTCCTTTCAAAATAAATTCTTAAAATTATTATAACATGTTTTTAATAAAAGTCTAAGCGATATATTATTCTTGAAAACCCATTTTAGTAACTTATATTTAATTAAAAAAGAATTATGATATAATTTAGTTGAGTTAAAGAAAAATTGAGAGAGGATGTGGGCATTTTGGATGATAGAGTTTATGTTAGTTGGGAATTTATCGAAGACTTTATGGTCAGCGCTTTTAAGAATATAGGCGTCCCTGAAAATGACGCAAAGATTTGCGCTGACATTTTGATGGAAAGCGATCGAAGAGGGATAGAATCACATGGAGTAAATCGTTTTAAACCAATATATATTGACCGTATTAATGCCGGTATTCAAAAACCAGTGACTAAAATCGACGTTTTGAGAGAGACGCCTACTACTGCGGTATTTGACGCAAATGATGGGATGGGTATGGTTGTTAGTTATAAAGCAATGCAACTAGCGATAGAAAAAGCGAAAAAATATGGAATGGGAATGGTTGCGGTTAGAAATTCAACTCATTATGGCATTGCCGGATATTATGCAACTATGGCCTCAAAGGAAGGTATGATTGGCATAACAGGTACCAATGCAAGACCATCCATAGCTCCCACTTTTGGAGTAGAGAACATGTTAGGTACAAACCCATTAACTTTTGGGATACCAACAGATGAAGATTTTCCTTTTGTTTTAGATTGTGCGACAAGTATTACCCAAAGAGGGAAAATTGAATATTTCGCTAAAACAGGTAAGGATACACCTAGTGGTATGGTAGTTGGTAGAGACGGATTACCAAAAACCGATTCTATCCAAATATTGAAAGACCTTGTCAATAATCAAGCTGCTCTAGCGCCTCTTGGAGGTATCGGAGAAGAATTAGCCGGGTATAAAGGCTACGGCTATGCAACAGTTGTTGAAATTTTAAGTGCGGCTTTGCAAGCGGGAAGTTTCTTAAAGATGTTAGGCGGAAGGGATGAATCCGGGAATTTGACGCCTTATCATCTAGGTCATTTTTTCATAGCTATAGATACAGAAGCTTTTATGGGTCTTGAAAGTTTTAAGAAGACAGCTGGGGATATCTTAAGAGATTTAAGAAATAGTGAGAAAGCTCCTGGTGAAGAAAAAATTTTTACAGCCGGAGAAAAAGAATACTTAGTTTGGCTGGAAAGAAAGGATAAAGGAGTTCCTTTGAATGAAGCTTGCATTGACGATATAAAGAAAGTTAATTCAATGCTAAATTTAAATAAGAAACTTCCGTTCTAATTATGAGTACATATGACGATAATATTAAAAAATTAACTCCTTTGCAATATAAGGTTACGCAAGAGAAAGGTACAGAAAAACCTTTTGATAATGAATATAATAATGAGTTTCGCGAAGGAATTTATGTCGATATAGTCTCAAAGGAAGTGTTATTTTCTTCAAAGGATAAATTTAACGCTCATTGTGGATGGCCATCATTTATCAAGCCTATTAATCAAAATGAAATTGTAAAAAAAACCGACATTTCGTTTGGAATGATTCGCACTGAAGTAAGATCTAAATCCGCTAATAGTCATCTAGGACACGTTTTTGATGACGGACCAAACGGCAGTTTACGATATTGCATTAATTCAGCGGCTTTGGAATTCATTCCTAAAGCAGAAATGAAAATGAGAGGGTATGAATCCTACTTATATCTGTTTGAAGACGATAATAATGGATGAAAAAATAAAGAGAAATCGAGAAACAATCAAACCGAAATGGACTGATTTATATAAAGTAAACAGCGCTAAAAGACAAGGGCTAGAGCGACCTAAACAGTTTATAGAAGTTGATGATGATACATCCGTTATTAGCCTGGTAAACGAATTTCCTAATATAAGACAAAAAACCTTAACTGAAGTAATTGCTGGAAGAAGAAGTTTAAGGGAATATGATAGTAAAGGCTTAAGTTTTGAAGAACTTTCGTATTTATTATGGGATACTTCAAGGATTGACAGCTATCGTGAAAATGCGGTTTTCCGAACAATACCAACAGCTGGCGCTACTAATTCAATGGAAACTTATGTTTTTGTAAACTCTGTTGAACAAATTGAATCTGGTATTTATCTTTATTTGCAAAACAGACATAAATTAGCTTTAATAAAGCAAAATGATGGATTAAAAGATATGGTTAATGATGCTCTACTCAAACAATTAAGAGGTGCTTCCGCTGTGTTCTTTTTTACTTGCATTCCTTCCAGAACTGAGTACAAATATGATTTTTGCGCTCATAAAATGATTGCTATCGAAGCTGGACATGCTTGTCAAAACGTCTCTCTTAGTTCCGAAGTCATCGATGCAGGAGTTTGTGCAATTTGCGCTTATGATCAAGATAAAGTAGACTCAGTTTTGGGAATAGATGGAGTAGAGCACTTCACTATTTATTGTGCTACTGTTGGAAAAAAGAAACATTAAAAAGAAAGAAGGCAAGCTATGAAAATCGAAGATGTACAATATAGAACTCTCAAAGAAGTAGAGGCCATGGAGCGGTTCGATTTAAAATCAATGCCAAAACGAGCAAAATGGTATTTGCAAGTTGTCGCATGGTTATTAAGTATACCAGAAACATATATTCGCCATGTGAAGATTGAAAAAGTAAATATGGATAAAGTCAAAGCCCCTTATGTATTACTATGTAATCATAATAGTTTTTTTGATTTTAAAGTAGCAACAAGAGCTTTCTTTCCCAAAAGAGCAAATTATGTAGTTGCGGTAGACGGATTCATCAATCGAGAAAAATTGATGAGAAATGTTGGCTGTTTAGGTAAAAGAAAATTTGTTTCTGATCCTGCGATTGTCAAACAACTAAGACACACACTTGAAGTTAATAAGTCTATTGCGGTTATTTATCCTGAAGCTCGTTATTCACTAATAGGTACAACGGCAATTCTTCCAGAAAGTTTAGGAAAATTAATTAAGATGTTCAAATATCCGGTAGTAACTTTAATTTCTCATGGACATCATTTACACGAACCGGTTTGGAATCTAATCAAGAAGAAAGTACCTGTAAAATCAGTTATGACTTATCTTTTTTCAAAAGAGGATTTGGAGACTATGCCTCTAGATGAAATAAACAAAAAATTAAAAGAGGCATTCTATTATAATGATTATGAATACCAATACAATAATAAGATAAAGGTCAGAGGAGACAATAGAGCGAAGAACCTTCATAAAGTTTTATATCGTTGTCCACATTGTTTAACGGACTATTCAATGAAGAGCGAAAACAATAACCTTTACTGTGAAAAATGTAATCATAATTACTTTGTTGATGAATATAGCAAACTCAAAGAAGTGAATGGCGAAACAATCTTTGACTTCATTCCTGATTGGTTTGAATGGCAAAGAAAAGAGGTTAGAAAAGAAATCGATTCCGGAAACTACAGCATCACTTCTGAAGTCCAAATTGACTCCCTTCCAAATAGCACTGGCTACTACTGTTTGGGAGTCGGAAAATTAACTCATAATAAAAACGGATTCTTACTGGAAGCTGATTTACAAGGAGAAAAATTTAGAATTCAAAAACCGGTTTTAAGTAACCTTGGCGTCCATATTGAATACGATTATTTTGGTAAAGGTGATTGCATTAGTTTTTCGACTAATGATGATACATATTACTTATATCCACTAGATCAATCAAAGTCGGTAACTAAGTACCATTTTGCAGTCGAAGAATTATATAAAATTGCAAATGAAAACTCTACTCAAAAATCTGAGTAGAGTTTTTTAATAGTAAGCAACATGTCCTTGACATCTTGTCTCGCTTCCAACTAAATAGTGGTTTTCTTTCTTTAAAATGATTTGCCCGTTGCCAAAACCGCCAATTCTTTCTTCTACAGTGATATTATGGCCACATGAAATCAAGGAATCTGTTATTGATTTAGGAAATAATGGTTCAACAGCAACATTATTTTGACTATCCCATCTAAATCTAGGAGCGTCCAGCGCAGCTTGGGGATCCATGTTGAAATCAATCATATTCATAAGCACTTGTAAATGACCTTGGGGTTGCATAAATCCTCCCATTACACCAAACGGTCCAATAGCGTGATTGTTTTTCATTAAGAAACCGGGAATTATGGTGTGATAAGTCTTTTTGTTCGGCATTAAGCAGTTATGATGGTTTGGGTTAAGCGAAAAAGTATGGCCCCGGTTTTGCATTGAAATACCCGTGTCGTCAATTACAATTCCACTACCAAATCCCATATAGTTACTTTGAATGAATGATACCATATTTCCCATACTGTCAGCGGTAGCTAAATATACGGTACCACTGCTTTTATAGTCAATTGGTTCATGGATTTTTGCGAATTCACCGATTTCATTATATCTTGTTTTTGCATATTCATCACTTAAAAAATACTTAGGGTTAGCCTTCATAAACATCGGGTCCGTAACATATTTCATAGTATCGGAAAATGCGATTTTTAAAGCTTCAATTTGTTTGTGAAAAGTTTTATAATCTCTATAATCAAAATCCTGATTTTTTAATATATTTAATGCCATTAAGGCGGTTATGCCTTGACCGTTTGGTGGTAATTCCAAAATGTCATAGCCTTTGTAGTTAATTTTTAAAGGTTCTACAAATTCAACGTCATAATTTTTTAAATCTTCTTTATCAATGAAACCATTGTGTTTTTTCATAAAACTATCAATTTTTTCAGCCAAATATCCACTATAAAAACTGTCGCTATTTGTATAGCCAATTTCTTCAAGGGTCTTAGCAATCAATTCATTCTTGAAAATGTCTCCGGCTTTATAGTATGAATCACCGTTTTTAAAGACCTCAAAGAAGTGTTTATACTCTTCTCCATGATTCATGGTTTCATAAATTTTAATAGCATTTTCAAAGTAGTAACCGACGTTATGTCCGATTGCATATCCATCGCGAGCAAGTTTAATTGCTGGTTCCAAAACCTCAATGAGGCTTAGATTGCCAAATCTTTCAATTAACCTTGACCAAGCCTTGGGCGCGCCAGGCACGTTAATGGGAATTACGCCATATTTAGGCATAGAATCCAATTTTAAATTTTTAACTTTTTCTATTGATATGTTTCTAGAACTCCTGCCAGAAGCATTTAGACCATATATTTTATTTTGAAAATATACAATTGCAAAAGCATCACTGCCAATACCGTTACTACAAGGTTCTACCACCGTCAAACAAGCAGCAGTAGCTACTGCTGCATCAACTGCGTTACCACCTTTTTTTAAAATTTCCAATCCCGCTTGCGCTGCTAAACCTTCAGATGTAGC
>DIGC01000060.1 GCA_002419445.1 Caryophanales bacterium UBA5732
GCTAGCCGTATTGCGATGACACGTTATATGAAACGTGTTGGGAAAGTATGGGTTAAGATTTTCCCGCATTTAGCAAAAACAAAAAAACCTTTAGAAGTTCGTATGGGATCTGGTAAAGGTTCACCTGAAGAATGGGTAGCAGTAGTTAAAGAAGGAATGGTAATATTTGAACTTGCCGGTGTTCCTGAAGAAGTAGCTAAAGAAGCTTTAAGATTAGCCGCTCACAAACTACCTATCAAAACAAAGTTTGTTAAGAAAGAAAGTGGTGATTCTATATGATTTACGCCAAAGAAATTCGCGAAATGGACACCGCAACCATTTTAAATGAAATAGAAAATCTGAAAAAAGAATTATTTGATCTTCGCTTCAAACAAGCGACTGGTCAACTTGAAAATACTGCACGTATCTCAATTATTAAAAAAACTATTGCTCGTATGAAGACTGTTCTTACTGAGAGAGAAAGCAAATAAGGAGGAAATGAATATGGAATTAACAACTAATAGAAAAGTATTCACTGGAACTGTTGTTTCTGACAAAAATGACAAAACTATTACAGTTTTAGTAACTACTTATAAAAAACATCCATTGTATGGAAAAAGAGTAATTTCTTCTAAAAAATTCAGAGCCCATGATGAAAAGAACGAAGCTAAAATGGGAGATATCGTAAGAATCACAGAGTGCCGTCCACTATCAGCAACTAAACGTTTCCGTTTAATTGAAATTGTGGAAAGACACGAAGAAGTTTAGGATTTGGGGGTATTATTATGATACAACAAGAATCAAGACTTAAGATCGCCGATAATTCAGGCGCTAGAGAAATTCTTACTATCAAAGTTTTAGGCGGTACTAGTCGTAAGTACGCTAGTGTTGGTGATATCATCGTGGCAACTGTTAAAAGTGCTACTCCAGGTGGATTAGTTAAAAAAGGCGAAGTAGTTAAAGCAGTAATAGTGAGAACAAAAAAAGAAATCGTTCGTGCAGATGGTTCTTATATCAAATTTGATGACAACGCAGCGGTAATTATTAAAGATGACAAGTCTCCAAAAGGAACTCGTATCTTTGGACCTGTTGCAAGAGAGTTAAGAGACGCGGAGTTTACAAAAATAGTTTCTCTTGCTCCAGAAGTATTATAAGGAGGGCTAGAATATGAAACTTAAAAAAGGCGATAAAGTCGTTATAATCTCTGGTGCAGATAAAGGAAAACAAGGAACAATCATTAAAGTTTTAACCAAAACTGACAGAGTTGTTTTAGAAGGCGAAGGCTTAGGAAAAATTAAAAAACACTTAAAACCTTCTCAAACTAATCCTGACGGAGGAATCGTTGAGATTGAAAAACCAGTCCACGCTTCTAACGTTATGTTATTAGATCCTAAAGAAAAAACTCCAACTAAAATTGGTTATAAAACAGTTACCGAAACTGTTAAGAAAAAAGAAATAACAAAAAAAGTAAGATATGCTAAAAAATCTGGCAAAGTTTTAGAATAAGTGAAGGGAGAAAAATATGAATAGATTACTCGAAAAATATCGTAATGAAATCACACCAGCCTTAATGGAAAAATTCAATTATTCTTCCATCATGGAAAGTCCAAAAGTTAGCAAGATTGTTATTAACATTGGTGTTGGAGATGCAGTTGCAAATCCTAAAGTATTAGATGATGCTGTTAGTGAATTAACATTAATCACAGGACAAAAACCACTTGTTACAAGAGCTAAAAAATCAATTGCAACATTTAAACTTCGTGAAGGTATGCCAATCGGCTGTAAAGTTACACTACGCGGCGAAAGAATGTATGACTTCCTAGATAAATTAGTTACAGTAGCCTTACCGAGAGTTAGAGACTTTAGAGGAGTTAATCCAAAAGGTTTTGATGGTAGAGGTAACTACACTTTAGGTATTAAGGAACAATTGATCTTCCCAGAAATAAATTACGACAAAGTAAGTAAAATTCGTGGTATGGACATCGTGTTCGTTACCACAGCAAATACAGATCAGGAAGCTTTCGAATTACTAAAATTATTCGGAATGCCTTTCAGAAAATAAGGGGGCAATATAATGGCAAAGACATCTAAAATCGTAAGTCAAAAACGCGGATCAAAATTCCCGGTAAGAAACTATACAAGATGCGAACGTTGTGGTCGTCCTCATTCTGTGTATCGCAAATTCAGATTATGTCGTGTTTGTTTCAGAGAATTAGCTTACAAGGGTCAAATCCCTGGTGTAAAAAAAGCAAGTTGGTAATAAATTATGAGAAAGATTAGTTCCGATAATCAAGGAAGGAGGCATTATTAATATGGTCATGACAGATCCAATTGCGGATATGTTAACAAGAATTCGCAATGCAAATCAAATGAAACATAAAACAGTTGATGTACCAGCATCAAAATTAAAAATGGAAATCCTTAATGTTTTAAAACAAGAAGGGTACATTGTTGACTTTGATCGCATCGATGATGGGGTACAAGGTACATTGAAAATAAAATTAAAGTATTTATTAAATGATGAAAGAGTCGTAAGGGGTTTGAAGAAAATTTCCAAACCTGGTTTACGTGTGTATGCTAAAATGGATGACCTTCCTAAAGTTCTTAATGGACTAGGAATAGCTATCATTTCTACTTCTAAAGGTATTATGACCGATAGAGACGCTAGAAAAAATCAAGTTGGTGGCGAAGTTATAGCATATGTGTGGTAATAAAAAAAATGAAAGAGGTGCAAGAAAATGAGTCGAATAGGTAATCATTCGATACAAGTTCCTGCTGGCGTTACTCTTGACATCGATAAAAACAATCATGTCATAGTAAAAGGTCCTAAGGGTAAACTTGACTTTACTTTCGATAAAAACATCGGAATTAAAGTAGAAAATAACGTTATTTCTGTAACCCGACCAAATGATTCTTTACGCATTAAAGCCCTTCACGGGACAACAAGAGCGTTATTGAATAATATGGTTATTGGTGTAATTGAAGGCTATACAAAAGTCCTCGAAATCAAAGGTGTAGGGTATCGTGCTCAATTAAAAGATGCAAAAACATTAGTGTTAAACGTTGGTTATTCAAATCCAGTAGAAATGACTATTCCAGAAGGTTTAACAATTGAAATTCCTAAGAACACAGAAGTTCATGTAAAAGGTTCCGACAAGCAAATGGTCGGAGAATTTGCGGCTATCATTCGTAAGGTTCGTCAACCTGAGCCATATCTTGGTAAAGGTATTAGATATAGAGATGAACATGTACGTCGCAAGGAAGGAAAAACAGCTAAGTAATTAGCTTAAGGTGATTATATGTTTAAATCAGTAGACAAAAACGCTCAAAGACAAAAAAGACATCGTCGGATGAGATTCGCTATCAAAGGAACTCCAGAAAGACCACGTTTAAATGTTTTTCGTTCTAATAAGCAAATTTACGCTCAAATTATTGATGACGTAAATCAAATTACATTAGCTCAAGCGAATTCTAGGGAAATCGAAGGAAGCACTGGCGGTAATATCGAAGGTGCTAAACTAGTAGGAAAATTAGTTGCTGAAAGAGCAATTGAAAAAAATGTGAAATTAGTTGTTTTCGACCGTGGCGGTTATTTATACCACGGAAGAGTGCAAGCATTAGCCGATGCTGCTAGACAAGCAGGGCTAGAATTCTAATGAAGGAGGTAATCTAATATGGAAGATAATATTCGTAATAAAAGAGGAAGAAAACCTCGTTCACCTAAAAAAGAAGTAAAGCTTTATGAAGAAAGAGTTGTTAGTATTGGCCGTGTAACCAAAGTTGTTAAAGGTGGTAGACGTTTCAGTTTTTCAGCTATAGTGGTTGTAGGCGATAGAAAAGGCAAAGTTGGATTTGGTACTGGTAAAGCAAGTGAAGTTCCAGATGCAATTAAAAAAGCTATCGAAGACGCTAAGAAAAATATCATTACTATTTCAACAAGTGGAACAACCATTCCTCATATTGTAACTGGTAAATTCGGTGCTGGAAAAGTATTCTTACGCCCAGCAGCAGAAGGTACTGGAGTTATCGCCGGTGGTCCTGTTCGTGCCGTACTGGAATTAGCAGGTATCGAAGACGTTCTAAGTAAATCTTTAGGATCAAACTCACCAATCAATATCGTTAGAGCAACTGTTGAAGGGTTAAAAACTTTAAGAACAGTTGAAACTGTAGCGGCAATGAGAGGGTTAAATCCTCAGGAGGTACAAAAATAATGGCTCAAATTAAGGTTACCTTAGTAAAAGGCATGGTAGGTAGAAAACCTAATCAAGTTAAAACAATCAAAGCTTTAGGACTTACTAAAAGAAACTCTTCTGTAGTTTTAGAAGATAACGATATGATTAGAGGTATGGTTAATACAGTTAGTCATTTAGTAATCGTCGAAGAAGTAAAGAAATAGGGGGTGCGAAAAATGACATTACACGAATTAAAACCTAATCCGGGTTCAACTCACTATAAGAAAAGAGTAGGTCGTGGAACAAGTTCAGGTACTGGTAAAACAGCTGGACGTGGACAAAAAGGACAAAACTCTCGTACTGGTGGTGGAGTAAGACTAGGATTCGAAGGTGGACAAACACCACTATTTAAACGCCTTCCAAAAAAAGGATTTACAAATCCATTTAGAAAGGAATACGCCGTAGTAAACCTAGAAGACCTAAATGGTTATGAAGCAGGGATGATTATTACTCCTGAAGTTCTATTGAACGATCGAGTAATCAGCAAACAACTAAATGGGGTTAAAATATTAGGTAAAGGAACATTAGAAATTAAACTTACTGTCAGAGCACATAAATTTTCAGCTTCTGCAAAAAAAGCTATTGAAGATGCTGGTGGCGTGGTAGAGGTGATATAATGGAAACTTTAAAAAAGATTTTCACTAATAAGGAAGTCTTAAAAAAAATTGGTTTCACATTATTAGCTTTTCTAGTTTTTAAATTACTTACTTATGTAACAATGCCTTTAATCGATGCCTCAAGTTTATCTTCATTATTTGATAACTCTGGTTTCTTGGGTATTGTTAACTCTATCTCTGGGGACGCACTGAGAAATTATTCGATAGTAGCCTTAGGGATTAGCCCTTATATCACCGCTTCAATCGTCGTTCAACTTTTACAGATGGATATTATTCCAGCTTTAAAAGAGTGGGGCGAAGAAGGTGAAGTCGGCAGACAAAAGATTTCAAGATTAACGAGATATTTAGCGATTGTTTTAGCTTTTATTCAAGCTTTAGCAATGACATTTGCTTTTCATAACTCACAAGATCAGTTATTCCTAGGAAGTATTACTTCTTGGGTAGGACCAAACACAGGTTTATGGTTCTTAGTGTATTTCTATATTGCGGTTGTCTTAACTGCCGGTACAGCTTTTATGATTTGGTTAGCAGACCAAATCACCCTAAAAGGTATTGGTAATGGTTCTTCAATGTTAATCGTTGCCGGGATTGTTATTTCTTTCCCTGGAACCATCGCATCATTAGTACAATACTACATCGCTGATCCAAACAGTGCTTTAGCTGGCAATGTCTTCGCAAATCAAGGAGCTTTCTCTGGTTATGTTTTATTCGGTGTGAGCATTTTAATGTTCGTCATCGTTTTAGTCGGTATCACTTACATGCAAGTAGCGGTAAGAAAGATTCCTATTCAATATGCTAATCGTCCAGGAAGCGCTAAATTCAAAGGAAAATCTGAATCAAATATTCCTATTAAATTAAACACAGCATCAGTAATTCCAGTTATCTTCGCTTCAATTATCTTGTCTTTACCGACAACTATATTCCAATATATTAATATAAGTGGAACTGCGAGCAACTGGATTAATCAAATCTTTGCGTATAATCAACCAATCGGGTTTGTATTATATATTATTTTGATTTTTGTTTTCACATTCTTCTATTCATTCATCTTAGTTAAGCCTGAACAAATAGCGGAAAACTTAAACAAACAAAATGCATACATCCCGGGTGTTAGACCAGGATTTGAAACTGAAAGTTATATTACAAAAATTTTATTCCGAGTAACAGTTATTGGCGCGATATACTTAGTAATAATTGCCTCATTGCCAATCATAACTTCAATGATATTAGGACATACTTATGCACAAATCGGTGGGACTTCACTCTTAATTATCGTCGGGGTAGCTTTGGAAACAGCTAAACAAATTGAAACTGACACACAAGAAAAAGCTTACGCTGGATTTATGAGATAGATTTAAGATGATTAATCTATTAATTATGGGTAAACCAGGAGCGGGCAAAGGAACCCAATCGACAAAATTGTTGAAACACTATAATTTAACCCATATTTCAACCGGCGATATTTACCGCGATGAAATAAAAAAAGGTTCAGAGATTGGTGTTGAAGCAAAAAAATACCTTGATGAAGGTAATTTGGTTCCTGACAAGATGACCAACGAAATAGTTTGGGAGATTTTAAACAAAAAAGAATATCCTAACGGTTTCATGCTGGATGGATATCCTCGCACAACAGCTCAAGCGGTTGCTTTGGATGAAATGTTACGAAAGTTAAAAATCAATTTAACTTCAGTAATCAACGTTGATGTTAAAGATGAAGTTTTACTTCATCGGATGGCAGGAAGAAGGGTTTGTCTGAATTGTGGACAAACTTATCACACGAGTTATCACCCTTCAAAAATTGAGGGAGTTTGCGACGTTTGTGGACATGAATTAATCCAAAGACCAGATGATTTAGAAGAATCAGTAATTAATCGTTTAGCTATCTATAATGAAAAAACCAAACCGTTATTAGAATATTACGCAGAAAAAGGTCTTTTAATGGTAATTGATGGAGAACAATCCACAATCAAGGTTTTTCATGATATTATTAACAAATTAGGTGAGAAATAATGGTAACTTTAAAATCTGATCGAGAAATTGAATTGATGAAAGAAGCTGGAAGAATTGTAGCTTTAGCTCATGAAGCAGCCAAAGGAATAATTAGACCGGGTATCTCAACAAAACAAATTGATGATTTGGTTGAAAGTGTTATTGTTAATCATGGTGCAATACCCTCATTTAAAAATTACAATGGTTTCCCCGCATCTGCATGCATATCAATTAATGAAGAAGTCGTGCATGGGATACCTAGTTCTGAGAGAATCTTAAAAAACGGTGATATCGTTTCTGTAGATATCGGTGCTCAGTACAAAGGTTATCATGGCGACAGCGCATGGACATATGCATGCGGGGAAATATCTGAAGATGCAAAGAGATTGTTAAAAGGGACTGAAGAAAGTTTGTTTAAGGGTTTAGAAAAAGCTAAGCCTAATAACAGATTGTCGGATATTTCACACGCAATCCAAGTTCACGCTGAATCTTTAGGATTTAGTGTAGTGAGAGAATTCGTGGGACACGGACTAGGTAGAAATTTACATGAAGACCCACAAATTCCAAATTATGGTTTGCCTAACCGGGGAATTGTTTTAAAGCCTGGAATGACTTTAGCGATTGAACCGATGATTAATTTAGGCAACAAAGAAGTCAGAGTTTTATCTGACGGCTGGACGACTTTAACTAGGGATAGATCACTATCGGCTCATTTTGAGCACTCGATTCTGATCACCGAAGATGGTTATTGTATCCTGACCAAAAAAGGGGAGTGATTTTATTTGGCAAAAAAAGATGACGTCATTGAGATGACGGGAACTGTTGTAGAAGTTTTGCCCAACGCACAATTTATAATTGAGCTAGAAATCGGACACCGTATAATCGGACACGTTTCTGGTAAAATCCGCATGAATTACATACGCATTTTACCAGGTGATAAAGTAAAGGTTGAACTATCAACCTACGACCTAACACGTGGTCGAATCACATATCGCATGAAATAAAAAATATTAGAGGAAAGATTTTAAGGAGGTAATGGTATGAAAGTAAGACCATCTGTAAAAAAAATCTGTGATAAATGTAAAATTATCAAACGTAATGGCAAGGTGCTTGTCATTTGTGATAATCCAAAACATAAACAAAGACAAGGGTAATAGGAGGTAACTATGGCACGTATCGCAGGAGTAGACATTCCTAGAGAAAAAAGAGTCGTTATCGCTTTAACATATGTATACGGAATTGGTAAAACAAGATCTATAGAAATTCTTAAGGCTTGTGGTATCTCTGAAGAAACAAGAGTTAAAGATTTAACGGATGAAGATGTAGTAAAAATTCGTCAAGAAGTACAAAAATATACAGTTGAAGGTGACTTGAGACGTGATGTCGCAATGAATATCAAACGTCTTCAAGAAATCGGTAGCTACCGTGGATTAAGACATCGTAGAGGTTTACCTTCACGTGGTCAAAACACACGTAACAATGCTAGAACTTGTAAGGGTCCTAGAAAAACAGTAGCTAATAAGAAGAAATAAGAGAAGGGAGACTGAATAAAATGGCACGTAATATTAAAACAAAACGTCGCGTGAAAAAGAATATCCCTACCGGGGTAGCGCATATTCATTCGACTTTCAACAATACAATTATTACAATCACTGATCCAAAAGGAAATGCAATTTCTTGGAGTTCTTCAGGAGCTATCGGTTACAAAGGTAGCCGTAAATCAACTCCTTTCGCAGCCGGTTTAGCATCAGAAGCAGCTGCAAAAGCCGCTATGGATAATGGCGTTTTAAGAGTTGAAGTAGAAGTTAAAGGACCAGGACCAGGTAGAGAAGCAGCAATCAGAAGTTTACAAGTTGCGGGATTAGAAATTACAGCAATCAAAGATGTTACACCAGTTCCCCATAACGGATGTCGTCCACCAAAACGACCACGCGGGTAGGAGGTAATTTATGAAGGACTTGAAATTCGAAAAACCAAAGACAGAAACTGTAGAAATCGAAGATAATTATGGTAAATTCGTTATTTCACCTCTCGAAAGAGGATACGGTATCACAATAGGTAATTCTTTGAGACGAGTTTTATTGTCTTCATTACCTGGTGCAGCAATTGTCAATGTTAACATTGAAAATGTAGTTCATGAATTCACGCCTGTTGAAGGCGTGGTTGAAGATGTTACTACAATCATTCTTAATTTAAAAGGTGTTATATTATCAATTGACAATGAAGATTCAAATGTGGAAAAACACTTAGAATTATCAGTTGAAGGACCTGGAGACGTTTTCGCATCGGATATCGTTTGTGATGAAGAAGTAGAAATAATGAATCCTAACCACTACATTTGCCATATCAACAAGGGTGTATTAAGAATGCATATGAAGGCTAGACGTGGCAACGGCTATGTCAGCGCTAAACAAAACGCATCTTTCACCGATGACGTAAATGATATTGCAATTGATAGTATTTATACACCAATTACAAGAGCGAATTACGCAGTCGAAAAGACCAGAGTTGATGACTCAGGAGATTACGACAAATTAATTATGGAAATTTGGACTAATCGTGCAATTAATCCTAAAGACGCTATTGGTACAGCAGCTAAAATGCTGATGGATCACTTACAGACAATTATCGATCTTTCTCAAGCAAAAGTGGAAGAAGATTATATGGTTGAAAGAAAGACCGAAGAAACTAATAGAAATTTAGAAAAACCAATTGAAGATTTAGACCTCTCCGTACGTTCTTATAACTGCTTGAAGAGAGCTGGCATCAATACTTTAGGCGAACTAATTGAAAAAAGTGAAGAAGACATGATGAGAGTTAGAAACCTAGGTAAAAAATCATTGAAGGAAGTTAAGCAAAAGCTTGAAGAAATGAATTTAAGCTTAGCTAAACACTAATCGATAGGAGGAAATCATGAGAGGATATACAAAACTTAATCGTAATAGCGCTAACCGTAAAGCACTTATTCGTGATTTGGCTACACAACTTATTATGCATGGTAAGATTGAAACTTCTGTTATTAAAGCTAAAGAAGTTAGAAGAACAGTAGAAAAATTGATTACCTTGGCGAAAAAGGGTGACTTAAATTCAGCTAGAATTGCCGAAAAAACTGTAAGAGAACTTAAAATTGACGATCAATATGCTTTAGTTAAACTTTTAAAAGAGATAGGACCAAAATATCAAGATCGCAATGGTGGATATACACGTATTTACAAAATTGGTATGCGTCAAGGTGACGCTTGTCCAATGGCTATTATCGAATTAGTATAATAAAAATAAAAACCTAGAGATTTATTCTTTAGGTTTTTTTCTATCTATAATTGTAGTTTTTAGTTTTATTCATTCCCATATGATATAATAATTATGAAAAGTGACTTTATTAAGGAGGAAAAACATGATTGGTAGTTCAATACTTTCGTTTGACACAATTGACAGCACAAATGATTATCTAAAAACCAATTTGCACAAGCTTCCAGATGGTCAAATCGTTACCGCTAAGATTCAAACTAAAGGCAGAGGAAGATTTGAAAATGTTTGGCAAAGTCTCGAAGGAAATCTCTATTTCAGTTTTCTTCTCAAACAAACTTTTGAAAGCGACTACTTGTTCAAATTGCAAATGTTAGTCGCAGTCGTGATTGTTAAAATCTTGAAAAATTATGGGATCACTTCCAAAATAAAATTTCCTAATGATATTATAGTCGGTAAAAAGAAAATTGCCGGCATTCTCGTCGAAACAAGCGTTTATTCGAAAGTAGAATCAATAATTGTTGGCGTTGGAATCAACGTCAATCAAATTGATTTTTTAGAGTTAACCTCTAAAGCCACATCTATAAAAAGAGAAACTGATCAAAATTATGAAGTGAGAGATATTTTAGTGGATTTTATCGATCTATATAATAAGTCTGTTTATACTCAGAAGATTTATCATGAATACATTATCCACTCGGACACGATTTCCAAAATTGTCCATTATGAAAATCAAGAATTTACGATTAAGAATATTCTTCCTAACGGGAATTTGGTTTTAACTAATAGTAAAAAAAACATTGAAGTCAACTACATGAATCTTTCTTTGGCTGAAACTTACGAATAATATATTTTGTTTTTTAAAAATAAATAATATATATAAAAAATACATTAATAATTCAAATGTGCCATTTCCCATGGCGCATTTATTTTTTGCATCGGCTCATCTGTTAATTCCATTGGTTTTAAAATCAAATATTTAGTGACATTTTATAATAAAAAATAATAATATTTTTTACTTATAGTAACAAACTACCCCATATGGTTTAATATTCAAATTGTTTGAATATCAAAATAAATTGACAGTCTACTGAAAAAGTGGTAAAATAAAAAAGATTTTTAAAACTAGGAGGAAAAGAAAATGAGTTTTACTTTACTGCAAAAGATTATAGCAGATGCTTTAAACATCAATCAAGAAGACGTTGTGCCTGAAGCAGATCTATCATCCGATTTAGGTGCCGATTCATTGGACGCCGCGGAATTAATGATGACTATTGAAGATAGCTTTAAAATCAGCATTTCCGACAACGACGCACAAAAACTTAAAACTGTTGGAGATATTTGGATGTTTATTGAGTCTTGTGCTAAACAATAATTAAATACGTTACTTAAGTAGAGGTCGATATGGATTTAAGACTATTAAAGAAGATTATGAAGGAATTCGAATCTTCATCAATTGATAAACTGGAAATTATTGATAAAGATTTTACTGTTAAAATGGAAAAAAATACATCTAGCCAAAAAGTAGATGTTTTGAATAATGATAATTTAGAAAAAATCAAGATTGAAAAGAATGAAAAAGAAAATCATTATACTGTAATTAAAGCTCCTTTGGTAGGAACTTTCTATGATTCTCCGTCTCCGGAAAGTTTGCCGTTTATCGCTGTCGATCAAAGGGTCAATAAAGGAGATGTTTTATTTATTCTTGAAGCGATGAAAGTAATGAATGAGATCAAATCTCCAGTTAATGGGACCGTTAGAAAGATTAACGTCCAAACTGGCGATCTGGTTGAATATTCACAAGTCATATTGGAAATTGAAGTATAATGTTTCAAAAAATACTTATAGCTAATCGCGGAGAAATAGCTGTCAGAATCATTAGAACATGTATGTATATGGGAATAGAAACTGTCGCAATTTACAGTGAAGCCGATAAAGATAGTTTACATGTTCAACTCGCAGATGAGAGTGTTTGCGTAGGTGGGTCAAGAAGCGACGAATCCTATTTGAATATGGAAAATATAATTACCGCCGCTATAAATAAAGGCGCTGAAGCGATTCATCCAGGCTTCGGCTTTTTGAGTGAAAACGCTGATTTCGCAAAACTTTGTGAAACTTGTGGAATTGCCTTCATCGGTCCTAACAGTGAAGTGATTAGACAAATGGGAAACAAATCTGAAGCGAGAAAACTGATGATGAGTTCAAATATTCCCGTAATACCAGGAAGTGATGGAGTTGTAGGAAATCTTGAACAAGCCAAAAAGATAGCTAATAAAATCGGTTTTCCTATCCTTATCAAAGCTAGTGCTGGTGGCGGTGGGAAAGGTATGAGAGTCGCCCAAGACTTAGCGTCTTTTGCGAAAGCATTTGAAACCGCAAAAACTGAGGCATTAAACGCT
The DNA here is from genome assembly GCA_002419445.1 of Caryophanales bacterium UBA5732. Lineage (GTDB taxonomy): Bacteria > Bacillota_I > Bacilli_A > Izemoplasmatales > Hujiaoplasmataceae > UBA2289. The sequence goes on from DIGC01000060.1 coordinate 12,463, forward strand.
TTCGGGGATGGCTCGCTTTATTTGGAAAAATATTTAGCCAATCCTAAACATATTGAATTTCAAGTATTATGTGATAAGTATGGTAATGTTTTACACTTGGGAGAGAGAGATTGCTCAATCCAAAGAAGAAATCAAAAAGTTATTGAAGAAGCACCTAGTCTTATAAATAAAGAACTGTTGCTGAAAATGTCTGAAGCGACTATTAAAGCTTGTAAAGCCGTCAAATATGAAAATGCCGGAACTATTGAATATCTGGTTTCAGGGGACGATTTTTACTTTATTGAAATGAACACCAGAATTCAAGTTGAACATCCTATTACCGAGATGATAACAGGAAAAGATCTTGTGAAAGAACAGATAAAAATCGCTTCTGGAGAGAAACTATCTTTTGTCCAAGAAAGCTTATCATTTACCGGTCACAGCATCGAATGTCGAATAAATGCTGAAAACCCTAAAAAAGATTTTATGCCTAGTCCTGGTAAAGTCAGTTTATTTCACATGCCTTCAGGTAATGGCATCCGTTTCGATAGTGCCCTTTTTACTGATTATTCAGTCGTGCCTTATTATGACTCAATGATTGGAAAAATGATTGTTCACGGAGAAACCCGTGATGAAGCGATAAAGAAAATGCGTGCCGCGTTAGAAGAATTAGTAATCGAAGGAATTGATACTAACCAAACGTTTTTATATATGATTATGATAGACCCCGATTATACAAAAGGAAACTTTAACACCAGCTTTATAAATCAGAAAATCAATAGTTTACTGGGGTATAAAGATTATGAATAAAATCGGTCAAACTATAAATCACAGAAAAAAACTTAAACAGAATATTAAGTTAATTCACGAAGAAAGTTTATTTGTTAAAAACAGTGGGACTGACGTACCCAGTGGTTTATATGAAAAATGTCCTCAATGTGATAAAACTATTAATACGAAACTAAATATTGAAAATGATTATATTTGCAAGCATTGTGGATATCATTTTCGCATGCGAGCCATTGACAGAATTAACTTTATTTTAGATCAAGATACATTTATCGAAAAAGGCATTGGCTATATCACGTTAAATCCACTCTTTCAAAATGGGTATGAAGAAAAAATCTCTGAGTACAAGAAATTGACGAATTTAGACGAAGCGTATGTCTATGGCTTTGGCCAGATATTTGGCGAACCATGCGTAATCGGAGTTATGGATAGCTATTTCTTGATGGGAAGTATGGGAAGTGTAGTTGGTGAGAAAGTAGCTAAAACCTTTGAATATGCTATCTATAAAAAATTACCTGTAATCATCTTTTGCGCATCGGGCGGAGCCAGAATGCAAGAAGGAATTTTTAGCTTGATGCAGATGGCAAAAACTAGTGCAGCTGTGGCTAAACATAGCAGTTTTGGGTATTTATATATCAGTGTGCTTACAGATCCGACAACCGGAGGCGTGACAGCGAGTTTCGCTTCTTTAGGCGATATTACTTTAGCCGAACCGAATGCCTTGATCGGGTTTGCCGGGCCAAGGGTTATTGAACAAACAATAAATCAGAAATTGCCGGAAGGCTTTCAAAGATCGGAATTTTTATTAAAAAAAGGCTTTGTTGATCAAATCGTAAATCGTAAAGATCTTAAAAAAACCCTTGCAAAGTTATTAAGTTTACATAGGAGGGTCAATTGATGAATATTCTCGAAAAAGAGAGAAAACTAATCGCTCTTGAAAAACAGATTAACGAGTTAGGCAAAGCTGAATCAGTAGCTAAGTTGATGGAAGAAATAGATAGCTATAAAAAAAATGAAATGACCAAACTTACTGCTTGGGATCGAGTTTTATTGGCTAGGCATCAACAAAGACCAAAAACTTTGGATTTTATTAATTATATAGCTGAAGATTTCATTGAATTACATGGTGACAGATGTTATGGAGACGATCCGAGTATTATAGGTGGAATCGGGACTATTGACGGTATACCTTTCACAATTATTGGCCATCAAAAAGGTTATACAGTGGAAGAAAATATCGAGAGAAATTTCGCTATGCCTCATCCAGAAGGTTATCGAAAAGCTTTGCGACTAATGAAACAAGCTGAGAAATTTAATCGTCCGATATTAACTTTTATTGATACTCCTGGAGCTTATCCGGGTATTGGCGCTGAAGAGAGAGGACAAGGGCAAGCAATTGCTCAAAATCTCCTGGAAATGAGTAAATTAACTGTCCCAGTGATTTCTGTAGTAATCGGTGAAGGCGGTAGTGGCGGAGCATTAGCCTTAGGTTTCGCAAACAAAATTTTAATGTTAGAAAATGCAACTTATTCAATTCTCAGCCCTGAAGGGTATGCTTCAATTATTTGGAAAGATGCTTCAAAAGCCCCTAAAGCTGCGGAAATTATGAAATTGACATCTTATGATTTGGATGAATTTAATATAATTGATGGAATAATAAAAGAGCCCCTAGGAGGTGCTCATTTTGACAAAGAGAAAACCTTTATCGAGACTAAAAAACGAATTATGGCTGAATATGATAGTTTAAAACGTTTATCAAAAACCGAAATTAACTATTTAAGAAATTCAAAAGCTAGAAGTTATGGATTTTTACAAAGATTTAACTATGATAATATCGGAGGTTATAGCAAGTGATTTTTACTAAGATATTAGGGACAGGTAGTTATGTACCCGAAAAAATACTTACCAATGAAGATTTAAGACAATATGTCGATACAACTGATGAGTGGATAACTTCTCGAACAGGCATTAAGGAAAGACATATCGTAACAAATGAATCAACTTTAGATTTAGCATATAACGCATCTTTAAGAGCAATAGAAGCTAGCGGAGTGGATATAAGCAATATTGATTTATTAATCGTTGCGACAGTCACTTCCGATTATGCTTTTCCGGGAGTAGCTAATTTACTTCAAGCAAAACTCGGCTTAGAACATATTATGGCCTTTGATATCAATGCGGCTTGCAGCGGTTTTATTTATACGATGCAAATCGCCGATAAAATGATCAAAAGTGGTGCTTATAAAACCGCTTTAATTGTCGGAGCTGAGACTTTAAGCCGTTTAACAGATTGGCGCGATCGAAACACTTGTGTGCTTTTTGGCGATGGTGCTGGGGCGATGGTGATTGCTAAGAGCGATAAAAATAAGATTAAAGATATTATCACTGCTTCAAGTGGTGATACGGAAATGCTTTTATATTGTAAAAACCCCGATTTAAAAGATCCTGAAGTTAACGCCATAAGTGTCCAAGACCATATTCACATGAATGGAACCGAGGTTTTTAAATTTGCTTCCAGAGCGATGCCTAAAACTGTTAAACAGTTATTGAAAAGAAATAATTTAACCATCGAGGATGTTAATTATATCATCGCTCATCAAGCTAATTTGCGAATTATCGACAAATCCGCTCGTGAGCTAGAAATGGATATGACTAAGATGTATATTAATATTGATCGATTTGGAAACACTTCAGCTGCCAGTGTACCAATCGCGATTGACGAAGCTATAAAAAATGGTATATTAAAAAGAGATGATTTATTTGTCACTGTCGCTTTTGGTGGCGGATTGACGTGGGCTGGAGCCTTAATAGAATACTAGTCGTTAAGAAAGGATTTCAACTTAAAATAATTTTAGTTGTAAAGTGATTACTATGGATATTAGAGATTTATTACATATAAAGTACCCGATAATTCAAGGGGGTATGGCAAATATTGCCGATCACCGACTTGCTAGCGCTGTCAGTAACGCTGGCGGATTAGGCTTAATTGGCTGTGGTGGTTGGGATACTGATAGAGTCAGAGAAGAAATAAGAAAAACTAAAGCATTAACAGATAAACCCTTTGGCGTTAATATCATGTTGATGAGTCCGTTCGCTGACGCTTTAAGCGATTTAGTTATTGAAGAAGGCATAAAAGTCGTAACTACAGGGGCTGGTAGCCCTGGTGTATATATGAAAAAATGGAAAGAGGCCGGAATAATTGTTATTCCTGTCGTTCCTAGTGTTGCATTTGCATTGAGACTAGAACGTTCAGGAGCTGATGCCTTAGTTGTCGAGGGTACCGAAGCCGGTGGACATATCGGCGAAACTACAACCATGACTTTAGTTCCGCAAGTTGTTGATGCAGTTAAAATACCGGTGATAGCGGCCGGAGGCATTGCTGATCACAGAGGTTTTGATGCAGCGTTTGTTCTTGGAGCTAAAGGCGTGCAAATCGGTACGGTTTTATTAGCTAGTCACGAATGTCCTATTCATATTAACTATAAAGAAAAAGTCATAAACGCCAAAGATACGGAAACAGTGGTGACTGGAAGACAGACTGGAGCGCCGGTTAGAGTTTTAAAAAATAAAATGGCTAGAGAGTATTTGGATTTAGTTAAATATGGAAATGCAAGTTTAGAAGAATTAGAAAAGTTAACTTTAGGTTCACTAAGAAAAGCTGTCATTGATGGAGATATTGATAACGGTAGTTTTATGGCTGGTCAATGTGCTGGACTTGTTAAAGAAATCAGGTCAGTGAAAGAAATACTTGATGATATTTTTGAAAATAGTTTAGTGGCTAAAGGTATTATCTAATGAAATTAGCATTTATGTTTTCTGGTCAAGGGTCACAATACTTAGGTATGGGAAAAGAGTTTTATCAAAAATATGATTATGTAAGGGAAATCTTTGATTTTGCTGAAAAAATAACCAGTTATCCGATTTCTGAAATTTGCTTTGAAGATGAAGTTAGATTATTTCAAACCAAATACACTCAAGTGTGTATGTTTACGCTTTATCAAGCAATTTTAGCGGTTCTTAAAACACATAACATCGATGCTGATTACAGTATGGGTCTAAGTTTAGGTGAATATGGTGCTTACTTACACAATAACATTTTTGATTTTGAAACAGGTCTTAAAATTGTTAAGCAAAGAGCGCTTTTAATGGAGAATGCTGTTCAAAAAACTTCCGGTAAAATGAGTGCGATTATTGGTCTTAATGCTACGACAATTGAAGAAATAATTAAAGAAGTACCAGGATACGTTACTATTGCTAATTACAATACTTATGACCAACTGGTTGTCAGCGGTGAAGAAAAAGCAGTTAATTTATTGAATGAATGGGCCATTGAAAAAGGAGCTAAACGAGCAATTTTATTAAGTACAACCGGTGCGTTTCATTCAAAAATGATGCATGATGCCGAAAAGGAATTCAGAAGTTTTTTAGATGAAATTAATCTTAAAGAACCTACAAGAAATTTACTGGTAAATCTTACTGGTGATTTCCATAAAACAGAATCGCAACTGAAAGATATTTTCGCAAAACAATTATCCAATAGCGTTAAGTTCTATCAAATGGTTGAACAACTTATCACTTCTGGTGTAGACACGTTTATCGAAATAGGTCCAAAGAAAACATTATGTAGTTTTGTGAAAAAAATTAATATGGAAGTAATGGTTATGAATATTGAAGATGACTCTTCATTAATTCAAACTTTAAGTAAAATGGAGGAAAACCATGGATAGTTTAAAAAATAAAACAGTTCTCGTTACCGGAGGCAGTCGAGGGATTGGTGAAGCGATAGCTCTTAGTTTTGCAAAAGCTGGAGCCAATGTCATAATCAATTATAATCAATCCCAAACTCAAGCAAAAAGAATTGTTCAAGAAATCGTAAATTCAGGTGGAAAGGCTATTGCCGTTCAAGCTGATGTAGCTGATTTTGAACAAGCAAAGTCTCTTGTTGAAAAGGGTATTGAAGTCTTCGGTAATATTGATGTTTTAGTAAATAATTCGGGTATTACCAAAGACAATATGATTATTAGGATGACCGAAGCTGATTTCGACAGTGTGATTGAAGTTAATCTTAAAGGAACATGGAACATGTGCAAGCATATAAGCAGATACATGCTTAAAAACAAATCGGGATCAATCATTAATATAACCAGTATTGTCGGAGTTATCGGTAATCCCGGACAATCAAATTATGTAGCTTCAAAAGCAGGAATAATCGGTTTAACAAAATCTTTAGCTAAAGAATTAGGAAGTCGTGGTATAACTGTTAATGCAGTTGCACCTGGGTTTATAGAAACGGAAATGACAGATAGGTTGCCGGTGGAAATAAAAGAAGCTTATTTAAAGCAAATTCCTTTAAATCGTTTTGGAAAAGCTGACGACATTGCGGATTTATGTCTTTTTCTAGCTAGTGAAAACGCAAGGTATATTACCGGACAAGTTATTGGCGTTAATGGAGGGATGATTTAATTGGAAACAGTCAAAAGAAGAGTAGTCATTACCGGCTTAGGAGCTATTACTCCTTTAGGCAATGATGCATCATCCACGTGGCAAAATGCTAAAAACGGAGTTAATGGAATTAAACATATAACTCATTACGATGCCAGCAACGATGAAGTTAAACTTGCTGCTGAAATCAAGGGGTATAACTTTGAAGCCAAATTTGGTTTAAAAGAATTGAAAAGAACTGATCGTTTCATGCAACTAGCGATAATCGCTACTGATGAAGCTGTCTTAGACGCAAATATTGATTTTAACAATGAAACAGAACACAGAGTTGGTGTTTATTATGCGAGTGGTATTGGCGGTTTAGAAACAATATCAGAACAAAAAGACCGTTCGACGGAAAAAGGTTATAACCGCTTGAGCCCTTATTTTATTCCAAGTGCAATCATTAATTTAGCAGCGGGAAATATTGCGATAAAATATGGAATTCACGGACCGGTATTAAGTCATGTCACAGCCTGCGCAAGCGCAACTAATTCTATTGGTGAAGCTTTTAGAGCGATTAGAGATAATTATTTAGATGTAGTAATTACTGGAGGTAGTGAAGCGACAGTGATTCCATTTGGAATTTGGGGTTTTGCGGTTATGCAAGCCTTAAATAGAGGAAACGATCCAGATTACGCAAGTATTCCTTTTGACAAAAACCGTAGCGGTTTTGTTATGGGTGAAGGCGCTACGACTTTAATACTAGAAGAATATGAACATGCAAAAATGAGAAAAGCAAAAATTTACGGTGAGATAGTCGGTTATGGTGCGACATGCGACGCCACTCATATCACTGGACCGAATCCTGAAGGAATCGGAGCAAGAGATTGTATGTTATTAGCTGTTAAAGACGCAAAAATAATGCCGAATGACGTTGATTATATCAACGCTCATGGAACTTCGACACCATTGAATGACTCTGTTGAAACCATCGCGATAAAGAAGGCTTTTAAAGAACATGCATATGCATTAAATGTTTCTAGTACTAAGTCAATGACCGGTCATCTTCTCGGAGCGTCCGGTGCTATAGAAGCGATGTTTACTTTATTGTCCGTCAAAGAAGACTTTATTCCGCCAACAATTGGAACTAAAGAACTAGATCCAGTATGTGATTTGAATTACACCTTAGGAAAAGGTGTATCTAGGACAGTTAATTACGCCATTACCAATAGTCTCGGTTTTGGTGGTCATAATGCCACACTAGTTTTTAAAAAGTTTAAGNNAGGAGATTAAATAATGATACTTAACAGTAATGAAATTCAAAAGATAATCCCACATCGCTACCCTTTTTTACTAATTGACAGAGTTATTGAATTAGTCCCGGGAGAGAGCGCGATAGCACTCAAGAATGTAAGTGTTAATGAACAATTTTTCACTGGTCATTTTCCCGAAGAACATGTTATGCCGGGAGTTTTAATTGTTGAAGCTCTAGCTCAAACTGGCGCTGTGACCATTCTTTCCACAGAGGGATTTAAAGGGAAAAATGCTTACTTTGCCGGTATCGACAAATGTAAATTTAGACGAAAAGTTATTCCTGGAGACACATTGCGTTTAGAGTCCAAAGTGATAAAACGCCTAGGTAATTTAGGCGTAGCTGAGGCGATAGCATATGTCGACGGTGAAATAGCTTGCGAAGCTATCATTAAATTCGCTATTATTTAGTAAAAAGAATCTCTCAAATATAATCGACAGCATTCAGTTTTTTTGAATCGCTGTTTTTTTATTTGAAAATGTTTTGCTTTTTTCTAAATACTATCTTTTTAAGAGTCAAAAGTGTTATTATATTAATATAAAACTATAATGTAGGTGAATAATTATGAAAATGAGATTTCAAAGAGTAAAAGCTCCTTTAGGTTTTGCTGTCGCAATGAAGATTATCATCAATGACGAGGTTATCTACAAATTAAAAAACGGAGAAGTTTTTGAATATGAAGCAGATAACGTGAAAAGCATTCTTATTAAAACTCATCGCTTTATTAATGATTTAGTCATTCCTGTAGAAGATTTAAAAGATTCTACCGATATTCTTTTGCAATATCAATATGGAATTTGCAAAAATTCCACACAAGCTATTGTTTCTGGAAACGGTCAATTGATAGGGATCTATCCACAAAGAATAAAGGTGAACAAATAGTGAAAATTATTAAAAGATTACTGATATTTTTATTAGTTTTAATTGTAATAATTGTCGGAGCGGGGTTAATTGCAATTAATCAAATAAAGTATGAGGTTACATCTAGCGATTTACCCCAAGATGTCTACGAAACCGATGGGAATTTTTCTGCCCTAATGTTGGAAAAAGTTGAAGATTTATTATTCACTGAGGAAGAAGATTCTTATACATTAATTGAAGATTTCATTAACTTATTAATCTTGGATATAATTAAAAAAGATATTAATCCTGAATATGATCCTCTAAACGGAGAAACCGAAGATAGTCTTTTTATTATCAATCACGAACAGTTTCAACTTGATTATATTTATGCTCATTTAAATGAGGAAAATCAACTGATAATCACAGTGAGTTTAAAAAGAGATACTATTCCTAATGTAACGACTGCGTTTCATTTCATTTTTGACATAGATTATAGTAAAACAACTTTCAGTTTGACACTGACTCTTAATCAAGTTTTTTTACATGACATTGAAGTGAAACATAATATTTATGACTATTTCGTTTCAATGGCTGATAAGAACGAAATAGAGGTTTACGTCGATAAAGGGACCTTAAATTTAGATGACTATACCTATACCATCAACTTTTATGATTTGTTTTTGTAATTATGGATAAAGAACAATATTTTTTAAATTTGTTCAATGAACTTGAACAATACTTAAGAGTTACATATTCTCGGGGGGAATATTCCTACACTGGTTTTGTAACTAAACTATATCAAATAAAAAAGAGTAAAGAAAATATGATTATCAACAATAATCATAACTTTGAACTTATTAAGCAAGCTGCACAAATGCGAAATATCATCTCTCATAATAATGATGTTTTAATTCCAAGCGATAAGTTTTTAGGGGAATTCTCCGAGATTGTAAAAAAGATTACTAAACCATTAACAGTTAGACAAATCATGACTAAGTATCAAGACTTGAAAACAGTTAATCTGAAAGCGACGATCGGCGATGTGGTAGATTTGCTAAAGAATTCAGGTTATTCGACAATCCCGGTTATTGAAAAGGATGATTTGTTGGGAATTTTTACGGAAAAATCATTATATGATTATTTAACGCTTAATACAACAAAAACCATTAATAAAGCGATGTTAATTAGTGAGATTATAGAGGCTATCGATTTAAATAACCATCCGAGAAAATACTATGATTTTATCTCCGCAAACACCAATATTTATGATGCCTATCAAATGTTTAATAAAGACTTTAAAGTCCGTCGAGAAATGTTGCTATTACTGGTGACTGAAAACGGACAAGAAGGAGAACATTTATTAGGAATTGTCGCTTTAAGAGATTTGGAAAATCAATTAATAAATTAGGGATTTTATATTTTTTTTGATATAATATTTATTTGGGCGGTGACATGATGAGTTATATTGAAATTAAGAATCTAAGTTTCTCTTATAATGAAAAAACTAATGTCCTAGACGATATCAATTTAGAAATCAACAAAGGGGATTGGATTGCCGTATTAGGACATAATGGTTCCGGTAAATCAACTTTAGCGAAAACGTTAGTTGGACTTCTTGAACCCAAAACTGGTGAAATCATTATTGATGAGATGAAGTTAGATGCGAATAACGCTTATGAAATAAGAAAGAAAATCGGTATTGTTTTTCAAAATCCTGATAATCAATTTGTTGGGGTTACAGTTAGAGACGATATCGCTTTTGGTATGGAAAACTTATGTTTTCTACGAGAAGAAATGCTCGAAAAAATTGACTTTTACGCTAAAAAAGTCAATATGTTGGAGTTTTTAGATAAAGAACCAAGCAATTTATCCGGCGGTCAAAAACAACGCGTTGCGATTGCAGGAATTTTAGCAATGCAATCGGATATTATAATCTTCGATGAAGCTACATCAATGTTAGACCCTTATTCTCGAGAAGAACTGATTAGATATATTAAAACTTTACATAAAGACGGTCTAACTATAATCATGATTACTCATGATATTAATGAAGCTTTACTGGCGGATAAGATTTTAGTTATGAATAAAGGTAAAGTTTATGCTTTTGAAGAAACTGAGTCGGTTATGAAGAAGAAAGAAATATTTACAAACAGTCATTTAGAATTGCCGGTAGCTTTAGATTTAGCTAGTTCACTGGAAATGACTGATAATTATAAAGAAATTAGGGATAAACTATGGGAATACGCTTTAATCAAGTAAGTTATGATTATTCTTCGTTTGCCCAAGGTTTATATACGGCAATCAAAGACATTAACTTAGAAATAACAGAAAAACATGAATTTATTGCTTTGGTGGGTCATACCGGTTCCGGTAAATCCACCTTGGCTAAACATATGAATGCTTTAATTTTTCCAACTTCTGGCAATTTGGAAATTTTTGGCCATTTAATAACCGCCAAACGAAATAAAAAAGTAAAATATAACGACATTAGGAAAAAAGTTGGATTAGTATTCCAATTTCCTGAATATCAGCTGTTTGAAGAAACGGTAGAAAAAGACATTATGTTCGGACCGATGAACTTTAAGATAACCAAAGAAGAAGCTAAACTAATAGCTAAAGAATCATTGAATCTTGTAGGATTGGATGATAGTTATCTTTTACGTAATCCCTATAATTTATCCGGCGGGGAGAAAAAGCGAGTTTCTATTGCGGGAATCTTAGCGATGGATCCGGATATTTTAGTGCTTGATGAACCAACATCGGGATTAGATCCAGCTGGTAGAAGAGTATTGATGGACCTTTTTAAGGATATTAATGAAAAAACTGGAAAGACCATTGTGATTATTACCCATGACATGGATTTGGTTTATCAATATTTTAACCGCGTTTTAGTAATGAACGATGGGCATTTAGTTTTTGACGGGACTCCGGAGACTTTGTTTAGAGAAACTGATATGGCAAAACATCATCTAGATTATCCAAATACCATAAAAGTTCTTAATTATTTAAATCAAAACTTAGGATTAAATATGAATATTTACCAAAAAACTAATGAAGCTGCTTTAGCTGAAATCAAAAAGGCGGCGATAATATGAAAAGTATAATCATCGGCCAGTATATTCCAGGTAAAGGGCTTTTTTATAAACTTGATCCTCGTACTAAAATTTTAGCTGTTTTGTTTATTATGATTTCTGTATTCTTATTAGAAACGATTACGCAATTATTAATTGGTTTTGCAGTAGCGATATTATTGTTGATAATTGGCAGAATATCGATTATAAAAGTAATTAAAGGCTTAAAACCGATTATGATTCTTTTGATTTTTACCTTTATTTTTCAAATCATGCTTAATAGAGAAGGGGCAACGATAATATCTCGCGATATGTATTTAACCTGGTTTACCATTCTCTTTTTAGTAGTTGCGTTTGTTCTTTGGCGTGTTCTAGTAAAAGTTACCAGATGGCGTTTTACAATGTTTTTGCTATTTACGGTGAGTGTTTATTCAATATTAAGGTTTGTTGATTTCGGTCAACAAGTAGTAGAACCATTTAATTTCTCAATCTATCAAGCCGGACTTGAGATGTCGGCTTTTGTGGTTGTGAGATTAATAATTATCATTACGCTTTCAACTGTTTTAACTTTAACTACTAAACCGACAGACTTGACTCAAGGGTTGGAAAAGTTGATGCATCCACTAAAAAAAATCGGATTTGATTCTGAAAGTTTCGCACTAATAATTTCTATTAGTTTAAGATATATTCCAACCATCTTTGATGAAGCTAATAAAATTATGCTCGCACAAGCTTCGCGTGGCGCAGATTTTAGCGAAGGAAAACTCAAAGACAAATTAAAACAAGTGATCTCTCTATTGGTACCGATGTTCATCATCGCCTTCATGCGTAGTGAAGAGTTGGCTAATGCCATGGAATCCAGAAACTTTATTCCCGGTGAAAAGCGTACAAGAATCAACGAACTTTATTTTTCTTATCGCGATATAATTGCTACAGGATTCAGTGTAGGCATCTTAGCATTAGGCATTGTCCTTAAGGTGATATAGATGCTAGACAATTTAGACCCATCAGTAGCCCTAAAGATTGATGATTTAATTCTTTTGAACATCAAAGATGTAAAAAACTATTTAGAATCAAATGTTTATCTTATAAAAGACATTAAATTTACCAATCACGCAACCTATCATATGGATTACGGGTATAATCAATTTAATAATCCGGTAAAAATAGCTTATAATAATGGCAAAATTCAAAGAATTGTCATAAAAACAAAAAATTATCCTTTAAAAAGATTAAAACTGACACTTTCTTACGACGGTTCCAATTATCACGGCTTTCAAATTCAAGACAAAGAAAAAACAATCCAAGGCGAATTATCTAAATTAATCTCCGAAGTTAATAATCAAGAGATTCTAGTTCAAGGATCTTCTAGGACTGATGCCGGAGTACACGCCATCAACCAAGTGGTTCATTTCGATGATTTATCTAAATTAACAACAGATGAGTGGCTAAAGTTTTTGAATCACCGTTTACCAAAAGACATATTTATTAAAGATGTCGAATTAGTACATCCCATGTTTCATAGCCGTTATGATGTCTGTGAAAAGGAATATCTTTATCAAATCAAATTAGGCGATTTTAATCCTTTTTTACTGAAATATACATGGCAGATTGAATATCTAGACTTTATAAGGCTAGATAATCAACTGAAAGAAATAATTGGTACTTTTGATTTTTCCTCATTTGCTAAAGGCATTAAAGGTGACAATGTAAGAACCATTTATGATGCCGGATATAAACTAGATGATGACATCTTAAAAATATATATCAGAGGCAACGGCTTTTTAAGATACATGGTTAGGTTAATCATCAATCATGTTATAAATTTTGCAACAAAAAAAACTGACATCGATATTCTGGACATCATCAAAGAAAAATCCCGAACTCATACCAAAGATTTAGCACCGGCTTCGGGATTGTATTTAAATAAAATAAATTATTAAAAAAGGCTTAAGTCTAAAAAATTAGATTTAAGCCTTAAATATTTATTGGAGTTTGTCCATTTTTGCGATTCTTGATTTTAAAATAATTCTTTTTACGATAGCAACAACCAACAGAATGATAATATTAATAGAAACAATCGCCGCGCCACTTGGAATATTAAGTGAATAAGCTAACCATAATCCAAAGAAAACAGAAAGCTCAGAGAAGATAATCGAAATAACTAAAGTTGATTTATATGACCATCCAAGTTTCATACCCGCAGCTACCGGAATAACCATCATCGAAGAAATCAATAAGACTCCCGCTGATTCTAATAGTACGGAAACAACGATTGATAACATAATGATAAAAACTATTTGGAAAAGGTTAACATTAATCCCTAAGAATTTCGCACTCGATTCATCAAAACTGACAGCGAGAATCTGTTTTCCGAAAAGGATGAACAAGATTGCGACAATCACCGCAGTGATTAGAATAAGAACTATATAATAATTTGTAACTGTTAGAATTGAACCGAATAAATAGTTGTACAAAGAACCGGTTTTTTTTGATAATGAGAAGAAAATTGCACTTAATGCAGCTCCTAAGCTAATAACAATAACCATGGATATTTCCTGGAAATTATTATAAGACCTTCGGAACAACTCTATTAAAAGTCCTCCAATTACTGAGAAGATAATCCCCAAATAGAGAGGCTTATCAAAAAATGTCATTACACCTATTGATGATAAAAACAAACTAACGGAAATCCCTACTAAGGAAAAGTGGCCTAAAGTATCTGCGATAAATGATAGTCTTCTTACAACTACAAAAGTTCCCAACAAAGGAGCTAAAATTCCCAACATGATGCCGGCTATTAAAGCTCTCAGCATGAACTCTTGTTGGAAGAGGTCGGTAATAAATGATAACATCATCATTATAGTACCCCCTCGGTTAATTCAACACCTCGTTCTTCAAAACTGGTAGTTAAATCGCCATACATTGACAGAAGATGAGTATAATTCAATTCTTCAATATCATCATTATGAGTTATTAGAACAATAGTTAATCCAGCTTGGTGAAACTCTTCAATTGTGTTATAGAAGAAAATTTTATTTTGTTTATCTATTGAAGCGGTGGGTTCATCAAGGATTAAAACATCAGGATGGTTTAACATCGCTCTGACGATGAAAACTCTTTGAAGTTGCCCTCCGGATAAAGCATTAATATTTTGATTGATGATATTAAAAATTCCCATTTTTTCCAGTAATTTTAACCGTTCAGATTCGTTAGTTTTTTTTAGACTAGAAATCTGTAAAAACTCACCGACGGTAATAGGGAATTCATAATTAAAATCATCAAAACTTTGACTTACATAGCCGAATCTTGTCCAAGTTTTAAAATCAGTGATGTCAATCTCATCATAAAATATCATGCCTGATTTTACTTGGTTAAAACCCAACAAACACTTGATAAACGTTGATTTACCAGAGCCGTTTTTACCTCTAACGACTAAATAATCTCCGCTATTTAAAGTCAGAGATAAGTTAGAAATGATAGTTTTAGTGCCGTAGGCAAAAGATAAATTGTTGATGTTAATCTGCATTCTTCAACCACCCTCTTGATATATTGTAACATACTAAGATATTTTAATGAAATAATTTTATTTAAAAAAACCATTATTTATGAGATAATGGAATAATAAGCAGGTGATGGATAATGAAGGGTAAATTTATTACTTTTGAGGGTACAGAAGGCTCGGGAAAAACCTCTGTAATCAAGGAAGTTAAAAAACATTATGAAGACCAAGGCTATCAGGTAATGGTTACTAGAGAACCAGGAGGTATTGCCATCTCCGAAAAAATCCGTGATATCCTTTTAAATAAAGAAAACACAGAAATGGATCCTCGGACCGAGGCTCTCCTTTTTGCTGCTGCTAGAAGACAACATCTTGTAGAGAAAATCAAACCGGCTTTAGAAAGAAATATGATTGTTCTTTGTGACCGTTTTGTCGACAGTTCTTTAATCTACCAAGGATACGCTAGAAATATCGGGATTGACAAGGTCTACGAAATCAACTATTTTGCGATTGAGGACGCTTTACCGGATTTAACTATCTTTGTTAACGTCAGACCTGAAGTTGGCTTGAAAAGGGTATTTCAGACTCCTAATCGTGAAGTAAACCGCTTAGATCTAGAAAATATGGATTTTCACCGAATGATTTATCGAGGTTACTTAGAATTAACCGAAAAATATGATAGAATAAAGATGGTTAATGGTGAACAAGAAATCGAAAAAGTGGCTCAAGAGGCAATAACATTAATCGATAAGATTCTATAGGAGTAACTATGTTTAAAAACTGGGATGATGTGAGAAAAACTCAAGATGGAGTTGCGCGAATATTAACAAACAGTATTGCTCGAAACCGCGTATCTCATTCTTATATCTTTGAAGGTCCAAAAGGGACTAGAAAAAAAGGAGTTGCGATTCTCTTCGCAAAAACTCTTTTATGCACGAATCCTCAAGATTATAACCCTTGTAATGCATGTCATAACTGCTTAAGGGTAGAAAATAATACACATCCTAATCTTTTTGTGATTGATCCTCCGGGTAAAGTTATTAAAAAAGAAGTAATTAGTAATCTTATCCTAGAATTATCAAAAGCTTCATTGGAACCAGGACCGAGAATTTATATAGTTATCGACGCTGATCGTTTTAACCCAAGTTCCGCGAACACTTTATTGAAAACCATGGAAGAACCAGGTCAAGAAGTTTACCAAGTTTTAATCACTGAAAACTATAATAGTTTACTTTCAACTATTATTTCTCGTGCCGAAATTTTACATTTTTTACCAATCAATCGCAGTATTATCAAAGATTATTTAGTGGAATTAAATGTCAATGAAACTTTTGCGAATATCATCAGTCAATACACATCTGATTTACCGACAGCTGAGAAATTAGCTAAAAACAAAGAAACAGAAGAAATATATCTCTTAGTCACAGAGATTTTTCAAAATCTTACACTTAAAGATCAATCTTCAATTATCAGCTTGTACCAAGCTGATAAGCTTTTTACTGACAATGAAAATGTTGATATTTTTATGAACTTACTAATATATTATCAAAAAGATATCTTAAGTTATAAATTAAATAACGATAATTTTATCATGTTTATCGATCAAAAGGAAACCATAGCGAAATTAGCTAAAAAAATTACCAAAAATCAAGCACAGGAGTATTTGGAAGAAATGCTCGATTTATCAATGAAATTAAAATATAATATTAATTTGCAGTTAGCTTTTAATAAGTTGCTGATGATTCTAGAAAGAGGTTATAAATATGCAACACACAGTCGTAGCGATACAGTTTAATTATTTAGGAAAAAAATATTATTTCTCAACAAATAATCTTGATCTTCATAAAAATGATTTTGTCGTAGTTGAAACAATCAGAGGTTTTGAATTAGGAGAAGTCGTTTCTGGCATTATGGAAATTAGTGATGAAGAAATCGTTTCACCTTTAAAACCCATTTTAAGAATGGCAAACTTTGAAGATTTAAAGACTCACAAAGAAAACGTCGATAAAGAAGTACATGTCATGAAAAAGACTAATGAGTTAGTTAAACTTCATCAGTTGGATATGAAATTACTTAATTGTGAATACACTTTAGATCGTTCTAAATTAATTATCTATTTTACCGCTGAAGGTCGAGTAGATTTTCGTGATTTAGTTAAAGATTTAGCTAATGAATTTCATGTAAGAATTGAATTAAGACAGGTTGGAGCTAGAGACGGCGCAAAAGTTATTGGCGGTATCGGACCTTGTGGTAGGCAAACTTGTTGCACTACATTTTTAAGAGAGTTCGAACCAGTTTCCATTAAAATGGCAAAAAATCAAAATCTTTCCTTGAATCCAAGTAATATCTCCGGTATTTGTGGGAAGCTTTTATGTTGTATTCGATATGAAGATGAAAATTACCGTGATTTCAAGAAGGAAATGCCAAATATCAATTCCTTTGTCTGGACTTTAGAGGGAAGAGGCAAAGTGGTTGATATCAATTACTCCATGCAATCTGCCACAGTTCAATTCAAAGATGGAACTTCTAAGGTTTTTGATATTAATAATATTGCCGATACCAAAGAAGAGCTTTCGGATGACGTTTCGGTTTTAACTAATTTAGAGGATTAATATGTCAGAAATATACACCCATAATTTAATGGCTTATGATGGATTAAAGATATTGCAAAAAGAAGATAGTTTCAGATTTTCTCTCGATTCTTTACTGCTAGGAGATTTCGTTGAAATTAAATCCAGAGATCGGAACCTTCTGGAATTAGGCTCAGGAGCTGGAGCGATACTACTTTATCTATCGCTGAAAACAAAGATTAGGTTATTGGGAGTAGATATTCAAAAAGAGATGGTTGATCTCGCCAATGAAAGTATCAAATTAAATAAATTAGAGAATCAAATCGAGATTTTTAATCAAGACATTAAAACTATCTATACGATGTTCCCATCAAGCAGTTTTGATGTTTTAGTTTCTAATCCTCCATTTTTTAAAGTCAACGAATTACGAATGATTAACAAAAATGAGAATCTCTCATTATCTAGACATGAGGTTGGTATTACTTTTAAAGAAATACTCATAGCCGCAAAGAAGATTTTGAAAACAAGCGGCTCCTTCTTTTTTATTCACCGTGCAGCTCGTCTAGAAGAACTTGTTAGTGACTTACAGGAAGAAAAGTTTGTGATAAAACGTTTGCGATTCGTCTATACAAAAAGAGACAATGAAGCTTTAATGGTTTTAGTCGAAGCTAAATATAACGGAAATACTGGCAATTTAAAAGTTTTAGAACCTTTATATATCTATAATAACCTTAACGAATATACCGAAGAAGTAAAGCGGATATTTCATCTAGGAGAGGAATCTAATGTTAAAAAACTATAGTTACCAAAATGAGAATAGTTGCTTATATTTAATTCCAACACCGATTGGTAATTTAGAAGATATAACTTTTAGAGCAATTAAAATATTAAAAACAGTTAATGTTCTATACGCCGAAGATACAAGAGTCACAAAAAAACTTTTAAGCTATTATCAAATTGATCAAAACCCAATATCTTTTCATGAACACAATGAAGCGAAACGATATTTAGAAGTTTTGGAGCAATTAAAAAACGGTTTAAACGTGGGGTTAGTTAGTGATGCGGGTATGCCTTTATTAAGCGACCCGGGGTATATATTAGTAAATGAAGTGATTAAAGCGGGATTTAATGTGATTGCTCTACCGGGAGCTAATGCTTTATTACCGGGATTATTGATGTCGGGAATGAAGACTTTACCTTTTTCTTTTTTTGGGTTTCTAGAAGCTAGAAGCAATAAAAGAATTCAACAACTGGAAAGGATTAAATACTCCCCAGAAACTTTAATCTTTTATGAAGCGATACATCGAATTAAAAACACTTTAAAAGATATGTATCAAGTCCTAGGAGATCGTAATTTTGTTATTGCCAGAGAAATTACCAAAGCTTTTGAAGAAATTATTCGCGGTAAGTTAAGCGAATTTGAAGGTTTAGATGAATTAAAGGGTGAATTGGTCGTGATTGTTGAAGGATATCAGGAAGAATACACTTCTTCATTAACACTAGTAGAACAAGTTGATTATTTCATTACTTCAGGTTTAAAGAAAACTGAAGCCATGAAAAAAGTTTCAGAAATGACTAACATACCTAAAAACATGATTTACCAAGAATATTTACAAAATAAAATCAAGGAGGACGAATAAATGAATTTTGCGTGTTTATTAGCCGACGGATTTGAAGACATAGAAGCATTGGGAACAAGCGCTTTATTAAGAAGAGCCGGTTTTACAGTCGACTTCTTTAGTGTCTATAATAAGGATGAGGTTAAAGGATCCTACCAAACAGTTGTTACTAATTTAAAAAAAATGAAAAATCTTTCGGTTACTGATTACGACGGATTGTTTATCCCTGGCGGTAGAGCCGCGTTTGGTTTAAGAGAAAACATCGAAGTGAAAGAAATTGTCAAAAAATTTCATGATGCCGGTAAGTGGATGCTCGCAATTTGTGCTGCACCGACTGTTTTTGGAATGCTGGGATTGTTGGATAATAAAAAATATATATCATTCCCCGGAACAGAGAAAGAAATGGGAAAAGCTATTAGAGTAGAAAAAAAAGCTGTTACAGACGGATTGTTCATCACAGGAAAAAGTGCTGGCGCAGTTTATGAATTTGTTTTTGAAATTATTAAAACAATTAACGGTGAACAAGCTTTAGAAACTTTTAAACAAAACTTAAAATATTAGTATTATCTGAGGTGAAAATTTGAAAACATTTTATATTACGACTCCTATCTATTATCCAAGTGGTAAATTCCACATTGGTTCAGCATATACTACTTGTCTATGCGATAGTATTAAAAGATATAAACAACTTCAAGGATATGACTCTAGATTCTTAACCGGAAACGACGAGCATGGACAAAAAATTGAAGAGATTGCCAGAAATAGCAATATGGAACCGCAAGATCTAGTTGATTATTATGCTAATCTGTCACAGGAACTTTGGAAGAAATTAGATATATCCAACGATGACTTTATTAGAACTACGCAAAAAAGACACGAAGTAGTTGTTCAAGATATCTTCGAAAAATTATTGAAAAACGACGACGTTTACCTTGGCGAGTACACAGGAAATTATTGCGTCTCTTGTGAAACTTATTTTACTAAAACTCAACTATTAGATAATGGTAAGTGTCCAGATTGCGGATCTGACACCATTCTTCTAAAAGAAGAAACTTATTTCTTAAGACTTGGGAAATATCAAGATCGATTACTTAAGTTTATTGAAGGTAATCCTGAATTTATCGTTCCCGAAACCAGAAAGAATGAAGTGGTTCAGTTTATTAAATCCGGATTAAATGATTTAAGCGTTTCTCGGACTGCTTTTAATTGGGGAGTCAAGGTTAAGTCAAACCCTAAACATGTCGTCTATGTTTGGATCGATGCCTTAAGCAACTACATTACCGCCTTAGGCTATGGTTCTAAAAACGACGAATTGTATCAAAAATACTGGGTTAATGGTGATGAAGTAATTCATGTTGTTGGTAAAGATATCTTAAGGTTCCATGCGATTTATTGGCCAATAATGTTAATGGCTTTAGATATTCCGATAAAATTTAGATTATTCGCTCACGGTTGGTACTTGATGAAGGATAGTAAGATTTCTAAGTCTAAAGGAAACGTAATCTATCCGGATCAATTGACTGAAAAATACGGTTTAGATGCTTTTAGATATTATATCGTTCGCGAACTTAACTATGGTCATGACGGAGCTTTCACTCCAAATGACTACGTTGCGAGAATAAATACTGATTTAGTTAATGATTACGGTAATTTAGTTTCTCGGACAATTTCCATGGTTAATAAATACTTTAATGGTACAGTGAAGTTGGTTAAACATCATCATGAATATCAAAAATTTGAATTGGAATTAGAGACTGTTGCTAAAGAAGTCTTTGCTAATTACCAACAAAATATGGATGAGTTCAAAATAGCTAATGCTCTTTTAGAAGTCAGTGTCTTAGTAAAAAGAACCAACAAATTAATTGATGATACCTTCCCTTGGGAACTAGCTAAAGACTCTGAAAAAATAATAGTTTTAGAATCTGTTATGTACCATTTATTGGAAAGCATAAGATTGATTAATATCATGTATATTCCTGTTTTGGTCGAAACGACGCCTAAAGTCTTTGAAATGTTAAATGTTGAAGAAGAATACAGAGGCTTTGATAGTTATAAATTCGGAAAAAAGACAACCTACACCGTCGCTGCGAAAGCTGAACATCTTTTCCCTAGACTAGATCAAGAGGTAGAAGAACAAAATATTAAAGCGATGATGGAGCAAAACAAGAAGCCTGTTGTTGAAGAAAAGAAGATTGAAATCTTACCGGAGATAACAATTGATGACTTTGCAAAAGTCGATATCAGGGTTGGTAAAATCTTAGAAGGCAAGAATCATCCGGACGCAAAGAAGTTGTTGGTATTCAGTATTAATACAGGAGACAAGATCAGAACTATCGTCTCGGGAATAGCAAATGATTACAAACCAGAAGACTTAGTTGGTAAAAATATTTTAGTGATTTGTAATTTAAAACCAGTAAAACTTAGAGGAATTTTATCAGAAGGCATGCTACTTGCAGGAGAAGATAACAATGGAAAACTCTATGTTATCGAAGCCAGCAAACAGATGAAACCTGGAGATAAAATCAGCTAAAAAATATCTTTTTTTACAGATAATAATTGTTGACTTAATTATAGACAAGTGGTAAGATAATAAAGGTACATTTTTTATTTTATAGCCCACTAGCTCTTTAATAAAAATTTAAGGAGGTAATAAAATGAAAACATTCATGGCAAATGAGAATACAATCAAACGCGAATGGTTCGTGATTGATGCAGCAGGCGCAACATTAGGTCGTTTAGCTACTGAAGTAGCTACGGTATTAAGAGGTAAACATAAACCGACATTTACACCACATGTAGATTGCGGTGATTATGTTATCGTTATTAACGCTGATAAAATTGTTCTAACTGGAAATAAATGGGAAGATAAAAAATATTATACTCATTCTACATATCCAAGTGGATTAAAAACAAGAACGGCTAAAGAATTAATGGCTGAAAAACCAATTAGAATGGTTGAATTAGCTATTAAAGGTATGTTACCAAAGAATAAACTTGGAGATCAAATGTACACAAAATTATTCGTTTATGCGGGAGCAGAACATAAACAACAGGCACAACAACCTGTGATTATGGAATTGAAAGGTTAGGAGGAAACGATGGCTAAATCTGTTATGTATCGCGGAACTGGAAGAAGAAAATCTTCAGTTGCAAGAGTAATATTAAGACCAGGCGATGGTAAGATTACAGTTAACGAACGTGAGTTCAATGATTATATCCCATCTGCACTAGCAAGACTAGACGTTTCACAACCTTTAGTGTTAAC
This sequence comes from Caryophanales bacterium UBA5732, assembly GCA_002419445.1. Taxonomy (GTDB): domain Bacteria; phylum Bacillota_I; class Bacilli_A; order Izemoplasmatales; family Hujiaoplasmataceae; genus UBA2289. Next base: position 34,837 of record DIGC01000060.1, read on the forward strand.
CGGAAACGAAAATACATTTGATATCACAGTTAATGTAAATGGTGGCGGACTTATTGGACAAGCAGGAGCAATCCGTTTAGGGATTACAAGAGCTTTGATGGAAGTTAACCCTGAATACAGAAAAATTCTTAAACCAGCTGGATTAGTTACGAGAGACCCACGTGTTAAAGAACGTAAAAAATACGGTCTTAAAAAAGCGCGTAAAGCATCTCAATTCAGTAAACGTTAAAATGCCAAATTTAAAAACACAGGATTCCACACCCTGTGTTTTTTTATTTATCTCATCGATAGTTTTAATATTTACATATTCGATATATTCATTAATCCGTTTTAAAAATTATCTAAATAAGTTATAATGTATTTAAAGAGGTGAATTATTATGTGTTGGTTTTTTAAAAAGAAAAAGAAAAATACAAACAATGTAAGTCAGACACCGAAAGAAGTTATTACAAGTAAAGAAAAAGTTGAAGTAGAATCAAAAGAAACGATAAAACCAGAGGATAAACCAGCTGAATCAAAACAGTTTATAATGCCAAAAAGCACAGAAAAAACTGTTAAAAATGATCATGTTGTTAAACAAGAACCTACCAAAACAGTTGAAAGTTCAAGCGGAGAAAAACCGATAAAACCTATCCCTTCAGTTAATAAAACGCAAAACAAACCATCATCCAAAGCTTATCAAGGTAAGTATGAAGTGTTTCAGGAAGCTGGTTCTTACAAGTATCGGTTAAAGGCCTCAAATGGCGAAGTGCTTGCGGTCTCATTAAGATACACGACTGAAAAAGGAGCTTTCACCGGTATTGAAACTTTTAAGAAAAATGTAGAAAATGGTGTCTTTGAAGTTTATACAGATAAGAGCGGATTTTCTCAATACCATCTCTATACCGCCAATAAAGCAAGAGTCATTATGGTTGGTGAATTTTACCCGAATGAAAAGCAAGCTGAATCAGCAGTAGAGTCAGTAAAGAAGTTTTTTAACACTGAAAGGATTGATACCATAGCTAAACTTCCTGATGATGAAGTTCGGGAAGAATTGGTAGAGTATGAAACTATCGCTGAAGTCGCTACTGGTAAATATGAGATTTACAGTGAAGAAAAAGCATTTTTGATACGCCTAAAAGCCAACAATGCCCAAGTCCTGTTTGTTTCTCAAGGATATTCTTCTAAAGCTTCCGCTAAACAAGGGCTTGAAACAATCAAAACAGCGATTGGTGAAAAACGTTTTACCGTTAGTCGCGATAAACAAAATCGTTATCAATTTAATCTTTACTCGGCTACTAACCAACTAATTTTGACTGGTGAAACTTACCCGGTTAAAAGCAGTTGTATCTCAGCCATTAACTCGGTCAGAAAATTTGGACTAAAAGCAAAAGTTGTAGAATTATAATTTATTATGGAAAATCATTAGCAACTTTTTAGCTAGTGATTTTTTATGCTGATTCATTGCTTGATAAGGATATACATATTTTGCCAAACATGGTACAATTATTATAAATAAGGAAGTAAAAACATGAAAAGAATATTTGTGATTATTGCTCTCGGGGTTGTCGGTTTTTTTGTTTACACAATCACGTTATTGCAATATACTTACGTTACCTCTTTAGCGTCTATATTTGAATCAAAAGTCGTGCTTTACGTACTTGCAGGCTTTTTTTGGTTTTTAGCTCTAGGAATTGTGATAAGAGTTTTATTGAAACCGACCTATGCCTATAATAAAAGTTATTGGATTTTAATCATCGTTTTAAATCCAATACTTGGAGTATTCCTTTATTATATATTCGCTCGTGATTTTCAAACAAGGAAATTTTGGAAAACAAGACCATTAATTGCTCAAAAAGCATTTTTGGCTCTAGAAGAAATCACCGACATTGATTATAAAAGTTATGAATATGGGGACATTTTCAAATTTATTAAAGCCACAACTAATCGCGCTATTTATAAAGATGATACCTATGTAGAAATACTTGATAATGGCGACAATTTCTTTCCTAGATTAATTGAGGAATTAAACAAAGCTAAAGACTATATTTTCATGGAATTTTATATTATTAAAAATGATAATATTGGTAAAAAGATTTTAGATATATTAAGATTAAAAGCCCTTCAAGGATTAGAAGTTTATTTAATCTATGATCATTTCGGTTCTAATAAGCATTTACATCGGAAATATATGTTAAGTCTTAAAAGTGCCGGAGTCAAAATAGGCGTCTTCGATCCGCAAACAATTTCTATTTTTAACTCTAACGTTAACTTCCGTAATCACCGTAAAGCGATTGTCATCGATGGGATTATCGGGTTTGTTGGCGGCATTAACCTTGGCGATGAATATAATCATCAAGATCCTAAATTTGGCTTTTGGCGCGATACTCATGTTTTGATTAAAGGGAATGGCGTTACCAGCGTTCAAAATGTATTCGTAAAAGATTGGTATTATGTTACTGGTAATGTCTTGGATAAACCTTTGGATAAAACAAAATTGGATTTTCCTGGTTTCTTCAGCGTAATTGAATCAGGTCCGGATTTTGAAAGCGGACTAATTAAAGACGTATATTTGAAAATGATTGTTAGAGCTAAAAAAACTTTGAAACTCGTAACTCCATATTTAATCATTGAACCAGAGTTAATGGCCGCTATCAAGATTGCGGCTAAATCCGGAGTAGAAATCGAGTTATTATTGCCTGGTAAACATGATTATTTCACTGTGGGTTATGCAACTCAATCTTATTATGAACAACTACTTTTAATCGGCGTAAAAATATACGAGTATCAGGATACTTTTGTTCATTCTAAAATCTTAATAATCGATAATAAAGTAGCTAGTGTTGGTTCGGTAAATCTTGATCCAAGAAGTTTCCATCTTAACTTTGAAGTGACTTGCATCTTTGAAAATGACGCTGTAAATGATTTGGTTAAAAGTTTTAAAAATGATATAACCAAATCTAAACAAATTGATTTAAAAGAATGGCAAAAACGCGGTATTTTAAAAAGGATTATTCAAGGTTGGTTTAACTTATTTAGTCCGATGTTTTAACTGGGAGGGTAACAGCATTGAGTGATTTTGAAAGAATTATCTTAATTACAGTTTTAGTTTTAGTGTTTATAACTTTAACTTTAGTGATTATTAATTATATATTAGATAAAAAGAAAAAAAATATTACTGTGAGCTTTAAAGATGAATTAAATCAACTTGAAATAGCCATCTCAAATTACTTAAATAGCAATTTAATGGATATGACGAATAAGGTAAATCACCAGTTGTTATCATCAGGTGATATCTCTAATAAGAACATCTCTGATTTAAAAGAAAAGCTCTATCAAACCATGAATGACTTTCAAGAAAAATTGAATAGCCGTTTTAACCATGAGTTTAAAGAACTGACCGAATCAATCGATAAAAGAATGCATAACATTAATGAAAAAGTCGAAGAGAGACTGGATAAAGGTTTTAATGACGCCAATACGACTTTTATCAATATTGCTAAAAGAGTCGAAGTAATCGATGAAGCTCAGAAAAACATTCAAATATTATCAGAAGAAATGATTTCACTTAAGAATATTCTTTCAAATAATCAAGCTCGAGGTTCTTTTGGTGAATATCAATTGAATCAGTTATTATACTCAATATTCGGTAACAATGATAAACTTTATAAAACTCAATATACAATCAGAGAAGATAAAGAAGTTGTTAGAGCTGACGCGGTGGTTTTTATGCCTGAACCTAACGGAATGATTGCGATTGATTCAAAATTCCCATATTCATCATATTCAAAACTTTTTGATAATCAAAATTTAACAAAAGAAGATGAACAAAAATTAATTTCTCAATTTGGCCAAGAAGTGAAGAAACACATAACCGATTGCGCCAGAAAGTACATTAATCCGCCTATTACCGCTGATTATAGTTTAATGTTCGTTCCCAGCGATGGCATTTTGGCGCTATTACATTCGAAACTTCAAAATGTAGTGGAATATGCTAGAGATAAATTTATAACTATTGTGTCACCGACAACAATCATTCCATTACTTTCTTCATTTAAAGCTTTTATTATTGATTCTGAAAGAAATAAATATACCAAATTAATAACGGAAGAATTAATAAAATTAAGCAAGGAATTCGGACGTTTTGGCGATGAATGGTTGAAACTATCTCGCGCTATCGATTCGGTCAAAAAAAATAGTGATTCAGTTAACTCCAGAGTGGAAAAAATCAGTTCTAAATTCACCGTTATCAAGAATGTTGGCCTGGAAAAAGGCTTAACGGAACCAGACGATTTGTCTGAAGAAGATCGCCAAGAAATTGATTAGTGAATTATTTCGACTTGCAAAAATTTAAAAATAACGATATAATAACGTTAGTTTCAAATATATAAAGGAGATTTAAATGAACGGAACAGTAAAATGGTTTAACGCAGAAAAAGGTTATGGTTTTATCACTGATGAAAAAGGAAATGACATTTTTGCACACTTTTCAGCAATCCAAGGCGAAGGGTACAAATCTTTAGAAAACGGTCAAGCAGTATCGTTTGACGTAGTTGACGGAGATAGAGGACCTCAAGCGGCTAATATAGTGAGATTATAGTAACTGTAAGTTAAACATAAGACAAAAATAAAAGGCCACACTCGCTGTGGCCTTTTATTTTAATCTTTATTCTTCGCCAAAATCTACTACCGTGAAATCGACGATAGATATTTCGATCGTATCACCAATATCCTTGGAAATGAAATATTGCATTTCCGCATTTGTAAAGTTAGCGACATTGATCATATAAAGTTCATCAGATATCTCAATCCAATAAACGGTATTACCGTCAACGACATAAGAAGTTATATCGTCAATGACGCCGGTAATGGCTGTGGTTACAATATCGTCGTCTTCATTTAATTTTGCAAGATAGCGGTTATACGCATCTAATTTAGAAGCTTCTGAAATTGTATAAAATTCTAAATCTTGAATTTTTATATAAACATGTCTTAATATTCTACCGTCTTCTCCTTTGATTAAAATATAATATGTAGGAGTATTTTGAACATTAAGTGGGATTGGAAAAGAAACGGATATATTGTTTTGCGGAATTAAAGTTAAAGCTTTATTCATTCCCGCTTCTTCAGTAGCTCCAGGAAAACGGAAAAGCTTCGTTTCTTTTGTTTGCATATTCGCATAGACAAACCCGATTGTAGACTCATCATTACCAACACTTGTTAAACCGGTAAAATAGAAAAGTTCGCCTTCATTCATGATAACTCTTGAGCCTGATGAAGTTTGTAAAACACCCCTTTGAGCAAAGACGCTATTCAACCAACCGTCTTGAAGTGAACCCCAATAATTGAGCTGACTAATAATTAGATTATCAGGATAAACACTTTCGACCCAACTAGGAACTTCAGTTGGTTCATAAATAGTAAGATCGCCATTAACAGCATTAACAACGGCGATTTTATTAATTTTAGGACCACCGTTGATGAATATAGAAGGCAATGAATATTGCATTATGTAATAAGGATTACCGGATTCATCAATTTCAAAGAACATATTTTCCAAATTATATTTGCTTAAACCACTATAATAAGCATGTCTCGTCAAATCTTGACCAAAGTAAGCTGAAGGAACGTATTTCATTCCTAATCCATCAATTTCTCTTAAGTTAACAAGCGTGGTTACGGATGTAACTTTATCGATTAAAATATAACCCGGTGTGCCGGTATCATTATTACTGGTCCATTTAAAGAAACCTCGATACTCGAGTGGAGCTACTAAGTATTGTTTTCCCTGGTAGATGATATCTGAGTAAGCTCCTGGTTGAAATTCAGAGCCAATACCAGGATATTCACCTAATTTTAAACTTCCTAGTTTAGCGCCATAACTTTTATCGACGATTGGTAATGTATCGACATTGACGGTATTAATATCTTCAACAAAATTAGCTTCATTGACTTCAATTAGATTAGCATACTCTTCGGAGTGGAAAATCGGTCTACCTCCAAATACGTAAAACAGAAGAACGAAAACCATGAACCCACTAGATGCGATAACAAGAATTTTTCGGTAAAGGTTTTGTTCAAAACGCATGAAAAAATGTAAAACATTAAAAGCAATATAAAGATAGATAGCAATATAGATAAAAATACCGATGTATCTTAAATTAGCTTTTATTAAAACAAAATAGTTAACCAAAAACGCACTTCCGACTAACAATAAACATGTGGCTATAAAAATAATAATTTCACTTTTGTCTAATTTACGAAAATTCACTTTCTTAATCACTCCTTTTGCCAATAGGTTTTTTATTACCTGAACGGTTGTGTTGCACTCTTTAATAATATCTTCATCAACCGCTTTGATACTCTCTTTAAGGTACCTGATTACTTCTTGTTGCTTTTCCGTGATACTGATTTCTTGCAGATTTAAATTTTTTTGTAAAACATAAACTGTTTTTGGTACAACCTTGACATGTTTTTTCCTTTTATCAAATTTTTTCACTAATAAGAAAAAAACTAAAAACATCAAACTAAATAAAAACTCCATGCAAATCCTCCCTAGATAGTCAAACTTTTTTTGTTAAATATTATCACACTTAAAACATAAATTAAGATTCCGGTAATCAAAGTGATGCTGCCAGATAGAAGCGTATAAGACGAAAAAGTCATAATTCTACCTGTATCGACTAAACTTAAAAATATTGTATAACGGAAGAAACTTAAATCATCACTAAGTTTCATAATCATATTCATTATGAATAAAAAGCCGACCAGCGCACTGCTTAATCCTACAGCTTTTCCATAATCACCAACAAGAGTGGAAATCAAAAACACCAAAGCACTAACTACAGTCAAAACACCTAATAAAACAAAATTTAATCCGATGAACTTACCAATCAACAAATGGCCTTTAAAGGCCATTTCCGAACTAATTATGATTACTAAAACATTTATTGCGATTAAGAAAAAAACATTTAAAAATAAAGTCATTATTGCTTGTGTAGTTGCGATTTTAACTCTTGAGTTAGGTGTCGTTAAAAGATAAGACATAGAAGAATCATCAATTTGTTTCGGCTAAATAAACTTCAAAAATGTCCGAAGCCTTAGCCTTTAGTGAATTGATATCTTCTAATGCGATTAAATAGCCATCTTTAATAATTCCAGCTCGATCACAAATTTTTTCAACCTCTTCGAAAATATGTGATGACAAAAGAATCG
>DIGC01000068.1 GCA_002419445.1 Caryophanales bacterium UBA5732
AGCCAAATACAGCTCTTCTTCTTTTTTTAGATAATATCACATGTGTGTTCTTTAGAAGTGTCAATTATCACCGGTATAATAATTGGCTTTCTTTTTGTTGAATTGTAGAGATATCTTTGAATTTGATAACGGAGATTGTCTTTATATTTTTGCCAATCAATGGTTTTTTGAGCAAATTGTCTATTGGTTTCTAATTGATAGATAATCTCAATCTCTTTAACTATTTCTTCATTATCCTTCATATACATGAAACCACGACTAACAATTTCCGGAGCGTTTAGCATGGTTTTTTCTTTTGCATTAACGTTAGCTATTACCAATAAGAATCCGTCTTCTGCGAGTAATTCTCTTTCTTTTAAGACTTGATCGTTAAGATCGGTCTCATAAGTGCCGTCAACCATTATCGTGCCGTTTTCTACCATGTCATGAAAACGATCTTTAAGCCCGTTTGTGAAAGATATTACTTCACCGTTATCTAGTAAGAAAACTTCATTTTCCTGATAGCCGTATTCCTTAGCAATATTTGCTTGAGCTAATAAAAAACGATACTCGCCGTTAATTGGAATAATATATTTTGGTTTTAACAAGGTATACATAAATTTAATATCTTCAGATGAAGCATGGAATCGTGCAAAATACTCCTTTTTAACTTTGATCATTTCAACATCTAATTTGGCTAATGAATCATAAGTTTTAGCAGCGATTTTTTCCGTTCCAACTAAAGGTGGACATAATAACATCACTGTATCAGTTTGAGTTAGTTTAACTAGTCGATCGAATCCTTTGGCCATTCTTTGCAACATAAAGAACGGCTCGTGTCTTTCGCCTGTTACTAAGAAGACAACGTCATTTAACTCATTATTATTTTCGCTGTCAAGATATTTTAAATTAACCAATCTGTCTTCCGGAACCTTTACATATCCCATCATTTCTGCGATAAATAGTAATCTTTGAGCTTTTCTACCGATAATTGCAATTCTTTTGTTTACTCTGATTGCTTCATTGATAATCATTTGAATATTAGATAATTCTGTAGAATACATTGCGACGATAATTCTGTTTTTTGCTTTAACAAAATTATGACGAATTAATTTTTTTAAATTATCGTCACCAGAAGATTTACCATTATTTAAAGCGCCTTGTGATTCGTTAAGGAAGGCTAAAACGCCATAATCAGCAATTTTAGCGATTTTTTGGAAATCTGTGCGGTAATATTCTGGTACATCTTGGTTAAAGTTATAATCAGTTGTATAAACAATCGCACCATCTTTCGTGTAGATGACAATTCCGGCGCTTAGAGGTACGGAGTGAGTTGTCGCAAAGAATTCAATATAAAAATCATCAAATTTAATGATTTTTTTATACTCAACGACATTTAGTTGATAAGATTCTGGATTGATTTTATTTTCACGCAAAAAATCTCTGACTATCGCCATAGTATAGTCAGTTCCATAAACCGGTTTGCCTATTTGAGTTAAGAGTAATGGTAAAGCACCGATATTTTTATCATGAGCGTGGGATAAAAAGATCCCTTCAACGTCATCTTTACGACTAACTAAATAGCTGATATCCGGTACTAGAGCATCGACTCCCAGCAAATCGCCAGAAGGATGCTGCAACCCACAGTCTAAAACAATGATTTTTTTGTTAATTTCGATACAGTAAAGGTTCTTACCGTTATCTCCGAGGCCACCTAAGGCATAAAATTTGATTTGATTCATATTATCCGCTCTTTTCTTAAAAGGTCAAATCTATTATAACGTATTTTTTTAAATACTAAAAGGTAAATGGAATATTTATTTTCTCAAAAGACAATTATTATTTAATATGTTACAATTGATAATGGTGATATAAATGATAAACTACCCGAATAAAAAGAAATCAAATAATGTTAAACTTACATCCAGCGCTAATCGTGGGATGAATTTTGAAACTATGATTAATCAAACTAATGAATTTTATCTTGATAATGATATTGCGGTTATCTATAAAAAGCCAATTCCTATCCAAATAGTTTCAGTTGATTACCGGGTCAGAAGCGCCGCCAGAATCACTGAAGCATATTATAAACTTCCTTCTACTACTGACTATAACGGAATTTATAAAGGAAGTTATATTGATTTTGAAGCTAAGGAAACCAAAAGTAAAACTTCATTCCCCATGAAAAACATTCACGAGCATCAAATTATCCATCTTAATCATGTAAAAAAACATGGGGCGATAAGTTTCATCATTGTCTACTTTGTCAGTTTAGGAAGAATCTTTCTTCTAGATTCCGATTATGTCAATGATTTTTATAAGCGGAGTCAAGATGATAGAAAATCGATTAGTTTAGAGGAATTTGTTGAGTTTGGACACGAGATTAAAGAAGGATACCGCAAACCAGTCGATTATTTAGCAATTATCGATGAATACTATTTAAAGACCCCTCAAAAATGAGGGGCCTGTTTTTTAAACTATATCAAGATAATTGATTATTGAATTCCAATCGTTTTTAATGATTCTTACAAAAGTCGTCGCCTGGTTTTCGGGTGAAATTGTTGATTTCAATTTTCCATCAAAAATTTCATACTTAAAACTATTGGCGATATCATCGATGATATCGTTGTCAATCATTGGCAAGCTTAAATCTTT
>DIGC01000015.1 GCA_002419445.1 Caryophanales bacterium UBA5732
AGCTGAAATTATCGAAGCTTTAAATCTTTTAAAACAATTCAATTGCTATTTCCGAGTTATTTTAGGTTTAAACAAGAAGGAAGCTTATGATGTCGCTAACGTTTTAAATCTTTTCGACGATAGTTCGTTGCGAAATATGCAAATATCTCTCGAAGACCTAAATCAAGCTTTATATGAATATTTAGGTATCCACGCTGTGGTTATTCATCCAGTTGACAGATCTTGTTGCGTGGTTGATGGAGTGTTCTATGAAGAAACCGGTCTATATGTTGAAAAACCAAAACTGACAACTGGTGCTGGAGATAATTTCAATGCCGGATTTATGTTAGGGATGCTTTTAGATTTAAAACCAAATCAAGCGCTTTTGACCGGTATGTCAACGAGTGGTTTCTATGTTAGAAACGCTAAGAGTCCGGAATTTGAAGAGTTAATCCAATTTATTGGGGATTGGCACGAAAACTTAATTTAATCATTAAAAAAAGGAGCTAAATTAGCTCCTTTAATTTTTTATTTACCTCTTTTTGCTAATGCATGATCAAGCATTAAAACGCCTTGACCACCAGTCATTTTTATTTTGTCAATTAATTCTTGGAAGTTCGCTTCCTCTTCAACTTGTTCCTTAACATACCATTGTAAAAAGTTTATGCTGGCATAGTCTTTAAGGTCGATGGCAATACTCATTAGATTATAGATTCTTCTTGTAACTTCTTTTTCATGATTTAATGATACTTCTAAGATTTCCAAGATTGATTCAAAATCATTTCTTGGCGTTTCAAAACCACGAATTTCGACTTTTTCACCGCGAGAATTTAAGTAATCCATAAATTTTTGCGCGTGTTCTAATTCTTCATGATATTGAATTTGGAACCAATGTTCAAAACCTTTCAATGATTTTCCAGCAAAATAATTTTGCATAGCCAAGTAAACGTGAGCTGATTCAATTTCAAAATTTAATTGCACATTAATTGCTTCAACGAATTTTTTATCCATAATAATTCCTCCTTTTATCTTTCAATTATCATTATAACTTATTGAAAATTATAAGCAACAGATTTACTTATAATTTTGAGTCATCAACTTTATCTAAGTAAGCTTTTATCGGTTCGATAACTTTCTTAACTGTACCGTCAATAAACGGATTATCAAGTTTGACAGCTTGGATTAAATTCACAAAACTTTTTGAACCGCCTAAACGACATAGACTTAAGTAAGAAGCAAAAGCGTCTTTATGACTTTCTCTTGATTTTACCCAATATTGAAAAGCCAGGACTTGGGCAAGAGTATAATCAATGTAATAGAAAGGTGAACTGAAAATATGTCCTTGACGATACCAATAAGTTCCTTTTTCTAGGAAATGATCGTCATCATAATCTTTGAATGGTAGATATTTCTTTTCAATTTTTCTCCAAGTAGCTTTTCTTTCTTCTTTAGTCATTTCCGGATGAAGATAAATTTCATGTTGGAATTCATCGACTGAAACCCCATATGGTAAGAATGAGATTGAACTATCTAAATGGAAAAACTTATATTTATTAGCATCTTCTTTAAAGAAGCCGTCAATCCATGGCCAAGCCAAGAATTCCATACTCATTGAATGAATTTCCGCCGCTTCAAAGGTCGGCCAACGATAACTTGGTAAATTATCTCTGCTTGAAAAGACTTGAAAAGCGTGACCGGCTTCATGGGTCAAAACATCGACGTCATGACTTGTGCCGTTAAAGTTTGCGAAAATAAATGGTGCACGGTATTTAGGTAAGTAAGTACAATACCCTCCGCCAGCTTTTCCCGGTACTGAATCTAAATCCAAGAGATCGTGATTTAACATAAAAGTAAAGAATTCATCAGTTTCTTTAGACATCTCTTTATACATTTTTTTGGCTATGGAAACTTGCCATTCTCTGTTGCCTTTAGGAGTTGGGTTGCCATTTAGGAAAGATAGAGTTAAGTCATAAGATTTAGGATTTTCAATACCAATTCGTTTAGCTGATCTGGCTTTTAATTCAGTAACTAGAGGGACCACATCACGATAAATCTGATCACGATAATTTTTTACATCCAAATAATCATAATCAGTTCTACCTAAACGATCATAACCTAATTGAACATAATTTTCATAACCTAGTTCATGAGCAATTTTCGTTCTGACTTTAACCATATCATCATAGATTCTATCTAATTGTTCTTCGTTTGAAGCGAAGAATTCTGAAACTTTCAGTTGAGCAGCGTGACGGATGTTACGGTCAAGATTCTGTAAAAACGGAGACATTTTGCTTAAGTTATAAACTCCACCCTCAAACTCTATCTTCGCAGAAGCAATTAGCTTATTGTATTCAGTATCGAGTTTATTTTCTTGTTGGAGAAGGGGGATAACCTTAGGATCAAAGGTTTTTTGTCTTAATTCCGCTTGTTTAAACAATAATGACCCAAATTCTTTTTCTAATTTTTCTCGATGATTGGATTTAAGGATTTTAGAAGAGAAGATGTGTTCATATTCTTGAAGAGCGGGAATATTTTCATCAAAAAACTCTTTTTCTTTCTCATAGAATTCATCCTGAGTATTAAGTGTGTTTCTGATCGATACCAAAGAAATCAAGGTATCCATTTCATCATTTAAATCAAAAATATTTTTTATAGTTTTGATTTCTTCCTCAGCGCTTTTTCCGGTTCCGATTACTTCCAAGAGTTCTTTAAAGTTTTTGACGTATTCGTCAATATTTGGTCTTACATACAAAAAGTCTTTAAATTTCATATTGTGTATCCTTTCTTAATTTTAAGTTCTTTATAAATATTTTAACATAAAAAAACAATATTTCCTATGCTTAAGGAGTTGTTAGGCTTTTTTCTCTACTTTCTTTAACTTCGCTAAAGTGAGAATTAACCCTAAGGCGATTGATAAAAAGCCGGCTGAGAGGATGCGGTAGTTCTCAGGTAGGTAGAAGGTGATGGTGTGTGCTGGTATCCAAAAGAGCGGAATTGTTTTTAAAACGACAAAACCAAAAAAGTTTTTCCAGTCAATTTTATTAATAACTTCACTGCTTTTCACTTTAATAATTTGCTTGATTTTACCGTTACCTAAGTCAATATAAGTGTCCGTAAATCTGTGCAGAATCATGAATGTGGGAGCAAAAATTAAATTTAAAAAGAAACTATCTGAAAATGCGATATAGATGTGGTTTAAGGTTTCATTGGTTTTGAAAAAGTCAAACCATAAACCGCTAGTTATTGCAGCTCTTACACCTTGATCAAAAATCTTAAAAACCACTACAAAAACGACACCTAAAAAACCCCAGATAATAAATCGATAAATAAGACCAGTTTTACTGAAATAGTTTTTAGTGGTGATTCTTGAAGCAATCAATTCCCCGAAAGTCGCGAGTAATGAAGTTTTAATGAACCCCATTAAATAAGGGTAATTAGTACTTGAAGTGGCGATGAAATTGCGAGTAGACGGGATTATTAAAAGACTAATTAAAAAAATAAATATAAAAGCAAAGAATAAATCAAGTTTTTTCATAAATCTCCTCCAGTTTTTTATTATAACATTTATTTAGATTCTAAAGATTATTAATTTAAGAATTATGGTGATATATTGAATTCAGTTATGAATAATTTACTTAAGTTGGCTTTTAGAGGTTTTAAAATTATCGTTTTTGTGATATTATATATCTATAATTAATAGGAGGCATACTATGAATCAATATCATGAACC
>DIGC01000028.1 GCA_002419445.1 Caryophanales bacterium UBA5732
CTTGAAAATAAAAATGCAAGTATGGAAGAGATTAAGAATTATTTAGTCGGTAATTTATGTCGATGTACAGGTTATGTCGCTCAACATGAAGCGATTAAGAAATATTTAGGTGATGAATCATGAAAGTAGTTAATAATTATATTAAGTCTATTGATGGCTTAGGAGTAATGAAAGGTAGAAAAGCTTTCACTGATGATTTTGCGGAAAAAGATTCCTTGATTGTTAAAGTTATGCGTTCGCCTCATCCTTATGCAAGAATTATCAGTATCGATGATGAAGCTGCGAAACGTCTTGAAGGAATCGAGATGGTTTTAACCCATAAAGATTTTAAAAGAATTCCTTTTACCAGAGCTGGACAAGGTTACCCAGAACCATCGCCTCATGACAAATTTGTTTTGGATGAGTATGTAAGATATATCGGCGATGAAGTATTAGCGGTTGTAGGAATTAGTGATGTTATCTGTCAAAAAGCTTTAGATTTAATCAAGGTCGAATATGAAGTATTAGAACCTGTGCTCGATTTTGAAAAAGCCAAAGATAATTCCATTATCATACATCCGGAAAAAGAAATTCATGAGATGTTTGATATCGGGTTTAAACCGGAAAGAAACATCGCGGCTAGTTATGGTATGGAAATCGGCGACGTTAAAAAGACTTTAGAAACATGTGATTATGTTGTAAAAGAAACATTTTATACACAAGCGCAAGCGCATGTGATGTTAGAACCTCATACGGTAAATGCGAGAATGGATTATCAAAACCGTCTTGTGATCTATAGTGCCACTCAAACACCTTTTCACGTTAGAAGAATCATCTCTCAAGGACTGGAAATCCCACTAGCGAAAATCAGAGTTATCAAACCGAGAGTAGGTGGGGGATTTGGCGGTAAACAGGCAATTCATGGAGAAATGCTCGTTGCTTATGTGACCTATAAAACCGGAAAATCAGCTAAGATGATCTATACCAGAAAAGAAGTGTTCGAGTCATCTTATTCAAGACATCCAATGAGAATTGAAATGACTTTAGGCGCTGATAAGAATGGTCGTTTAAAAGCGATTAATTGTGAAGGCTTATCTGATACCGGAGCTTACGGAGAACATGCATTAACTGTTTTCATGGTAACTGGATCAAAAGTTTTACCTTTATATAATAAGGTTGAGTCAGTAAGATTCGCTGGCGAAATTGTTTATACTAATCATACCCCTGCCGGTGCGTTTAGAGGTTATGGAGCGATTCAAGGTAATTTTGCATTAGAATCGGCTGTTGATATTTTATGTAAGAAAATGAATATGGATCCAATTCTTTTCCGTCAAATGAACATGATGAAGGAAAAAGAGACTTCACCAATTTTTGCGATTATGGGTGAAGGGACTGCTGGTACGGCGATGAATATGGAAACGTGTAAATTGGAAGAATGTATTGAAAGAGGCATGAAGTTAATTGGTTGGAACGAATTATACCCAAGAAAAGAAACCGAAGATAAGATTCGTTCTGTTGGTATGGCTATTGCGATGCAAGGCAGCGGAATACCATATATCGATATGGGGAGTGCGACAATTAAACTTAATGATGATGGATTCTATAATTTAATGGTAGGCGCAACGGAAATAGGTCAAGGCAGCGACACAGTTCTAACGCAAATAGCCGCTGAAGAATTGATGACAGAAGTTGAAAAGGTTGTTATCTATTCTTCAGATACCGATTTAACGCCATTTGATGTTGGAGCTTATGCGTCAAGTACAACTTACGTCAGCGGAAATGCCGTTTTAAAAGCAGCGAAAGAATTGAAAGAAAAGATGGTTACTGAAGCCGCGAGAATCTTAGGAACTAAAGAAGAGAAGATTGATTTTGACGGTAAAATATTTATAAATTTAGAAAATGACTCTAAGATAAGTTTAGTTGATTTATCTAACCAAATAACTTACTCTCATGAACAAAAACAACTGCAAGTAACTTCAAGTTACGTAGGACATAAATCTCCTCCGCCTTTCATGGCTGGTTTTGTCGAAATTGAGATTGATAAAGAAACTTATGAAATCGACATCTTGCATTATGTTTCAGTTGTCGATTGCGGTACGACAATCAATCCGATGTTAGCTAAGGGGCAGGTTGACGGCGCAATAGTTCAAGGTCTCGGTATGGCCCATTTTGAAGATGTGGTTTATGCGAAAAATGGAAAGCTTATATCAAATGACATGTTGAATTATAAAATTCCAACCAGACTTGATATTTTGAAATTAACGACTGTGTTTGTGGATAGTTATGAAGAAAGCGGTCCATTTGGAGCTAAATCTGTCGGTGAAATCGGTATTGATACACCACCAGCGGCTTTAGCTAATGCAGTGGATAATGCACTAGGTATTAGAATCAAGACTTTACCAATTACTTCAGAAAAAATATTTAATGAAATCAGGAGAAAAAATAATGAAAAATAAAACTTGGGAAACAATTGTAAAAATTACCTTTTTCGGAGCTATTTGGGGAATTATTGAAGCGACATTAGGTTATGCATTACATTTTTTACCGGCATTAATCGCTGGCAGTATCATGTTTCCAATGGTGATGTTTATCCTTTACCACGCATATAAAAGCTTAGGTTCAAGAAAAGCAATTATTTTAGTGGGAGTGGTAGCGATAATGATTAAAGCCACTAATCTTTTCTTGCCACTATTAAATCCAGCTAAAGCTATTAATCCAATGATCGCAATGTTCATTCAAAGTTTATTAGCATTCGCGATTATGCCGATGCTTAATTCTGACAAAGTAGTTCAAAAAGTTTCAGGAGTTGTTATCGCGAGTATCTCTTGGCGATTGGTTATGGTTTTATATTATGCATTCAACTACGCAACGACTGGTTTTATGGATTTCCGCATTGCTTCATTTGATCCAGCATTTTCTTTTGTAGTTACAGAAGGCTTAATTTCAGCTGTTTTTGCGATAGGTTTGATTTATTTAACAAACCCAATCAAATCATTATCAAAACTGGATAAAACAAGAATAAGTCCACTTATTTCAACAGCATTATTGGTCATTGCTTTAGTATTAACTTTAGTAAAATTTTAGGTGAATAGATGGATATCTTCAAACTAATCAACGAGTATAAACAAAAGAATATTTCACTAATGGCCGTCACCGCTGTCAAAAAAGAGGGTGCCGGTCCTGTTGAAGTTGGAAAAAAAATGCTTGTTTTACCAGATGGGAAAAGTATCGGCACCGTTGGTGGCGGCGCAATTGAATTTTATGCCCAAAAGAAAGCTTTGGAATTACTGAAGGATAAATCAAGTTTATTAGAAACATATGTTCTAGATGAAGGGAAAGTCATTCCGGAAAGTAAAACTCTACCGATGGTTTGCGGTGGAGTGGTCACTTTGTTTTATGAATATATTGGTCCTAAAGCGACAATCTTCATTT
>DIGC01000120.1:0-2735 GCA_002419445.1 Caryophanales bacterium UBA5732
ATTGACTAAAACATTTAAAAAGATTAATAACGTAAAGCCGATATATTCATTTAAAAAATAATAAATCAGAATATTAATCATGACAATTAACCAAGTTCCAAACATACCCATAAAAGCGCCTAAACTTTGTTTGACAACTTCAGTTTCGCTGACGTAGTTAAACTTTGGAAAATGAAGATTAATGATTGAGCCTAAACCCGAACTTAAGAAACACAAACTTACAAGATATAAAATCATCACTATGAGATTAATAAAACTAAAACCTAAAGCGAAGCTTGACATGAAAAGAGCGAATAAAGCAACTGGTAAAGTCAAAATAATATTGAACAACATTTTACCAAACATCACCGTCTCAGCTTTGATTGGTAAAGACTTAATAATCCAAAAATTCTTACCTTCCAAAGACAAGCTAATCGCTGACGTAAAAACAGTCGAGATCATAAATGCGAGCATCAAGAGGATCATGGCTTCAAAGTTTAAACCCATTCCCTCAAAAGCATCAATATAAATTAATAAGTCTTCTTTAACAAACAAGATCGCTACTCCGCTAATCGCCATCATTATCGGCCCAAAGCCGGAGTTAAAGACATAGATCGTCACATTAAAGAATTTCTTGAACTCTTTAGAAATGATGTTATAGATGATATTCCGCTTTTTCGAAACCACAACCTTCCTATTGTTTCTAACTCTAGTAACGACACCCATTTGATTAGTCTTAATCACAAATTTTTCCACCAAGAACACAAAACTTACCAGAAGGGCTAGACTAACTGAAATAACACCGATAAAAGCTAGAAAATCAAGTTCATGAATCGCGAGATTAAACCAATTGGCAGTCACTAAATACTTAGATAACGCACCCAATAATTCAATTTGCCCAAACAGCGGATTTGTTTCCGATGACCCCATTGTCATTGAAAAATACATAAACCCTAAAAAGAAGGCAAACATCAAAATAATATTTAAAGCTTTTCCATAACGAAAACGTCCGGAGAAGTTCGCAATCAATAATGAGAAGAAAGAAAAGATTACCAACGGCAATAAAGGAATCATCAGCAATAAAACAATTGTCATCAATAACTTCAAAATATCAAAACCACTATAATAAAAATAACTGAACATTATTGGCGAAACTACCATAAAAACCATCAAATATACGAATACCAACATAATCGATAGTTTAGCCAATATCACAGTCCTAGGCTTAATTGGCAAGGGTTGTAATATATCAAAATCTTTATAATGAAATAAATAACCGTTAGCTCTAAACAGAATGAAAAAGACTGAGAAAAAAGTAGCGTAGATAAACACAAAATCAAGTAGAATATCCAGTGCACCCATTTCATTCAATGCTCTTCCAAGTTCAAAAAACATATAGCCAAATCCCAACAAAATAGCCCCAAATCCATAAAGAATGGCGATTATGATGAATATTGCTTTTGTTTTAGAAGTTTTTATATCCGTTCCTAAAATCCTCTTAAAAGACAAATTTTCTCTTAAGAAGACTTTCATCAATTTAAAATACATCATGATTCATTCAATAAGTCGATAAAGATCTGTTCTAAAGAGTTATCTTTGATAATTTCTTCCGTAGAACCATTAGCGACAATCTTTCCATTTTTAATAATCGCTACTTTATTACATAATTTTTCGACAACTTCCAAAACATGAGTTGAAAAGAAAATCAATGATCCTTGATCAACCAATTCCCGAAATACGTCTTTTAATAAATAACTAGCCTTAGGATCCAGACCAACAAAAGGTTCATCCAGCAACATCACTTTCGGGCTATGAATAAGAGCGCTCATAATCACTATCTTTTGTTTCATCCCATGAGAATAACTAGCTATAGGATGATTCAAAACGTCAGACATTTCGAACATAGTCGCATATTTGTTGATTAAATGTCTTCTTTTTTCTAAATCAACATCATAAGCGTCTGCGATAAAATCAAGATATTGTATTCCGCTTAAAGCTTCATAAATGTCAGGGTTATCAGGGATATAAGCCATAATTTTCTTCGCTTCCAAATTGTCTTTAACAATCGATTTATCGAAGACAGTTATCTCCCCTTCGTCAATACTCAAAATACCGGCAATTGATTTCAAAAGTGTGGTTTTACCAGCGCCATTATGACCGATGAAACCATAAATATCACCAGGTAAAATCTCAAGATTAATCTGGTTGATCGCCTTTTTAACCTTATCATAAGATTTAGATACATTTGTAATTTTTAGCATAATTCTTACCTCCGAAAACCATTATATAATAATCGCTAGTAAATGTAAATAATTAGCCGGTGATTTAAAATAATTTACAGCTAATTATTAATCCTTGATTTTTAAGGAATAATTATTTATAATAATTACTAAGCTCCTATAGTTTAGTGGTAAAACGCAGCAATGGTAATGCTGAAATTCTAGTTCGATTCTAGGTAGGAGCACCACTATTAAAAAGTAAAAGTCAGCCAACGCTGACTTTTTTCTTTATCTAATTGTTTCCCCAGAATCGATTTTATTTCCAGGAATTTTACTGAAATCTGAACCTTGGAAAACTCTCACGTTTCTGCCGATAGTCATTCCTTCTGGAATAAGCAAATGCTTGCCAAGAACGGTAATTCCGCTTTCTAACAAATCAGGTTGTTCTTTGTTTGGAGTAAGGTCATTACCAAAGCCAACTTTAGCGTTTTTACCAATAACAGTGTGTTTATCAATGATACAGTTTTCTACCACTGC
>DIGC01000120.1:2917-3688 GCA_002419445.1 Caryophanales bacterium UBA5732
AGTTGAATCTTATCGACTGTTTCGATTAATCCAAGATTTGTCTCCATATATGAATCATAGGTTCCGACGTCTTTCCAATAGCCATGGAATTTATAAGCATAAACAGGTACTTCCGAGATCATCTTAGGAATTATATGTTTACCAAAATCTAAATCCGGCAATTCCATTGTTCTTAAATAATTTAGTAAAACATCAGTATTAAAGACATAAATACCCATTGAAGCCATTGTCAAATTAGTTTGTTTTGGCTTTTCGATGAATTCCGCAATCTTAAGATTTTCATCGGCTCTTAACATTCCAAAATGATGGGCGTCTTTAGGATCGACAATATTAACTCCAACTGTTAAAGCCGCTTTATTTTCAATATGTTTATCAATCATTTTTCGGTAATTCATTTTGTAGATATGATCGCCGGAAAGAATTAAAACATAATCAGCTTTGACCTGTTCGATGTAATGAATGTTTTTTCTGACAGCGTCAGCTGTACCCATATACCATTCATTATGAGGCTGTAATAGAGTTACTTTGGAATCTCTTCTATCCAAATCCCAAGGTTTACCACTACCGATATGATCGTTTAAAGAAAAAGGTAAATACTGAGTTAAAATAGCGATATCGTAAATCCCCGAATTAGCGCAATTACTCAAAGTGAAGTCAATGATGCGGTACTTCCCCGCAAACGGTACGGACGGTTTAACCCGATTCTCAGATAGGATGTCTAACCTTGTGCCTCTACCACCAGCAAGGATTAATGCTAAGACTTTTTTCATA
>DIGC01000019.1 GCA_002419445.1 Caryophanales bacterium UBA5732
AA
Source organism: Caryophanales bacterium UBA5732 (assembly GCA_002419445.1). Lineage (GTDB taxonomy): Bacteria > Bacillota_I > Bacilli_A > Izemoplasmatales > Hujiaoplasmataceae > UBA2289. The sequence continues at coordinate 3 of DIGC01000019.1, forward strand.
TCTTCACATAAACCTCATAATTTAGGACAATAACATAAAATATGTTTTACATTATATTAGTTAGTTTTTTGATGAAGCTGAAAATGAAAGTAATATAAGCGCTGAGGAAAATACAATCGAAAGAGTTATAAAGAAAAAAGAATTTCTAGGACGGATAACTTTAATTTTATTCATACTTATGTTAAGCAACCAATAGTTGCTTGCTATCAGTATCCATCAGTCGTATACTTAAGGTGTAAGGAGATTGGACATGCTAAATTTAGATTTAATCAGTAAAAAAATCATGGAAAAAAGAAAACAAAAGGGTATGACCCAAAACGAACTTGCTGACGCTTTATTTGTCTCGAGACAAGCTGTTAGCAAGTGGGAGATGGGAAATTCAATACCAAGTCTAGAAGTGCTCCTGGAAATGACAAAACTTTTTAATGTGAGCATTGATTATATACTTGATGGCTCAGAGCTCAGCAGTCATGACTATCAATCAATGTTTATGCAGTGTCCAAGAGAATCAGTGATCTTTCATTTTCTTAACTCCAATCACTTGAATGAGGATATCAAAAATATCTTTTACCTCCTCAAGCCAAAGGAGAGAAAACAAATGATTGACCAAATAATTACTAAACAGATAAATATTGATGTCAACTTATTATGGCCATACTTAAGTTTGGCAGAAAGAAAGTACTTAATTGGTAACTTTATGTCTAAAGATATGAATCGAGATTTATCGACACTCTATGATATGATGTCGAATGAAGAAAAAATGATGGTCTATCCAAAGGAAAGAACCATCACGTATGTAAAAAAAATAAACGAAAAGGAGAAAGAGAATTAATATGAAATATACTCAATTATTACCATTTATGGACAGAGAAGAATTAAATAAAGTAGCTCAAGAAATAATTTCAGGAGAATTAAAAGGCGTTAGATTAGAAAAATTATTCCCATTTTTAGGAAGGGAAAATCTAAATGAACTTGTGGATCAACTCATTGAAAAGAAAGATGCTAAAACACTTCAAAAGGCAATCCCATTTATTTCCAAAGAAAAAATACTAAATATTTACTATGCAGCTGAAAAAGGAGAAATACCTAACTTTGATTCATCAATCTGTATTCCATTCTTGAGTTCTGATAAGATTAAAGAAATATTTAGAGAACTTGTTAAAAATGCCCCAGTAGAAGACGATATTGAAGATGAAGATGAAGATGAAGACTAAAGACCTTAGGGTCTTTTTTTTGTGTATTGATTTACAGTGCATAATAAGATGTAAATGCACTGTAAGAGAGGAACATACATGATAATAATAGAAGATGTGACCAAAAAATGTATGTGGCTATAAAAGTTGGTGGGAATGTGTGACGTATTAATAAATCTTTTTTATTTAGGAACCCACAAATTTGAAGGATGTATTAAGTAAAAAAAATCTAAAAAATACAATCTTAACTGAGAATGACAAGAAAATTTTTGGTTTCGCTGCTTATAATAAATCTAGAGGTTCCGATGATAATCCAGGTGAAGAATATGCTATCTATATTTTAAAAGATTATCATTGATATGAAACAGTAAAAGCTCTGATGGACAAGTTTATACAGTAAATGATTAACTACGAATATGTTAGTGTGTTGGTGTTATATAAGATTCTCTCGGATATTTAATTGTATGAAAAATAGTGATTGAAAAAAAGATTGATTTGCTTTAATAAAAAAAATGATATGACAAATACATCATATCATTTTTAGGAAATTTTAACTCAATATAGAAATTTCATATTGGTTCATACTTTACTTGAACGATCGTGATAATGCGTATGTAGCAAATGATGTGATAATTTTCCAAGAGGCTCCTTTAAATAATCTTTATAAAGTGCAATTACTTCAGGATTTTCATGTGATTTCCGCAATGACATACTTGCATCAAGACTATAGGTCGAGTTTATTCTTTCTTGTCTAACCGTATTAGAAGTACCGTAAGGCTGTCCGCCGCCACCGATACATCCACCTAGACATGTCATGATTTCAATGAATGCATAAGGAGATGTACCATTCCTAACTTGATCGCATAAAATTTTAGCCATTGAAAGTGTATGAGCAACAGCCACCTTAACCATTTTGCCACCTAAGTTTATTTCCGCTTCTTTGATACCTTTAAGTCCTCTTAATTCTTTGAAATCAAGGCCTTCTAACGGCTTTTTGTTCACAACTTCATATACAGTTCTGATAGCCGCTTCCATAACGCCACCAGTTGTGCCAAAGATTGCTGCAGCACCAGTAGTAATTCCAAACGGCGAATCAAAAGGCTTTTCATCTAGATTTTCAAAGTCAATACCCATTTGTTTAATCATCTTACCAAGTTCACGAGTTGTTAAAACAGCATCGACATCAGGACTATTTTCATCAACTCTCATTTCTTCGCGTTTAGCTTCATACTTTTTAGCAGTACAAGGCATAACAGAGACAACAAAGATATCTTTAGGATCTATTCCTGTTTTCTTGGGATAATATGATTTTGCAAGGGCACCAAACATTTGTTGAGGTGACTTGCAAGATGAAATATGATCGAGAATATCAGGATAACGTGTTTCAGCATAGTTAATCCAACCAGGACAACATGAAGTCATCATCGGAAGCACGCCGCCATTTGTTACACGTTGAATCAGTTCATTGCCTTCTTCAATAATTGTTAGATCAGCCGCGAAATCAGTATCAAATACTTGGTCAAATCCAAGAATTTTCATTGCAGCTACCATTTTACCGGTAACGATAGTACCAACCTTTTGACCAACTTCTTCGCCTAGCGAAACACGAACAGCGGGAGCAACCTGAACAATAACATGTTTCTTAGGATCGGTAAGTGCTCTCCATACTATATCAGTATCATCTTTTTCTGTAATCGCTCCAACTGGACAAACGCTTGCGCATTGTCCACAAAATGTACAGAAATTATCAGATAATTTTTCATCAAATACAGCTGAGACTTTTACGTTGTGTCCTCTACCTAAAATAGCAAGTACGCTTGTTCCTTGAACATTGTTACAAACATCAACACATCTTCCACATTTAATGCATAAGTTTGGATTTCGCTGAATAGATGGATTGCCTTCATCAATTTCGCATTTTTCAAAAACACTTGGAAAACGATTTTCGTCAATTCCCAGAGTTCTAGCAAGGGTTTGAAGTTCACATCTTAAATTTTTGACACAAGTTGTACAATTTGTATCATGATTAGATAAAATCAATTCTACAATTGTCTTGCGAGCATTAAGTACTCTAGGTGAGTTGGTGTTAACAACCATACCTTCAACAACAGGTGTAGAACAAGAAGACACAAGTCCTTTTTTTCCTTCAACTTCAACAACACAAACACGGCAGTCAGATTTGATATCCAAGTCTTCATAATAACAAAGCGTTGGAATATTCATATTGAATTTTTTTGCTGCCTTTAAAATCGTCGTATTTTCCTCAACGGATACTTTGACATTATTAATTGTTAAATTGACCATTTTCATATTCTCATTAACCTCTTTTAGGGTGTTCAATACGATCAATATAATCGTCTCTGAAATACCTTAGTGATGAAATAATAGCAGTAGGAGAAGTTTGACCTAAGCCACATAATGAAGCTTGATGAATCACGCGAGCAAGAGATTCTAATGAAACGATATCTTGCATCATTGCTTTTCTTTCAATAAATTTTTCTATCAAATTGCCAAGTTGAATATGACCTTCGCGACATGGTGTGCATTTTCCACACGATTCGTGTTGGAAGAAACGAACTACCTTTAATAGAATTGTAAAGATATCAAATCTTTCATCAATAACTATAATAGCGCCCGCACCAGTTTTGGATTCAAATTCCTCGAAACGATCAAAATCGATAATCATATCAAGCATATATTCAGGTATAATTGGCCCGCATGCTCCACCCAACTGAACTAGCTTGATTTTTCGGTCATTTTCAATACCACCACCTAATTCATAGATGACATCTCGAATTGAAACTCCAAAGGGGATTTCAAAGACGCCTTTATGTTTTACATTTCCCGATAACGAAATGAGTTTAGTTCCTGTAGAAGATGGAGTTCCAATTTTAGAAAAATTTGCACCACCAATTTCAATAATGGTTGGAATGGTAGAGAATGTTTCAACATTGTTAATCAATGTAGGTTTATTATTTATACCAGATTGGGTTGGAAACGGTGGTTTGACTCTTGTCCTGCCTGGTTTCCCTTCAAGAGATTCAATTAATGCAAATTCTTCGCCACAAACATATGATCCAGCCCCAGATCTTACTTCAATATCAAAACTGAACTTAGAACCTAAAATATTCTTACCAAGATAACCAAATTTTCTTGCCTCATCAATTGACCATTTAAGAAGACTAATGGACTTTTGATATTCACCACGAACGTATATGATGCCTTTTGTACCGCCTGTAGCAAATGCGACAATAATCATACCCTCAATAATTTGGTGTGGATCATTTTCCATCAAATAGCGATCTTTAAAGTTACCGGGTTCACCTTCATCAGCATTACAAATAATAAATTTTTCTTTGTTAGATTCTTTAGCTAATCCCATCATTTTTATTGATGTAGGGAATCCAGCGCCGCCCCGACCTCTTAAATATGATTTTTGTACTTCATCAATAATCTCTATCTTTTCCATGGATAAAGCTTTTTTTAAATTTTTATATCCATCAAATTTGATGTATTCATCAATCGATAACGGGTTGATTTTTCCGAATCTCTTGGAGATTAATTTCATTTCATTCATCACATGTTCACCCGATATTCTGATAAGATAGCTTTAATTTTATCAGCTGTTAAATGTGTGTAGATTTTATCATTGATCCTCATGACGGGGCCAACATCACAACAACCTAAACAACTTGTAAACTCCAAAGTGAACTGTTGATTTGGAGTTGTTTCATTAACAAGTATTCCAAGTTCAGTTTCAATGATTTTTAAAATGTCTATATTGGAACTCACATAGCAAGGAACATCCTTGCAAACTTGGATAATATGCTTTCCTCTAGGTTTAACTGAGAAAAACGTGTAAAAGGATAAAACACTACAAACCTTACTTTCAGGTATACCTAAGTAATCAGCAATTTCTATAATTTCTTCTTTTGAAATATAGTGATTGCTTTTGGCTGACTGATAATCAAGCAAGATTTCAATCAACTGGTCATCTTTCTTTGGATACTTTTGAAGAATTTCTTTTAAAATCATAATAACCTCCCCGATTAAAAAAAAAAAATTTTAGTACAACTGCATTCGTGTCATGTATTATGTCTATTATCATGTAAATATAAGAAGCTCTTTGTTGAAAAACATCAAATTATAGTAATAAAAAATAAAAAAAAGTAATTTATTACACTAAAAAACGTGGCATAGTAAATCCTTGCCGAGTTTATAATTTATTCAGTTAGTCAATTAATTTTACTTAATAATAATATCAATTTTTTTTTATGTCAATACCATATATGAAAATATACAAAATGAAAGAAAAAGAAATAAATTATGTATTAAAATTTAATAAATATAACAATGATTATAGATTATTAGATAATGATTAATTGAGTAATTAGCATTTTGCTTTTTATAGTTTTTGATCTGAGGTTCATGAGGATATATGAACTGAAATTCAAGAGGTTCGTAAGATTGTTGTTAAGGAGTGTAAAGCCCTATAGAGGGATGCTTTTTTGTTATAAAATAGTAAATCTGACAATAATAGAAAAAGATGCTAGAACTACCAACATCTTACTCTTTTTTATTTAGTGTCCACTATATGGGGTTTATTATAATCCTTCATCTTTTTTTCTTTTATTAACTTCTTAGTTATAGATTTTTTTTGTTGACCAAAGGCTTTTAGTCCTTCTTTTTGAAAAGCATTTAAGATAAAAAGCATTATCAATTCTTTTAATTAGTCCGTCAATCCACCATAAGATAAGGCCTCTTCAAGAGCTTCTTCGGATTTTAATTTATTAGGTGTAGCGCGTTTATCGAATTTGATGAACATGCCTTCATCACTTTGATGATTTTCTTCTAAAAATTTATGCATTTCATCTCTATTTGTAAAATGGACTATCTTCATAGTTTATCTCCTTATTTCTTTTCATATCCTAGCATATATAATAAAGCATTTCAATATTTAACGATAATTAAGCGATAATTCTTCATAAATACCAATCTTTATGATAAAATTATTAAAGAAGTTTTTGGAGGTTTTAGATTATGAAAGAACGTCGACAAAAGGATAAAAAAGAAGTTTTGGTTTATGAGATATTTTCGAAGATTTTCTTAGTCTTGGGTTTCATTAGTATTTTCTTGGCAATTATGTTAGATGACCAAAGACCTGATGAAAACTGGATGACTTATGGAATTATTGTTTTCTTATTGCTTAACGTGGTTTCTTTATACTTAAAGAGTATCATCAAAGCTGATAAGGATGTTAATAAGCTAGAAAAGAAAAAAGAGTTATACAATAATCTAGAGTTAAGTGAAGTTGATTTTACTTCCTATGAAGAGATTGAGGCTGGTTTAGTCGAAAACAAGTATGAACTTTTAAGTAACGGCTATTATCATAAAAGGATTAAGTCAACGGGAATTTGTTTATATGCTAAGTTTTTAAAAGTGGTAAATTTAGAAGATTCTGTTGCTAGAGAATGCGTTAAGTTTAAAAAGTTTTATGAGAATAATTGTCAGGCAATCAACGGTATCTTATTTGTGACTCTAAAAGAAATCAAAGATTCTGATAAAGAATTCATTAGAATATTATCACGAGATTACTTATTGTTAGAAGAAGCGTCTTTGAATAAAGAAAAGCTTTCAGTTATTACCGTTATTGTTGATGAAGTAAATAAGAAAGCATATTATCTAGAGGCCAAAGACTCTTATACGACGAGAATTTATAGCCATGGTTCAATCATTTTAAGGAAAATATTTAAGAAATAGTTAGTTTTAATCGAAATTAGAGGTTTATATGAGAAGTTTCATTGGTGATAAGCCGTTTTATAAAAGGTTGTTTGCGATTTCTTTACCGATTGTTTTGCAGCAACTTTTAACATCGAGCTTACAGTTAATTGACAATTTAATGGTTGGTGATTTGGGAGAATTAGCAATCGGTTCCGTTTCAGTTGTCAATCAACTGTATTTTGTCATCATTTTGATCACCTTTGGAGCTTTGGGCGGAGCGGGGATTTTTACCGCTCAGTACTTTGGGTCAAAAGAAGAAGAGAAGTTAAAACAGACATTTAGATTTAAATTAATTACCGCTTTTTTATTAGTGGTCTTATCATTAGTCGTTTTTACAATCTTCGGTCGATATTTAATCGGGTTTTTTACGGAAAATGAAGTTACAATTAGCGGTGGGTTGGATTATCTTAATATTGTTAAATGGAGCATGTTGCCATGGGCGTTTTCAATTGCGATCTCTACGACTTTTAGAGAAATCGGTACGACTAAACCTTTGTTATGGATAACAGTTGGAGCGATTGTGACCAATACGGTTTTAAACTATTTATTGATTTTCGGTAAGTTTGGTTTTCCTGAGTTGGGAATTAAGGGTGCGGCTTACGGGACTTTAGCTTCAAGATTTGTAGAATTCTTCTTGATGTATTTGTTATTGTTAAAAAGAGGAAAGATCTTTAACACGAAGATTAAACATATTTTTAAGATAAATGCTTTTGTATTTAAGGCAATTGTTATTATGGCGATTCCTTTATTATTAAATGAATTCTTTTGGTCAATGGGACAAACCATGTTTTTACAGTCTTTCTCGACCAGAGGAGACAGTGCCCTTGCGGCGATGAACATTACTAATGCTATTAGTCAATTAGTCTTTGTGACCTTTGGGGGTATTGGGACTGGTATCGCCGTAATGGTCGGTAACACATTAGGAATGAATCAATTGGAAAAGGCTAAAGATAATGCTAAAAAGGTTATTGCTTTTGCGGTGATGTTTGCTTTTGTGACTGGTGCGTTTTTATTTATTTTGAGTTATTTTATCTTGGATCTTTATGATATTTCTGAAGCTACGAGAAGAATTGCCGGTAGTAATATTAGGATAAATGCGATTTTTATTCCTGTTTATTCTTTTAATGTTTCGATGTATTTTACTTTAAGAGCCGGTGGCGATACTAAATCAACGATGTTGATGGATTCAGGATATATGTGGGTTATGCAAGTGCCAATTATTTTCGTACTCGCAAGAGTTACTAATCTTGATGTAATAATGTTGTTTTTAATTGTACAGTTATTGGAACTACCAAAATCTGTTTTTGCTTTATCTAGATATAGAAAAGAAAACTGGGTTAGAAACTTGGCGATAGAAAACGAAGAGAATGCTAAGAAATTAATCTTGGAAACAAATAATTCTTGATAATTGCTTGACACTTAGAGATTATTTAACTATAATAAGTTTTGAAAATGATGAAGAGGATAAGGAATATTGAAAAGTTTATTAAGAAGAGAGTCAGTTAATGGTGAAAGATTGACATAAACTAATATTCTATCTACCTTGGAGTGAGACTAACTATCTCCGCTATGATCTAGCGTTACAAAGGATTTCAAGTGCTAGTTTTTAACTAGAACTAAGGTGGCACCACGGAAAGATTTATTTCGTCCTTTACTAATATTTAAGTAGAGGACGTTTTTTAATAAAAGGGGAGATTATTATGTTAGATATTGAAATGATTATGCATGATCCGGAATATGTAAAAAAAGCGTTGTTAAAACGCGGTTTTGAGGTTGATTTTAAAGGATTTATTGAACTCAGAGAAAAAAGAAATGAACTGATTAAACGGATTGAAGAAGTTAGAGCGTTAAGGAATAAACTATCGAAATCAGTCGGTGAATATAAACGTGAGAAAAAAGATACTACGGAATTGTTTTTAGAAATTGAAAAAATTAAGAATTCGGTTGATCAAGATGAAGTTTCTTTAGAAAAAATTGAGAATGAAATCAATGAATTTTTGCTTAAGTTACCAAATCTTCCTGATGAAGATTTGTTATCTGGCGAAAAAGAAAATAATGTCGTTGTTTCTGTTAATAAAGACCAACCGGAATTTGATTTTGAGATCAAAGATCACGTTGAACTTGCGACGTCATTAGGTTTGATTGATTATGAAAGAGCTGCGAAGATCAGTGGCAGAGGAACATGGATCTATACAAACTTAGGGGCGAGATTAGAGTGGGCTTTATTAAACTTCTTTATCGATGAACATTTAAAAGACGGTTATGAGTTTTTATTAGTTCCCCATCTATTGAATTATGAATCAGGACAAACTGCAGGTCAATTTCCTAAATTTAAGGATGATGTTTTTTGGCTTGAAGGTGAAAGTCCTAGAAAGTTCTTATTGCCGACAGCGGAAACAGCGCTTGTTAATATCCATCGTAATGAGATATTAGATTTAAAGGCTTTGCCGAGAAAATATTTTTCTTATAGTCCGTGTTACAGAAGAGAAGCTGGAAGTTATCGTTCCGAAGAACGAGGAATGATTAGAGGTTATCAATTTAATAAAGTGGAAATGGTTCAATACACTACACCTGATGATAGCGACGACGCTTTCTTGGAATTGATGGTTAAAGCTGAAACTTTGATGAAGAAGTTAGGACTTCATTATCAAGTTTCAAAACTTGCGGCAGGTGATGTAAGTTTTGCGATGGCAAGAACTTTCGATATTGAAGTTTGGTTGCCTTCAATTAAGATTTATAAAGAAGTAAGTTCTGTTTCTAACTCTAGAAGTTTTCAAGCAAGAAGAGGAATGATTAGATATCGTAATGAAGAAGGAAAAGTTGATTATGTTCACACGTTAAACGGTTCGGGATTAGCTACATCTAGACTTTTACCTGCAATCTTAGAACAGTTTCAAACCGTTGAAGGTAATGTTATTGTTCCTGAAGTATTAGTTCCTTATATGGGTGGTATTAAAGTTTTGACAAAGGTGAAATAATGGTTATTGATCGATTAAGGGCTGTTGTTAATTTAGATAATCTAATTTACAATTATGAGCTTTTAAAAAAACTTAATCAAGGTAAGGAAATCTTTGCGGTGGTTAAAGCTGATGCTTATGGTCATGGCGCGAAGATGTGTTCTTTATATTTACAAAAACACGGGTGTAATTATTTCGCGGTCACAGTTTTAAAAGAAGCTATAGAACTTAGAGACAGCGGTATAAATAAAGAAATCCTTATTTTTGGTAAGACTGATCCTTTAAACTCTAGTTATTTGGTAGAACATGATTTGTGTCAAACTGTATTTTCTTATGATTACGCTGAAGAGTTAAATCGCTATGGCAAAAAAATCAGAGTTCATCTGATTATTGATACGGGAATGTCAAGACTGGGGATTTTATACCATAAAGAAGCGCAAATTGATAATGTCGTAAACGAAATCAAGAAGATAAGTAAGTTACCGAATATCGAAATAGTTGGAATTTACAGTCATTTTGTTTCGAGTGATAGCGATAAGGAACTGACTGCTTACCAACAAAAGCTTTTTAATGAGTTATTAAAAAGGCTAAAGAGTGAAAAAATTAGTTATGGGCTGGTCCATTTACAGAATAGTTCGGGCGTAGTCACGATTAAAAATATTGATTATGATTTAGCTAGATGCGGTATCGCTCTTTATGGATATCCACCGGTTAAGACCGAAGATAAATTTCTTCCGGTGATGAGTGTTTTTGCGAAAGTGATTTCGTTAAGACAGATAGAAGCTGGTGACTCGGTGAGTTACGGTAGAACTTTTGTCGCAAAAGACGAAATGACAATCGCCACAATCGCGATTGGTTATGCGGATGGATATATGAGGATCTTAAGCAATAACGATTATTTCTATTATAAAGGTTATGAATTACCGGTTGTCGGTCGGATTTGCATGGGAATGACAATGGTAAATGTTACTGGTGTTGAAATTAAAGAAGGCGCAGAAGTCGAAGTATTTGGCGAAAGAAAACTTTTGGAGCCCATGGCTAAAAGAGCTTTGACAATTACTTATGAACTGCTGACCAATCTTGCAAAACCGCGAATCGATAAAATTTATATAAATAAATAAGTAATTAAATAAGAAAATAACGAAGTCAATGACCTCGTTATTTTTTTATTTAATAGGAAAT
>DIGC01000119.1:0-7441 GCA_002419445.1 Caryophanales bacterium UBA5732
AATAAAAAAAAGCTACCAAGTTAACCCAGGTAGCTTTTTAAAATATTAATTTTCTTATGCAGGCATTTTAGCAAATAAACTTGCTAATAAGTCATAATATGTTTGTGAACGAACAGTAACTCCAGCTAAGTCGTCTAGTAAAGTTGTGCCATCAATTGTACCACCGCGTTCCGCAAGAGCTGCTAAATCTTCATTCCAGCCATTAGCTTCTACGTAATCAGTAATTAATTGAGCTTGTTCAAACCACTCTAATGTTGATGGTTCAGTTCCAGCAACCCACGCGCCGTCTACAAATACGTAGCTTCCAGAACCCTTCATACCATAATCAAATCCCAATTCTTGTTTAGTTTGAGTGTTCCATGCAAATGTAGCCCCAGTAGGTGCTCCTTGAAGAACGTCTATTAATAAGTCTGAGAAGTTACCTTCTGCATCAACTGTCATAGTAGCGATATATAGATCGTCTGCTGAGCAAATAATTGCTTGCATCTTTCCATCTTTAGCTAATTGAACAGCTTCAGCGGCTAAAGTAGTGTATCCACCGTCTGAAATAGTAACGCCAGCCACGTTGTCAATAACAGTTGCCTCATCAGTTGTAACTGAATCATAACCATTGGCTAACATGTAAGCTTCGATTAAAGCAGCTTGTTCGTACCATTCAGCACTTGCTCCACCGAATTGAACCATACCATAATCGTCGCCTAATTCTTTTTTAGTCATTACATTCCATACATAAGTCCAAGTGTCGTCTGTCAAATCTTCTGGTGTTTCTGTACCAGCTGTTTGAGTGTCAACGCCTTGACGTGCATCGATGTAGTAACCAACGATTTCATCGTTTTCGATTGTAACAGTTACAGTAGTAACCATTGGTGCGTTTGAATGAACACCTACTAGATAAGCTGTGAATTCTCCGTCTGCTGCGAATTCTCTAGGAGCTAGGGTAGTTGGTGCTTCAGTTGTTGGTGCTGCAGTTGTTGGTGCTGCAGTCGTTGTGTTGCCGTTACATCCAGTTACGACTACTAGTGTAATCAATGCAACAAATAAAACAAATAATTTTTTCATTTAAATCTCCTCCATTTCATTTGATCGTACAACATGATTATATACCAATTTATAAAATAAAACAACCTATATTTAACCTGTGTAAGCGATTTTTTTCATTTTCGAACATCCAAGTTTTTGCTTTGAAATTCAAAATAAATTCTTGTTAGTCTTTAAATTTTCTCGCTGAAGATAAGGATATATTTGAATATTAGACAAAAAAACAGCACCCAGAATATGGATGCTGAAATTTAATATTTTATTGGTTAGCCTGTTCTTTTTTGTTCTTAAAATAGTTATCAAGATACTCCTGAATCACTGGTATCTGTTCCTTCTTGATCGGTTTACAATCAGCGGGTTTATTTTCTTTGCTTAGAAGTGCAATTGCCATTTCCTTACATCCAGGATGTCCGCATGCACCACAGTTATACCTTGGCAATAAATCTACAATTTCATCAATTGAAGGATCTTCTTCAACGTGAAAAACTTTACTGACAAAATTGATTAACAACCCTAAAATAAAACCTAAGCCTGACAGAACAATTGCGGGAAGTAAAATATCTAGCATTAAATTATTCCTCCAAATCTAGAGAAGATAATTGCCAAGATAGCTGCTATCACTAGAGCGATAGGTGCACCTTTAAACGCTTTTGGGACAGGAGAGAAATCTAACTTTTCTCTTAACATTGAGAAAATATAGATTACAAATAAAAAGCCTAAGCCGATAAAAGTTGTATAAACTATCATTTGGATAAAATTATATTCTTTTGAAATATTCAGAATTGCTACCCCAAGAACTCCACAGTTAGTGGTAATAAGTGGTAAGTAGATACCTAAAGCTTTATAAAGCGTCGGTGATACTTTTTTCAAGAAAATTTCTACCATCTGAACTAAAGAAGCTATTACTAAAATAAAGACAATTGTTCTCATGTAGGTAATAGAAAATGCTTCCAAAACATACTTGTATAATAACCAAGTGACTGAACTTGATATCAGCATTACAAAGGTTACTGCCACCCCCATGCCCAACGCACTGCTTCTCTTGGTCGATACGCCAATGAAAGGACAAATTCCCAAGAATTGTGAAAGAATAATATTTTCTAATATAAATGCTGAGAAAGCTAAAACTAATAAATTATCCATTATTTTTCACTTCCTTCGCTAATTTATTTTGGTAATTATTTGAAATTGCTGTGATAGCCGCTAAGATTAAGCCAAAGGTCAAGAAAGCACCTACTGGTTGAACAAACATTGCAATTGGTTCAATCTTTAAGAAGTTAAAGATGAAAGCTAGGTTTATTTGCAAATCTCCCCATATTGTTAATGTTCCTTTGCCTAAGAACTCTCTAAAAATACTAATTAACATAATTGCTGCGCCATATCCCAAAGCCATACCAGCACCATCGATTAATGAATCAACTGGTTTGTTTTCGGAAGCGAATGCTTCTGCGCGACCTAAGATAATGCAGTTAACGACGATTAATGGAATGAACACGCCTAGTGAAAAATATAGGGAAGGTAAATATGCGTGCATAACCATTTCAACGATTGTAACTAAAGTTGCGATAACAACGATATAAACAGGTATTCTAACCGGTTTAACTAATTCAGCTAGTTTTTTGTTATTCATTATCAAAGAAATAATAAGATTAGATAATACAAGAACAAAAAATACTCCCAAAGTCATTCCGATTGCGTTTTCTAATGATGTTGTTACAGCTAAAGAAGGACACATTCCTAAAAGCGAAACGAATAATGGGTTTTCTTTGATAAGACCTTTAACAAAATTATCTTTCTTATTCACTTAACCCACCTCCTAAATCAGCTGCTATTCTTTCGCTAACTAAAGTAAAACATGCTTTAATAGCGTTTGATGTTTTTGTAACACCAGCGACAGCGTCAAATCCGGATAGATCATCGATTTTCAAAACGTTAAAGTCGTTATCAACAATATCAGCGCCGAAACCTGTAGTTTCTGAATGTGAGACAACCTGATAATTTTCAACTGATAAATCGCTGTTAACCGCTATTAACATTTCCACTTTTTGACTATCTGAATATCCTTGAGCTCTAACAGTATAAACTATTGCTTGAATATCTTCTGTTCCTTTAGCATTTAATATAAAGATTGTACCGAAATCGCCAGTACCTTCCACTTCAGAGATATCATAATCCGCTAAAGTATAAAATCCTGATAAAGCTTCATATTTAATTGCGTCTTCAACTTCTTTAATCTTTGGAGCGGTGAAGTGATTTACCACTGAAAGTAAAATACCACATAATAAACCAAGGCTTAACAATACTAATCCGGAGACTAAACCTTTATTCATATTAGTTACCTCCTCCGTTCCAAGCAGTTAAAACATCATCAACTAAAGTGAAGATTCTAATCATCGCATTTGAAGTTATTGTTGCTGAAGAAACAGCGTCAATATAAGTACCGTCAACTAAATAAGCATCCTTATAAGCATTCTCTACAGCTGGAACCGGTGCTCCGGTATATCCTTCATTATATTCTTCGTCATAAGTTTGTGAAGTGGTGATAGTCATTGCGACGACTTTATCTAACGCTTCATTTAATTCAAATTCCACAGTAATCGGTTTACTAGCATATCCTTTTGTTTCAATAGTTATTTTTCTAGTTGTTTCATCATATGCAGTGATATAAGTTTTTAAATCGATAAAACTTGTAGCCGGTAAATCGTTTTTAAATAAATCTTTATATGTTTGATTTGGTTCAACGCCAGTTATTGTTTCAACATAGTTAAATTCATTATCGAAATAAGCTTCTAATACATTATTTTCCGCGCCATATGTAATATTTACAATATAAGGCTTTGTTAAGAAAGTAACAGAATCAAAGTTTCTTACTATTGAATTAATCGTATAAACAATATTAGGTATCTCAAAGTTGAAATCTCTAGCAAATAATTCTCTTGCATATTTCATGCCCACATCAAATGATTTCGATGAATATGTCGCTCCTGCAACTGTATCAATTGTAAAAACAACATCGTCAAAAGTTTTATCTGTAAGTTGATTAAAGAAATCATCATCTAAATTGCTATAAAAACTAGGTGTTTCGTTATTGCTTAAAACTTTAAGATCGATTAAAGTTTTTGTTTCAATATCAATTGCGTAAGCAACTTTAACTCCAGCTTCACGTCCATGAGTTGTGATCACATAAACTACCGCAACCTCTATTTCGTCTGCTAATATTTTATAAGCTTCATTAAGTTCCGGTTGATAGGTTTCTGTTTCCGATGAAGGCAAAAGGTATTCTTTTGTAAGTTGTTCTGTTTCAAACACTTCCACTGTTTGTCCTTTACCCGCAAGTTCTATCAAAGATTCATAATAAATTCTGATTTCTTCTTGAGATCTAAAATCTTCGATAAAGTCTTCTTTTTCTTGTGTCATATATCTAGAGAAGATGCCACCAAAAACGAAAACTAAAATTAAGATTAAACTAAAAATTAAGACCGATGAGTTATTTTTAAAGAAATTTTTCATTTTATATCACCCACCCTAAGTAAGGTATATAAACTGTGTACATATTACCCGCTTTAACTAAAGTATAAACGGCTAATACTAATAATAATCCAGTTAATATGCCAAAATATAGTCCGCCAGGTTTTGTAAATCTCTTCGTCCTAATAACAGCTGTGAATTTATCAATTGGTAATGTGAAAATATTCAAAAAAATCAATGAAGTAGCAACACCTTCAGGTAAACTACCAACAAATCTAAATAAGACAGTAAACACGCCTAAGAATAAGGCGAAGAATACTTTTCCTAAAATATTAGTCGGCGTAGTTACCGGTTCAGTTGCCATAAAGACAGCAGCGAACATCACACCGCCGCTGAAGACTGAATAAGCTGGGAACCATAATCCAGCGTCTCCGCTTAAAGCACCAATAATCCAAGATAAACCAAATACGGTCCCAACATAGATAACTGGAGTGTACCATTTGATAACTTTTCTAATCACAAGATAAAGACCACCGAACATAATCGCTAAAGCGCTGGTTTCACCAAGGGCTCCAGGAATAGTTCCGATAAAGAAATCCCATAAACTTCCATAAGGCGCAACTAAAATATCATAATTAATTTGACCGCTAGATGCAAGCGCTCCTAGAGGCGTCGCTCCAGCATAAGAGTCGATAATTGCTTCTGAAGCATTAAATAAACCACCTGCATTATTGATAACACCCATAAGAGTGAAACCAACGACAGTATATCCCAATAAGGCTGGATTAAAAATATTATGTCCGAATCCGCCAAAAATCATTTTACCGATAATTGTCGCGATAAAAGCTGCAAATATTAAAACCCAAATTGGCGTATAAAGCGGTAATAATAAAGCTAAAATCAAACCAGGAATAGCTGAAAAAGATACTGATAACTTAGTCATGATTCCTTTTAAACTACGATCTTCTTTGTTAGTAACAAAAACAAAGATACCTTCCATCATTACTGATATAAAACCACCAAGTAAGATGAAAACTAATGGATAGAACATTTCTAATAAACCAATATTGCCATCCAAATAAACTTGTATTCCATTCTTATACCAAGTAAAAAGAATAACCGGTAATAAAGCAATCATGAAATCTTTCATCATTACTTTAGTGCCATAATCTTTTTCATCTGAGGCTCTTAAGAATGGGGCTTTACCGCCAGCAAATCTAGCCATTATTTAGCTCCTTTCCTAAGGAGATCTTTTCCCTTAGCAACTGCTTCTGTTATTTCTACATGAGACGGACAAATATATGAACAAAGTCCGCATTCAACACATTTATTCGCGTTTAAATCGCTCAATAACTTAATATCTTTTCTTTCAAATGCTTTCTTAATTTCGGTTGGGGTTAAAAAGGCTGGACAGACATCAGCACATTTACCGCAGCCAAGACATTCAGGATGCAATCCTTCAATCACCGGCTTGACGATTACTGCGCCAAGAGTATCGTTAACAACTAAATCATCGATAAAGATTGCTCTACCAGTCATTGGTCCACCAGCGATATAGTTATACTTAAGCGGATCAAGTCCTTCAACATAACCACCGCATAATTCAACTAATTCACTGACTTTAGTTCCTATTGGCACATAGAAAGAACCAGGTTTTTTAATGCCTTCTCCAGTAATGGAAATCGGTCTAGCGATTAAAGGAATATTCATTTCCACTGCATCAGCGAAGGTGATAGCTGTTGCGGAATTGTTGACGATAACTCCGGCTTCAGCTGGAAGTCCGTTGTAAGTTTTTTTCGTCACTTGTTCAACGATGAATTTTTCCCAACCAGCTGGATAGACATTCTTAACTGGGAATAATTCTACATGCGGAAATTTAGGTAAGAATGGTTGTACAGCTTCTCTGATTTGTTTGTTATTAATCTTATATGCGATTACTACTTTAGTTGCATCGGCTGCTTTCATCATGTAAGTAGCGCCTTTTAATAATTTTTCCGGATAAGTTGTAATAAAGTGATAATCACAAGTCAAATAAGGCTCACATTCAACGGCATTAATGATAACCGTGTCAATCTTCGCCTTAGTTTTATATTTAATATGTGTTGGGAACCCAGCTCCGCCTAAACCTGTGATACCTGCTAGTTCCATTTTTTTGATAAGTTGTTCTCTTGTTAAACTATCTACATTTTCTTCTCTTTTGATTGATTCCGTCAATTGATTTTGAAAATTATTTTCAATTTCAATTGCATCAACCATTTTACCGCTAGAATGCCATACTTTTTTTATTGCAGTGACTTTACCACTAACGCTTGCATGGACCCTTACGTTCATTTGTTGTTCATTGGTTGCTACTACTTGACCTACTTTAACTTCATCGCCAACTTTAACTTCCGCTTTTAAGTTGCTAGTTCTTTGAAGCAAAGGTATGTAAACATACTTAGGACTCAAGTACTCTTTGAGTGGGCTTTTTTTGCACAAGTCTTTTTTTCCGTCAATAAAAACACCCTTAATTTTTTGAAAAATCATCTACTGTCCTCCGTCTTAAAATTAAACCAAAACAATTATAACATATGTGTTTTTTTTAACCAATACTTTCTTTTAAAAGAAAGCGCTTCATAAACTCTTCCTAAGCAAAATACTCTTTTACGTATTCAATCGCTTGAATTATTTCTTCTCTAGTTACATCATAGTGAGTCACAAAGCGAAATGCGCCTTCATAAGGAAGAATTTTAACGCCTTTTTTAAACAAATAACTGTCTAATTTATACTTTCTATCATCATCGATATCAAAGAAAACCATGTTGATATCTAATTGCGTTTCATCAATTTTAACGCCAGGAATTTTTCTTAATAAGCCTTCCATAAAACGTGCGTTCTCATGATCGATTGAAAGTCTTTTACTCATCTCTTTGATAGCCACAAAACCACAAGCAGC
>DIGC01000119.1:7571-15435 GCA_002419445.1 Caryophanales bacterium UBA5732
TCTTTAACTTCAACATTTAACGCCGTTGCGGCGTTAAATATTCTTGCACCGTCTAGATGAACAGCTAATTTATGTTTTTTAGCGATATTAAAAACTTTTTCCATATAATCTAAAGGAATGACTTTACCGCCATAAGCATTTTCCATACAAACCAATTTAGTTCTCGTTGTTGAGATGGTCCGAACTTTGATCATTCGTTCCAGTTTTTCTAAATCCCAAATCCCTTTTTCACTTTCTAAAGTAAATAGTTGAACACCGGAGATAATTGGCGAAGCTCCCGATTCATGTTGGACGATATGAGCGAATTGATCGACAATCACTTCATCCCCTTGTGAACAATGCGTAAAAAGCGCTAACTGATTGGAAAAAGTACCTGAAGGCACAAAAATAGCTGCTTCTTTGTTAAATAGTTTAGCCGTATACGCTTCTAAAGCATTCATGGTCGGATCATCACTGAATACATCATCCCCAACCTCAGCTTTAACCATTTCTTCTTTCATCTTCAAAGTCAATTTTGTTACCGTATCACTTCTTAAGTCGATATACTTCATCTTGTTACTCCTTCATTAATAACTCTTGGTAAATTCTTGATATCTCTATAATATTAACAATGAATTTTGGATATAAACCTGACAGATACTGATCATCAACCTTATTTGTCATTCTCGTCAAGATTTCTTGTTCCCGATCTTGATTTAAAATCTCTAGTCCTAATGCTTTCTTCTCTAAGGCAATTTTTTTGACAATTTCCATCCGCTTCAAAAAAAGTTCTAGCATCTCATCATCGAGTAAATCAATTTCTTTTCTTAAATTTTTCATTTTATTTATTACCTCACAATCATCTTTATTTTACCACAATATTACCGTAAATTCACCCATATTTTTGAAAGTAAAAAGATGTTTCGAAAACGAATCAAAACATCTTTTATTTTTTTGCATTATTATTCAAAAATAAAACTATTCCCAACGTCTTGGATCGCCCTTGACATTGTCTAAGACTTCCATATCTTCTTCTTTAATTACAAAGTCAACTTCCGTATTTTGAATCATTCTGTCTTCATGAACTGACTTAGGGATTGGAGCCATACCTTTTTGTAATAAGTACCTAATACAGATTTGAGCGGCACTTACTTCGTATTTTTCCGCCATTTCATTAATCGTTGGATTAGTTAATAAATAGCCAATGCCAAGCGGAGAATAAGCGACTATAAAGATTTCTCTTTCCTCACAATATTCAATTACCGCTTTGTGATCAATACCGATGAAATGACCTATTTGATTAACATGAGGAACAATATCGCAATTCTTGATGATGTTTTCCAAATGTTCGATTTCAAAATTGCTGACGCCAATGGCTCTAATTTTACCAAGCATGTAAAATTCTTCCATTGCTTTATACGCTTCAACATTACCTTTATTGCAATTCTTACCAATTTCGCTCCATGGCCACGGAGCGTGAATGATAAACAAATCCAAATAATCGGTCCCAAGCGCTTTTAAAGTCTTGTTAAAAGCAGCTTGTGCACCTTCATAGGTTTTAATATGAGATTCTAGTTTTGAGGTGATAAAAACTTCTTCTCTTCTTAATCCGGAATCTCTGATTGCCTTACCGACACTTGCTTCATTTTTATATCCTTCTGCTGTATCGATATGACGATATCCATTAGCTAAGGCTAAACTTACGGCATTATAAGTATCTTCGCCTGGTTTTATCTGCCAAGTTCCGAAACCAATTTTTGGTATTTTTACGCCATTACTTAAAACAAAGTAACTATTCAATACTTTCATAATTTTTCTCCCAACTCACTATTTAAAAAACATAGTGACATTTTCTAATTCTTTGATAATTTCGATATTTTGCGGACAAAGCGGTTCACAATTACCACATTGTTGACACATATCAGCTAACTCTTCTGGTTTAAGTTGATTAAAATACTGTTTCATGAAATCTTCTTTGTCATCAAAGATTGATGCATTGTTATAAAACGCAAAGTTAGCAGGGATATTAACGCCATGAGGACACGGCATACAATACTTGCAGTTTGTACAATCGACTTTAATTCTTGATTTGTAAATTTTTTTAGCGTTTTCTATTAAATCTTTTTCATCAACTGTCAGCATTTTCTCTTTTGCAATTGAAGCCTCATTGATGTTATCTTTGATATGCCCTAAATTATTCATACCACTTAAGATAAGTTTTACCTCAGGTTTATCCCAAAGATATCTTAAAGCCCAACCTGCAGGACTATGGTGATCCGGATAACTATCCCACAATGCTTGAATTTCAACCGGAGCTTTTGCCAGTCTTCCGCCTCTTAATGGTTCCATAACAATTACGTCAATACCTTTTTTAGCTGCTAGATGTAAGCCTTTAAGTCCAGCTTGGTATTCTTCATCAAAATAGTTTAGCTGAATTTGACAAAAATCCCAGTTGTAGGTATTGATAATTTCTTCAAAAACAGGATATTCATCATGAAATGAAAAACCGATATTTCTAATTTTACCGCTTTGTAATGCTTTTCCGATAAAATCAAAAACATCATTTTTTCGGTAATTTTCCCAATACTTCTTGTTTAGTGCGTGCAAAAGATAAAAGTCAATGTATTCTGTCTGAAGGTTCTTAAGTTGAATATCTAAATATTTGTCTAGGTCTCTTCTTGATTCAATTAACCATGAAGGCGATTTTGTCGCAATAAAAACTTTTTCTCGATACCCGTCTTTAAGGGCTTTGCCAACGAATGCTTCACTAGTACCACCGTGATAAGGAAAAGCTGTGTCAATATAATTAACGCCATTATCTATCGCATAGCGGATTTGTTTCATCGCTTCTACTTCATCAATTTTATCATGCGAGTTATCAACGATTGGTAGTCGCATACAACCAAATCCTAATATCGATACTTTGTCTTCATATCTGCCGAGAGTCCTATATTGCATCAATTTACACCCCTTTTATTTCATCACTTTAATTCTAACACATCAAGATAGATTAAAAAATAACCTGACCAAAACTTACTGGCAAATAAAGCAATTTATTTTTTTTATCTATTTTTTTAATATATATTGAAAATCTTTTCTAAGTGTTTCATCACTAGAACCTCCAACAAAAACAGCGATTTTTCCGTCTTCAAGACAGACCTTTCCCTCTTGGTTAAAATATGCTAAGTCCAAATATTCTAAATCGAACTCAACAGTTTTAGTCTCATTAGGTTTAAATTCAACCTTTTTAAATTTTTTGAGTTCCATAACTGGTCTAACAACTTCGGCAACATAATCCCTAATATAAAGTTGAACGACTTCTTTACCAAAAGTGTCACTTTCATTAGTAATCTTAACTTTGACATTTAACTTTTCATTACTAGAAATAATGTTACTAGATAGTTGTAAATCTTTGTAAACAAAATTAGCATAGCTTAATCCATAACCAAATGGATAAAGCGGAGTGTTTTCAACGTCTAGATACTGTGTTAAATAAATATTTGAACTTTTTGGATCAAATGGTCTTCCCGTATTGAAATGATTGTAATAAACTGGAATTTGTCCAATGTTTCTTGGAAAACTCATCGGGAGTTTTCCGGATGGATTTTCTAAACCGTATAATAAATCATGAATCGCTTCTGAAGAAGAACTACCTAAGAACCAACACATCATTAAAGCATCTGCGTTCTTTAATTCCTTCAGTAGTAAAGGACGACCGCCAAAGATTAACACAACAACCTTTTCTACGACATTTCTTATGGCTTGATAAAACTGTTCTTGTTTGTTCGGCAAATGAATATCACTTCTTGAATGTGCTTCACCGCTCAAACTAGCGTCTTCTCCTAAAGCCATAATGACGATGTCAGCCGTCTTGATTAATTCAAGTTCTTTTTCTGTATAATCGCCAAAATTTTCTTTTTCAGAAGAAAAAATAATATTATCTTCAAGAACTTCAGATAAGTTTTTATGCAAATCGTCCCTGCCATGCAATGACCAAGGACCAATCAGTTTTCTTGATGTTGCGTATGGACCAATTATCGCAATAGTTTGTTTTTTACTTAAAGGTAAAACACCATTATTTTCCAACAAAACAACCGATTCAATCGCAGCTTCTTTGGCATAATTTAAGTGTTCTTCACTTAAACAAATCTTGTCTTCAATTTCTTTATTTGCACCACTAAATGGATTTTCAAACAATCCTAATTCAACTTTAAAATCAAGCAGTTTTTTAACGATTTCATCGATTTCTTTTTCACTGACTTTACCCTCATTTACCAATTCTTCAAGATGGTTCAAATAAACGGATGAAGCCATTTCAATATCAAGCCCCGCTTGAATTCCTTTTAAAGCGGCTTGAGTTTGTTTTTCAACTAAACCATGATCAATAACCTGAGTCAAAGAGTCGTAATCAGAAATCACCAGAGCGTTACTTGACCAGGTTTCTTTTAGTATTTTTCGCAATAAGAAGGTGTTTACAGTTGCCGGAATACCATCAAGTGTATTAAAAGAAGTCATAACCATGTGAGCTCCACCATCTAAGGCTTTTTTATAAGCCGGTAAATAATCACGGTAAAGCGATAGTCTAGATAAATCAACCGTATTATAGTCCCTACCGCCTTCAGATGCGCCGTACCCCGCAAAATGCTTGATACAACAAGCAACAGCGTCCTTACCTAATTTTCCTTTATTACTATATCCCTCAACCATAGCTTTAGCCATTTCACCAGCTAAATAAACATCTTCACCAAAGCCTTCTACAACCCGACCCCAGCGTGGATCTCTTGATAAATCACACATTGGTGAAAATACAACATGAATACCGGAAGAATAAGCTTCTTTAGCCGATATTTTACCTACCAAGTTACTAATTTCCGGATTGAAACTAGCAGCTACAGCTAAAGGAACAGGAAAGATGGTTTTATAACCGTGAATGACATCGGCCATAAAAACAAGCGGTAGTTTATGGGTGGAGTTTTCCAAATATGACTTTTGTAGTTTAATCATTTCATTTGGTCCGCCGATACCTAAAACACTCCCCACGGTATAAAGTTGCTCTTTATTGATATTTAAATTTCTTAATGCGCCATAAACTGTAGCTTCAGAATCGCTAATGAAAAAATATGGAGCCAACTGTGTCATTTGTCCGATTTTTTCCTTTAAAGTCATGGATTTTAAGATTTGTTCACTAGTAATATTTTTTTTCATAATTTCACTCTCCCAACAAGACAAATCATTGTCCTATTCATTTTATTTTATCTAGACGTAAATTGCAATAAGACATTGTTAAAAAAGACCTAAGCAAATGCTCACTAATAGAAATGAAAACAAAAAAAGCTAGTTAAAGCATAAATTTTATGTTTAACTAGCATTTAAGTTTTTTTTCTTATTTTTTTAAACTCTTCTTGCGACGTACGCAATAATTTCCGGTCCGGTATGAACACCTAAAACTGGAGTAAGCCTAATTATATTAGTGTTTCTGATATTTAATGAGTCTTGTAATTTATCAGCTAAATCAATGGCTTCAGCTTCGTTATCACCATAATGAACAATAAGATCGATTTTATCTTGACCAAATTTTTCAATCAATATTGATTTCATTCTTAATAACGATCTTTTTAGGCCAAAAGCCTTTGAAAGCGTAACATAAACCCCTTCTTCATTAACGGTAATTACCGGTTTGATATGCAATAAATCACCGATAGTTCCTTCTACTTTACCGATTCTCCCGCCTGCTTTTAAGTATTTCAAGGTATTAATCGTATAAAAAGCGATGGAATCATCAAATCTCATCTTTTTAAGCAAAGGAACAAAATCATTTAATTTAGTACCTTTAGCTATTAGTTCTAAGGCATATTCAACGATAAAGCCTTCGCCGCCACCTAATGTCAAAGTATCAAATTGAACGATATTTAAACCTTTTTCTTCAGCTAGAGCTAATCTAAAAGCATTAAATGTTCCGCTAAGGCCAGAGGAAATGTTAATTACCAATAAATCAGTAAAACCTTTTTTCTTAATTTCATCGAGAGTATTCTTTAAGTCTGATGTCGATGGTAAAGACGTTGAGACCTTATGCGTATCAAGTTGTTCATATACTTCCGAAGCGCTTATCTCAACACCATCACGATACTCTTTTCCATTAATTACGATCATTAAAGGCACTACAAATAAATTTTCATTATTTTTAATAAACTCTTGGTTTAAGTTCGCACCGGAGTCAGTTAAAACTGCTATTTTCATATTATTACTACTTCCTTTCGTGATAGTACTCTATCACATTGAGTAGTTTATCAATTATATTATTCATTGTCAAGTATTTTGATATGTATCATTAAATAACTCATAAAAACATCACACAAAAGCAATAAAAAGACCGATTTTATCGGCCTTTAATATGGTTTTCTTACAAAATTTTTGATTTCAATTAAATCATTGATTCGATAATCGGCAACATTCACCTGTTAGCAGTATGATTGTTTATTCTTTTTTCTTTATTCTTCTAAGTTTTCAATATTTTTAATTATTTTAGTAAGTTTCAAATTGCTTATCTTATTGATAAGAGTGTTCAAATGCGTATCTTTAACTTTACCGGCTGAATCTAGGATTTTATTGCCTTCTGTAATGATATTGGTGGCACTCTTAATAATGTCTTCAATGTTAGTATTGATATACCTAATCGTAGTATCAAGAATCGAAGACTTCATTTCTTCAAACTCTTTTAATATTTCGTCCGTATCTTTAAACTTTTCTAATTGAATATTATGTTCTAACAAGATATCTTTATATTTCAAACTTAATGCCGTAACGATATGAATAAACACCATGAAGTACTGTGGTCTGACTAAATACATCTTATCAAAATCATTTACTTTTCTAATCGGTGCGTCATTGACAACGTCCCATTCTAATTCCGATATTAATAAAGCATATTCACATGATTTTTTTATTCGATCATCATTTAATTTTGCATAATGGTCCGAATTCTTCTTTTTATTAACCGTTTCAGGACTTTCACTTTTGACTTCAATTGCGATTGAAGTTAAGATGTCTTCATCTTTTTTCTTATCATTAGCGAATACTTTGTAAATGAAGTCAGCTTTAGTATTTTTAACTACTAAATTATCTTTATACCAGGCACTGTTTTCAAAACCATTTAAAGCATAGTTTTGATATTCTTGATCAACCCATTTTTCTAATTCTTCACCCATCTTTTTAATATTAATCGATGATTTTTCATGTTTTAAATTGTTGAGTTGTTCTTCTAAAGTTTTAATTTCTTGTTGGAACTGATCTTCTTGATTCTTAAGAGCTAGTTGTCTTTCTAGTTTCAAGTTTTCTTGAAGTTGTTTCTTCTCAGATTCAAGGTTATTTAACTTAGTAGTTAAGTCATAGATTTGATCTTTAATTTCAGCTTCTTTAGACTTTACAGCTAAAGTGATTTCATTAGTTTTTAAATGGTTTAAGTTATCTAAATCTTTGTTTAAAGAATTAATCTTATTATTAAGCCTTTCAATATCAAGATTATACTTAGATTCAATATCTTTCCTAGTAGACTCTTTGACTAATTCTAAATCACGCTTTAATTTGATGTTCTCTTCGTTGAGTAGCCTCAAAGCCTCATTAATAGCGTTTTGTTTAGTTAATTCCCATTCTCTTTTTAAAGAATCAAACCTTCTATTGTATTCAGCGTCTTTATGTTCGTTTATTTTTTGATTAATAATTGATAGGTCAACGTTATTAATTTCTAAAAGATCAATTTCGTCACCCTTATAGGCATCTTGATTAAGTTTTAAAGTATGTTCATCGATAATTATCACGTCTTTAATTTTCATATAAATTCTCCTGAAAATGTCATTGTTTATATTATAACACATTTAATAACTGCTGG
>DIGC01000107.1 GCA_002419445.1 Caryophanales bacterium UBA5732
TATGGCCAAGTGAATATGCAGATATTTCTGAAAATACCGTTATCGAACCTGTTTATACTTTGGACAACCGGGTAGTTACTGTTTTTGGAAGATCAATATATTTCTATTCTTTCTTTATCATGACAGGCATTTTTGTTGCCTTAGGAATTGGACTTAGAGAAACAAAAAGAATTGGTTTAAAGAAAGATGATTTAATTGATGGTTTCTTATGGATTGTTCCAATTGCAATCTTAGGAGCTAGACTATGGTATGTAGTTTTCGAGTTGGATCAATTTATTGGCGGAGGGTTCTTTCCTTCGTTACTTAGAATTCTTGGTTTTTCTAGCGGTACTTTAGACTTTTCTTCCTTTGGTTTATCGGGACTAGCTATTCACGGAGCTTTTGTTGTAGCGGTTATATGCGCTTATTTCTATACTAGAAAACGTAAAATTGATATTTTTAAAATTTTGGATATAGTAGCGGTCGGATTTATTATTGCACAAGCTTTCGGTAGATGGGGAAACTTCTTTAATCAAGAAGCTCATGGCGGGGTTGTAGGCGGAGCGGTTGGCAATGTTATGAATTTGTCAGTTCAAGAGCAATTCAATTATTTGCGCTATACTCTGAATATTCCAGAATTTATTGTTAATAACATGTATATTGCCAGAGGGTTACATTCAATTGCAGTAGAACCTTTCACTGGGTATTATCACCCGACCTTCTTTTACGAATCTACTTTAAATATTCTTGGTTTTATTATAATGTTAGTGCTTAGAAGATTTAAGAAAATTCATTTTGGCGAGTTGTTGTCGTTCTACTTGATTTGGTACGGCGCTGTTAGAATATTTATTGAAAGCATGAGAACAGATCCTTTAGTATTTGAAATATTTGGTTCGACACTTAAATCAGCATCAGTTACCTCAACCCTTATGATTTTAGCGGGAATTGGGTTATCTGTATTCATTAGAATTAAAAGAAAAGGTATGGATTATTCAACAGCTGAGAGACCTTGGTTTTAAAAAATAGGAGTGATTTAAATGTCTTTTTCCCAACAAATTAAGACAGAGCTGCAGAGTTTAAAACATCTAAATTGTTGTAATAAAGCTGAGCTATCTGCTTTATTACATATCAACGGTTCAATAGAAAAGAACTCTGATGGGATTAGTTTAGTGTTTCAAACGACAAATAACGCTGTTGTCAGAAGATTTATGTCTTTGACAAAAGAATTATATAATTCTGAACTAGTTCTTATAAAGAAGCAAGTTAACAAATTAAAAAAACATGATTTATTTATTATAAAAATTAAAGACAAAGTCGAATTTTTGATTACCGATTTATCATTAATTAACGAAGATGCATTATTCTTTAAGGATGTTGACAAAGGATTGATTGCTAAAGAGTGTTGTAAGAAAGCTTATCTTAGAGGCGCGTTTTTAGCTTCCGGGTCAATAAATTCTCCAGAGACAAGTGCTTATCATTTGGAAATGCAGTCTTTTTCTGAGATTCAAGCAAATGTTTTAAAGGAGTTAAGCAGTGAGTTTGGACTCAATGCAAAAGTTTCGGAAAATAAACGAGGTTACATTACTTATATTAAAGAAGCGGAAAAAATCGCAGATTTTCTTAGAGTGATTGGCGCTAGTAATTCTTTATTTGATTTTGAAGATTCTCGTATCAAGCGTGATTTTAGAAATTCAATTAATCGAGTTATAAATTGTGATTTGGCTAACGAAAAAAAAGCTATGGATGCTGCAAATAAACAATTAGAATATATCGAAACAATTGAAACTAAATCACAAGCTAATTTACCACAAAGCATTAAAGAAGCAATCTTTTTAAGGAAGACATACCCAGAAGCTAGTTTACTAGAACTTTCCTATGCTTCAATGGACCATTTTGATGAGCAAATTTCTAAATCAGCTTTAAACCATCGTTTTAGAGCTATTAAAGATTTAGCCAATAAAATAACAATTGAAGAGGAAATAAAATGATTTTAGGTATCGGCGTCGACATTTGTCAAAACAATCGAATCAATGTCGAATTATCGCAAAGAATTTTAAATGAGTTAGAGTTTGAATTTTACAATAATTTAAAATTAGACGCAAGAAAAACGGAATATTTATCAGGGAGATTTGCTTGTAAAGAGGCGATTATTAAAGCTTTTTCTCAAGCTGATAAAGAAGTATACATGAGAGATATCATTATTTTGAATGACGATTTAAACAGACCACAATTAATCAAACCTAACTTTACAAACCTGAAAGTTTCTATATCTTTATCTCATGAAAAAGATTATAGTATTGGTTTTGCAATTGTAGAATCTCTAGATTAGATACTTAATGAAAAATAGTTGTTGCAAAATAGTGCAAAATTAGTTAAAATTATAATACTGAGGTGAAGAAATGGCAACTTATAAAAAAGGATTTAAAAAACAAAATACAGAGATGTTACTTCTAAAAACAATCGTTGCGGTTATTGTAGCGGTTATTTTAGTCGTATTGGTAGCTTTTATCTATGATTCAATTACAAAATGGAGAGATTATAGCAATTACGATACTATCACAAAATATGAAGATGCTTTTGCGATGAAGGACGCTGATGGAGTAGAATTATCGGATTATGTCATCTATGTTTATTCAGACACTTGTGAAGGTTGTGTAACAATCAAAAACGATTTGTTAAAGATTGCTAATAAATTTGAAGATGATAAGTTTTTCTTAATGAACATTAGTAGCATGACTGACGAAGACATAGACGCTGCAAAAGTTGATTTTCAAGAGATAATCGAAAGAACAGTCTCTACTCCTATGCTTATCACTGTCAATGATGGGGATTTTGAAGAATTGTTTGTTGGCTCAACTGCTGTCGTTGAAACGTTAACTTTAATCGAACAAAATACATACGCACCATTCTTAGATTAATATTGTAGGTAGCTATATTTTATAGCTCCTTTTTTTTCGCAATTTTTTAAGATTTGTGATAAAATATTAATATGTGTAAAAGGAGATCAAAATGGAATATATTAACGAAGAATTAATAAAAAAAGTTGCTAAAACTCAAGGAATTAGCACAAAACAAGTCGAAACCGTTTTGGAATTACTTGGTGAAGGGAACACAGTTCCTTTTATTGCTCGATACAGAAAAGAAAAAACCGATTCTTTGGATGAGGAACAAATTAGAGCGATTCAAAAAGAATACGAATACGGAAAGTCGTTACAAGAAAGAAAAGACGACATTACTCGTTTGATTGATGAAAAAGGATTGCTGACGGAAGAACTAGTAAAAGACATCAACGCTTGTGATAAATTAGTTGATTTGGAAGATATTTATCGTCCGTTTAAGGAAAAGAAAAAAACAAAAGCAACGGAAGCAATTAAATTAGGATTAGAACCTTTAGCTAAGGAAATTTTATTATTCCCTGATGTTGAAGATGTAGACAGTTTAGCCATTCCATATTTAACAGATGAAGTCAAAACTGTTGAAGATGCTCTACAGGGTGCTAAGTATATTATTGCTGAAATGGTCTCTGATAACGCAGATTACAGAAAGTGGATAAGAGATTATACTAATAAAAATGGTAGAATTGTAACGAAGATTAAAAAGGATGCTGAAGATTCAAATAAAACTTATCAAAATTACTATGATTTTGAAGAAGCTTTATCCACGATTAAATTGTATAGAATTCTAGCTATAAATAGAGCTGAAAACGAAAAAGTCGTAACTGTTAAAATTGATATAGATACGGATAGTATTTTTGATTATTTGAATAAGAAAGTTATTCAAGATCATAAATCTAAAGTAAACGTTTTGATAGAAGATGCATATATTGATGCTTATAAAAGATTAATCAGTGGATCCATATTCCGTGAGATAAGAACTGATTTTACTGAGAGAGCCGAAAATCAAGCGATTCATATTTTTTCCGAAAATTTACGTTCTTTGTTATTGCAACCACCTTTAAAAGGTCAGATAGTTTTAGGGGTTGACCCAGCTTTTAGAACCGGATGCAAACTAGCGGTAGTTGATCGTTATGGTAAATTTATAGACAAGGGTGTTATCTACCCTCATGAAGCATATAAAGGCCAAAACATTAACCCTAGACAACTTGAAGAGGCTAAACATGTAACTAAAGGTATTATTAGTAAATATAAAATTGACATTGTCGCAATCGGTAATGGCACTGCTTCAAGAGAGACTGAAAGTTTTATAGTTTCAATCCTTAAAGAAATCGATAGACCGGTTAAATATGTTATAGTCAATGAAGCTGGAGCTTCAGTTTATTCCGCATCGGATTTAGCTAGAGAAGAATTTCCCGACTTTCAAGTTGAAGAAAGGTCGGCGGTTTCTATTGCTAGAAGAATGCAAGACCCCCTAAGCGAATTAGTGAAGATTGATCCTAAATCCATTGGCGTTGGCCAGTATCAACATGACGTTACTCAATCAAAATTATCTGATTCATTAGACTTCGTCGTTACAACTGCGGTTAATAGAATTGGCGTCAATGTTAATACCGCTTCATCATCCTTGTTGCAATACGTTTCTGGTTTATCTGCTAAAGTGGCGAGAAATATTGTTGATAAACGAGAAACTTACGGACCATTTAAAAGCAGAAAAGAATTAATGGACGTTCCAAATCTTGGTGCTAAAACATTCGAACAAGCAATAGGGTTTTTGAGAATATTTAATTCACTAGATCCATTAGATAAAACGCCGATTCATCCCGAAAGTTATAACTTGGCTTATCAAATACTTAAATATTTAAGTCTAAGTGCCGAAGAGATTGGTACTGAAAAATGCAAATTAATTGTTAATAACTTAAATAAAAAAGATTTAGCAAAACACTTTGATCAAAATTTAATCTTAATTGAAGACATTTTGGATGCTTTTGTCTCGCCTACGAGAGATATTAGAGATGATTTTCCACAACCACTTTTGAAGAGTGAACTTTTAAGTTTAGAAGACTTAAAGGTAGATATGGAATTACAAGGGACGGTTAGGAACGTCGTCGATTTTGGCGCTTTTATCGATGTCGGTATTAAAGAGGCTGGATTAGTTCATATATCAAAACTCAGTAAATCATATGTTAAACACCCGTTAGATATTGTTAGTGTTGGCGATATCGTTAAGGTCTGGGTCGTCAGTGTCGATATCGAGAGAAAAAGACTTCAATTAACAATGGTTAATCCAAAAGTAACACCTACTTTCGTTAATTAATAATACCTTATTGATAAATAATTAGAATAAGTAATATAATAGTGATATAAAACATTTTAAAGGAGGTCTTAAAATGAAAAAACCAAAATATGGATACGGATGGGCGTTAAAGTTTGTTTTGGCAGCTATTTTAGTTGCTGTCGGTATATTCATGGTACTTAGTGAAGACATTGTTTATATAATTACCGGTATGACTGTTGTAATATTTTCTGTATTTAGGGTATATCCTTTACTTAAATCCCTGAACAGAGAGGTTCTTAGAACCATCAATCTTATTGAAATTTTAATTGCCATTGTCCTTGGGACGATAATGATTTATGCTGGATTTACACAAAAAGATTCTAGTGGCGCTTTATTAAGCCCGTGGGATGGACTTTATCGTTGGTTCTTAGTGTTTTTCTTATATGTTAGAGGTTTGGTATTCTTTATTTCTACAACCTTCTTCGATGAAAAAACCGAAGTACCTAAATTTGTTTTCCACATTATAGCTTTAACTTTGGGTGCTGTTTTCGCTGTATGGAGTGATTTTGAAGCTAAAACCTTAGGTTGGATTTTTTTGGTGATTTCTATTGGTGGTGCTGTATATCTTAGTTTTGATGGTTATGGCGGTTATAGTAAATATCGTGAATATCAAAAAACAATTAATTCACCCAAAGAAAAACCAAAAGATACCAAAGTTGAAAAAGAATTACCTAAACATATTGAAGATGAAGTGGAAAGACCCGAAACTTACATTAGTTAAAAAATTCTTGACAGTCAGTGGGAAATCTAGTAATATTAAATGGCTGACTGTTGAATTGGAGTAATACTCAAGAGGCCGAAGAGGCGCCCCTGCTAAGGGTGTAGGTCGGGAAACCGGCGCG
This sequence comes from Caryophanales bacterium UBA5732, assembly GCA_002419445.1. GTDB lineage: Bacteria > Bacillota_I > Bacilli_A > Izemoplasmatales > Hujiaoplasmataceae > UBA2289. The sequence continues at coordinate 6,054 of DIGC01000107.1, forward strand.
AGAGTTCGAATCTCTCTTACTCCGCCAGTTGTTAAATAAAACGCTATATTAATAGCGTT
>DIGC01000054.1:0-930 GCA_002419445.1 Caryophanales bacterium UBA5732
GATTTGGCAAAACTTTTAGCTTGTAAGCATTCTTTAAAAGCTAATCATTATATCTCTAATATTGAGGCTAATCAACTTTTAAATGACTTAAGAAAATGCGATAGACCTTACACTTGTCCCCATGGAAGACCGGTAATCGTCGATATCAGTCATCGTCAGATTGAATATTGGTTTAACAGGGTGCTTTAAATGTTTGATTTAATCATGATTGTCGGACCAACAGCGGTCGGTAAAACCAGATTAAGCATCGAAATTGCTAAAACCTTTGATGGGGAAATCATCAATGGCGACAGCATGCAATTCTACAAAGGCTTAGATATCGGCACAGCGAAAATTAAAGAAGCTGAAAAACAAGGTATAACTCATCATCTTATCGATATCTTAGAACCCAGTGATAATTTCTCTGTAGCTATCTATCAAAAGTTAGTAAGAGCGAAGATTGAAGACATTAAAAGTCGTTCTAAACTGCCAATTATTGTTGGTGGTAGCGGATTATATTTAAATTCAATCATCAATGACTATCAATTTATGGGTAAAGAAAGAACAATCGAAAAAGCGGATATATATCAAGATTTAGAGACTGAAGAATTAGCGGAAATTCTAAAAAGAGAAAAACCACTTTTAGCGAAGAACACCGATTTATCAAACCGAAGAAGAGTTTTAAGAGCACTTGAAAAAAATGATTCCGATGTTCAAGATAAATTAGTTCCTTATTATGAAAACATTCTAATTATCGGTTTAGAACTTGACCGTGAGATTTTGTATAAACGAATTAATGAAAGAGTTCATAAAATGATTGATTTAGGTCTTTTGTCTGAAGTTGAAGCTTTATATAAAAGCCAAGTGAATGGCCAAGCCCTGCAAGCAATCGGCTATAAAGAATTATTTCCGTATTTTGAAGATAAAATCTCATTTATCGATGCGGTTGAA
>DIGC01000054.1:1093-3896 GCA_002419445.1 Caryophanales bacterium UBA5732
TGTGGAATAGACATCTTTTTTATTTGTAATAATTCTTTTATTTAGTAATTTGTGTTATATAAGCATAAAAAAAAGGTTATACAGCTTTTGTATAACCCCTTTGACGATAGAATTTTTATCAATATTTCTTAATCCCTTAATTGAATTAAGGTATATAAATCAGCCCAGACATCAGCGCTGGTGTAGTCGTTATAACTTTCACCGTAGATCCAGATATTAAAAGAACTAGAGTTAAATGTCGTGTCATAGATAATTGGTGGGATGTAACCATCCATATAGATATTAATCAAGCTGCCACAGCCACTAAAAGCATAGCCGCTAATATACATCACTGTTTCAGGGATGATTATTTCGGTTAAATGATTACAGTTACTAAAGCCGCTTCCCCAGATAACTTCTAAATTACTACTTAGTGTAACACTGGTTAAGCTGGTGTTACCGCTAAAGGCAGCGTTGCCAATAACAACTACTGTATCAGGATTAACGGCACTTTTACCATTAATTACGAACTATAAGTCAGTAATGTAGTCATTATAATCTTTGAAAGTCACTTGATAAACATTTAAGTTTCTTATGGTTACTGTAAATTGAGTTGTGAAATTTAGATAATTAAGGATGAATGTGTGGGTACCGATTTGACTAAGTGATTCAATTTCACCAGTGCTTAACATAACAGCCGAGAGTGGGATTGAAGTATGGCTTGAATCACTCTAGAAAAGAATAATCCGCATGTCATTTATAATAAAGTTGTTGACATCATAAAATTCTAGAAGCGAACTCTCATCAATTCCAATACTTTCAAGGATAATTTCTTGGGCTGTTGTTACTTCCAAAGTTGTCGCAACGTCGATAGTTATATTTGTGGTTGTCGTGGTTTGAGTTTCGGTAGTAGTTGTTGTTGTTTCAGTTTAACTCTAGTGGTTGTAGCAACAGTAGTTGAATCAGTTGTGTTATTACAGCAAAAAAGAAATAAAAGGAAAATTAATATCGCTATATAATAGATTTTTAATCTGAATTATAAACCATTATAATCTCTCCTTTTTAAAAAATATAAGGGCAACAAGATTTTTGTAAAAGCTCGTTGCCCATGTTGGCATAAACATCAATTACTCCTAGTATTAGAAGATTACAATACACTAAGATATTTATGACTAAGAATAACATAATTTTATGATAGAAACAAAAAGCCAATCAAGTTTTTACGCTTAATTGAAGCTTTATCAATAGTTTTATTAACTTAATTATTTAATGCAGTTAGAGAATCTTTACTTTTTAGGATACGGCCAATTATCTAAGCCGCCAGTTAAAATATAGACTGGTTTAAAACCTTTTTTCATTAACTTTCTGCCTAAGGCTTTGACAATGCCTGTATCAGAGTTCGCATAAAGAAAGATCGGTTGATCAGCTCTTAAGAGATGTAAACTTTGAAGAGCTTGACGATTTGGAAAGTTACGACTGCCATTGATATGTTCTTTTTGAAAATCTTCTTTAGTTCGAATGTCGATTAATTGACCTTTACGCATATTAGCACGAAAATCTTCAGGTAGTAAGTAAGTAGCTTTTAAACCGCGAGAGTTACGCCAAAAGGCGATGATTAAACCGATAGCGACGCCAAGGACGATGGGAATAAGATATTCTGTAATATTAAAACCTGTTAAAACCATTATTTTTTCACCTCTTGTTTCAGTCATAAATATTATAGTAGAGTTGAAATCTATTGTCAATAAAACAATTTTGTATTATAATATCTTTTGTTATATAATATTATAGGAGTGAAAAAATGATTACAACTAATGATTTCAAGACCGGAATTACGATTATCTATGAAGATACTCTATATCAAGTAATCGAATTCCAGCATGTAAAACCTGGTAAAGGCGGAGCTTTTGTCAGATCAAAATTAAGAGATTTAAGAAGTGGAGCGGTTATTGATAAGACTTTTAATGCAGGCATTAAAGTTGAAACCGCGATGATTGATAAATCGGAAATGCAATATCTTTATAAAAGTGGTGAAACTCATGTCTTTATGAACATGGAAAGTTATGAACAAATCGAACTTCATGAATCAAAATTACAAAATGAGTTGTACTATTTAGTTGAAGGCATGACAATTATAATTATTTCTTATGGGCATGAGATTTTAGGTATTGAATTACCAGACAAAGTTGTTTTAGAAGTAGTAGAAACAGCGGGTGGTGCTAAAGGAAACACAACATCAAACTCGACTAAAGAAGCATTAACCAACACAGGATTAAAATTGTCAGTTCCGCTTTTCATCAATGAAGGGGAAAAGATTGTTGTTTCTACAGCTACTGGTAAGTATGATACCAGAGCTAAATAATTAAGGGAGTGATTTTTTTTGGAAGTTAGTCAGTCGTGGCTGTTGTTTGGGGCCGTAAGCTTTAGTCCGTCCTTATTGGTATTAATGATAGGATTGTTGCTGTTATCGGCATTCTTTTCAATGACTGAAACTGCTTATTCTTCAATCGGTAGATTGAGGATGAAGACTTTAGTTGAATTAAAAAAAACAGGATCAAAGAAGGCCTTGTGGATTGTTGAAAATTACGATAAAACACTGACCACACTTTTAGTTGGGAATAACCTTGCTAATATTGCTTTAGCTACCGTGAGTGTGATTTTATTTAAGGGCTTATTTAGTAATATTGAAGACCCAGAAACAGCTGATACTATTATCAGTTTGATGAATACCGGAGTTATGACTATCATAATTCTTATTTTTGGTGAAATCTTACCAAAAAGTGCTGCTAAGCACAATGCGGAAAAGATTGCTTTATGGGAATCT
>DIGC01000054.1:4093-4835 GCA_002419445.1 Caryophanales bacterium UBA5732
GTTGATATGATTGCAATTGAAGTCAATGATGACGTTAAAACGATTACCGAAACTTTCTTTAAGTATAAATTTTCGCGTTTACCTGTTTATGATACTAATACTGATAATATCATTGGTATTCTTTCAGAACGTGATTATTACACTAAACTTATTAAAGAACAAAATATTAATTTAAGAAGAATGATGCGTCAACCGCTCTTTATTCCGGCATCGACTAAAATCGACGCGCTAATTGAGTTGTTGCAAACACAAAATCAACATTTAGCCATTGTTGTGGATGAATACGGCGGTGTTGACGGTATCGTCACCATGGAAGATGCTTTAGAAGAACTAGTTGGCGAGATTTATGACGAGCACGACGATATTAATGAAACTGTCGTTAAAAAAGATGATTTTACGTATATTGTCAATGCCGATTATGATATCGAAGACTTATTCGAAGATTTGAATCTTGGTAAACCTCCAGTTTCTGATTCAACGAGTGTCGGCGGTTGGTTATTTGAGATGTTTCAAGATATACCTGAAGTCGATGAAGAAGTTGAATATGAAGTTAGATATAATCAAGAATATGATGAATTAAGTGAATTAATTAACGAAGATAAAGCTGTCTTGGTTTTTAAGATTCTCGCTGTCACAAAGCGAAGAATCAAGTCGGTTTTACTTAAAATTAATGTGATTGAAAACGAAGAATAAGTGAGGTTTTTATTACCTCACTTTTTTAAAATAATGTATAGAAAGCGTA
>DIGC01000032.1:0-1050 GCA_002419445.1 Caryophanales bacterium UBA5732
GAAGCGGAAATTAGAGGCGAAATGGGCGATAGCCATGTTGGGTTACAAGCTAGACTGATGAGTCAAGCAATGCGTAAACTCTCCGGGGCGCTATCTAAAAGTAAATGTATCGCTATTTTCATCAATCAAATTAGAGAAAAAGTTGGGGTTATGTTCGGTAACCCGGAAACGACTCCTGGCGGTAGAGCTTTAAAGTTCTATGCGACTGTCAGACTTGAAATCCGTAGAGGGGATCAAATCAAAGAAGGCACTGATATTGTTGGTAATATCGCCAAAGTCAAAGTAGTGAAAAATAAAGTAGCCGCTCCATTTAAAACCTGTGAACTAGATATTATTTTCGGTAAGGGAATCTCAAAAACTGGCGAAATAGTTGATATAGCGAGCGAGATGGATATCTTGAAAAAAAGCGGTGCTTGGTACGCTTATAAAGATTCTAAAGTCGGACAAGGTCGAGAAAATGTAAAAAAATATCTTGAAGATAATCCGGAAATCTACGAAGAAATATATAATGCTGTTAAGGCTAATATGCAAAATAAGAAAGAGAACTAATTAGTTTTCTTTTTTTTTTACTAAAATTTATTTTATAAATAAGAAATATCTTTTGACTAGAAAGCGTTTTTAAGTTATAATATTTACAAATCAAATATATTTTTTGTGAATAAAATAACTTGATATATAAAAATTGAATCAGAGAAGGAGATAAAATAATGCAAGACATATGGATTATTATTATTTCCAGTTTTTTAGGGATACTTGTTGGTTCATTAGTGGGATTTATTATTCGAGTGGCAGTTGTGGAAAAAGGGTTCCAAACTGCTAAAAATAAGTCTCAAAGTATTATTGACAAAGCATTAGCACAAGCGGAAAGAATCAAAAAAGAAAAACTTTTAGAAGCTAAGCAAGAGATTTATAATTTAAATTTAGAAAATGATAAAGTTTTAAAAGAAAAGAAGGCCAATGTCGCTGTTCTTGAAAATAAACTTCATCAAAGAGAAGAACTCTTAGAAAGACGTTCTTCTAATTTAGATAAACGTGAACTAAATTTAGATC
>DIGC01000032.1:1233-3500 GCA_002419445.1 Caryophanales bacterium UBA5732
CAAAAGAAAGCAAGAGAAATTATTACTGGAGCAATCCAAAAACTTGCGCAAGACGTCACTGCCGAAACAACTGTCAGTGTAGTCGCCTTACCAAATGATGAAATGAAAGGTCGAATTATCGGTCGTGAAGGTCGTAACATTCGTACTCTTGAAGCCTTGACTGGCGTTGATTTAATTATTGATGATACACCAGAAGCAGTCGTTCTTTCCGGATTTGATCCGATAAGAAGAGAAATCGCTAAACGTTCACTAGAAACATTAATCGCTGATGGTCGAATCCATCCAGCGAGAATTGAAGAAATCGTTGATAAGACCAGAGTTGAAGTTGATCAATTCATCCGTGATAAGGGTGATGAAGCTGTCTTTGAAACTGGTATTGGTAGAGTACATCCGGATTTGACGAAACTTATCGGACGGATGCACTTTAGATCATCTTATGGACAAAACGCACTTAAACACTCCATTGAAACTGCATTTTTAGCAGGTAAAATGGCAGTTGAATTAGGCGAAAATGAGATGTTAGCTAAACGTGCAGGATTATTGCATGACATCGGTAAATCTGTGGATCATGAAATTGAAGGTTCACATGTTGATATCGGTATTCAATTAGCTAAGAAATATCATGAGCCAGAAGCAGTAATAGATGCTATATCTTCCCACCATGGTGATCAAGAAGCAACCACCGTAATTGGGGTTATCGTCGCTGCCGCTGATGCTTTATCAGCAGCTAGACCGGGAGCTAGATCGGAGTCATTAGAAAACTACATCAACCGTTTGACGCAGTTAGAAGAAATTTCTTCTCAAGTGCCGGGTGTTGAATCCGCATTTGCTATTCAAGCAGGTCGTGAAGTCCGTGTTATCGTTAGACCTAATGAGGTTGACGACGAACGCGCCCATGTAGTTGCTAGAGATATCAAAACTCAAATTGAAGAGAAACTAAGCTACCCAGGAACGATTAAAGTAACGGTTATCCGTGAAACTAGAGCACAAGATATTGCCAAATAGACTTTAATAAGCCTTCCTAGACCTTTAGGAAGGCTTAAATTTATCAAAGGAGATCAATTATTTTGCGAATTTTATTTATTGGAGATGTTTATAATGAACTTGGTCAAAAGGCTTTTAATAAGTATTTTACTCAAGTAAAGAATCAATATAAACCAAACTTTATCATTGTCAATGGTGAAAACATTGAAAAAACCAATGGTTTGTCTGAGAAAATATATAAAGAATATTTAACTCAAGGAGTTAATGTTTTTACGCTGGGAAATCATGCGTTTTCTAGGAAAGATTATAAAGAAGTTTTAGATTTACCTTATGTTACAAGACCGGCAAATTACGGGAAAAATACTCCAGGGAAAGAATATGTTGAAGTTAAGTACAACGATAAGAAAATCGCCGTCATTAATCTGATTGGCAGAATCTTTATGAACGATCCGACCGATAATCCGTTTTTAAAAATGGATGAGTTACTGGAGAAAATAACCGCTGATTACATCATCGTTGATTTTCACGCGGAAGCTACCAGTGAAAAATACGCTATGGCTTATTATCTCGATGGTCGAGTCGATGCAGTTATCGGTACCCATACTCATGTACCGACAGCTGATAACATTGTTTTACCAAAGGGAACTTTGTATTTATCTGACGTCGGCATGACCGGAGCTAAATACGGAATTATCGGCGGTAACGTGGAACAAGGTATTAGAAAGTTTCTTTCCGGTGTTCCGGAAAGAGTCAAACCCGAAGAAAATTCAGTGTTACAATTTAACGCTGTATTTTTAGATTTAGTAAATAAAAAAATCGAAAGAATCAACATTTTCGAATAACAAGGAGACCGATATGGAGAGAATTACTAGACCAAGTTTAAATAGTGCGAGAAAAAGAACTTCCAATGCCGTCTCAACTGTTGAATATGATAACTTTAAAAATATCAAAGATTTAGGTAAAGGCAAAAAATATCTGATTCAAACTCATGGCTGTCAAGCCAATGAAGCTGATACTGAAGTAATCAGAGGCCTTTTAGAAGGGCAAGGATTTGAGGCGACTGAGCTTCTAGAAAAATGTGATTTAGTGGTTATTAATACTTGTGCAATCAGAGAAAACGCTGAAAACAAAGTTTTTGGTGAACTAGGAAGATTAAAAAGTTATAAACGATTAAATCCTAACATGATAATCGCGATCGCCGGCTGTATGCCGCAAGAAGAAGCTGTCGTCGAAAAAATCTTAAAGAAGTATAAACATGTCGATATTGTTTTTGGAACTCATAA
>DIGC01000108.1 GCA_002419445.1 Caryophanales bacterium UBA5732
TTGGTGCGGGCGACAGGACTTGAACCTGCACTCATAAGAACTAGATCCTAAGTCTAGCGCGTCTGCCAATTTCGCCACGCCCGCAAAAAGATGGTGACCCGCAGGCGATTCGAACGCCTGACCCTTTGATTAAAAGTCAAATGCTCTACCTACTGAGCTAGCGGGTCTAAAAAAATGGCTGGGCTAGGTAGATTTGAACTACCGATCTCGGAGTCAAAGTCCGATGCCTTAACCACTTGGCCATAGCCCATTGTTTTTATTCTATTGGGGCGACTGATGGGACTCGAACCCACGAATGTCGGAGCCACAATCCGATGCGTTAACCCCTTCGCCACAATCGCCAAATCTTTTTCGCATATACTAGTTTACTAAATGCTAGGTATTTTGTCAAGAAATATATTCCCTTTTTATAAAAAAGAAATTTCTAGAATTTACCTAGAAATTTCAACGTTTTACTAATAAGCTACAACCGCTATTCCGAAGCCTTTATTGCCTAAATGAACATAAAAAACAGGACTTACATAATTAGTTCTATGAATTGTTGCTTTTGGATAATTTGCTTTTACATAATCCTCTAATTTTTGCGACCACTCTTCAGCATTTAAATCGATAATATCGATATAGAAATTTTCATATTTATTTCCATAATAATTAATTTTTTCAACAAAGAAGTCGTAACAAGCATTATTAGTTCTAGTCTTCTTGACTAATTCTAACTTGCCATCAAGCATTTCGATAATTGGTTTAATTCTTAAAACCGTTCCTAGTAAGGCTTGCACTTTACTTAATCTTCCGCCCTTAAATAAGTGCATTAAATCACTTAAAGTGAAGGTAACTAGAGGTTCTTTAAAAACATTGTAATAAAAATCCAGTAAATCTTTAAATTTAGTTCCAGTTTTAACTTTTTCGGCTATTAAATGTATTCCATTAGCTATACCGAACGAAGCTGTTTTGGGTGAATGGATGCTAATTTCCATTCTTAAATCTTCCACCATGGTTTTGGCAATTAAAGCCGATTGGAAAGTTCCGCTAATTTGTTCTGACAAAACTACAACTAAAACATGAGTATAACCTTCAACTTTAAACTCATTATATAAATCAATAAAGTTTTGCGGCGAAGGTTGAGATGTTAACATCTTATGAGTGCCAGAAACGAACTTTTCCATGTCTTCTTTAGATAGTTCGCTTTCTAAATATTCTTTTTGGTCAATAATTACCTTTAAATAAGCAGTTTTAATAAAATCATATTGTAACAATTCTTTTCTTGTATGGGTTGTACTATCAATTAATATTCCGATTTTTTCCATTTATGTCACCTTTTCTAAATTACTCTATCACACATAATACTTTAACATTCTTAAATATTGTTGTCAAGAATTTTAAAATAAAAAAGGCGGTCTAAACTGACCGCCACTAATTATTTATTTATGTTCTTCTACGTATTTTTTATGTTCTTCAACAATTTTATCTATCAGGTTACCAGGGACTTCTTCGTAACGAATAAATCCTCTTGAGAAAGTACCTGAACCTTGTGTCATAGCTTTTAGATCAATTGTATACTTAGTGATTTCACTTTCTGGAGCTTCAGCAATAACCATTTGATAGCCTTCAATTGCTGGTTCCATACCTAAAACTCTACCTCTACGCTTATTAATATCGCCCAAAACATCGCCTAAATATTCATCTTTAATTGTAATTTCAAGTTTATGGATTGGTTCTAAGATTGTCGGTTTAGCAGTTTTACAAGCTTCTTTAAACGCTATTGAAGCAGCCATTTTAAATGCTAATTCATTTGAGTCAACGGCGTGATACTTTCCATCGGTTAAAATACCCTTAATCCCGATTACCGGGAATCCAGCAAGAACTCCGTGCTCCAAAGTTTCTTGTAAACCTTTATCAACAGCTGGAAAATAACCTCTAGGGACAGCTCCGCCAAAAACTTCTTCGGCAAATTCATAATTAGAATTAGGGTTTGGTTCAAAACGCATTACAACTACACCGTAATATCCGGATCCACCAGATTGTTTAATATAGCGTCCTTCAGCCGATGCAGTTTGTTTAATAGTTTCACGATATACGATTCTTTGATCTTCCGTATTAACAGCAACTTTAAACATGTTTCTCATTTTGTCAATAATATATCCTAGATGAATCATGCCTTGACCACCAATAAGGAGTTGTGAAGTCTCTTTATTTCTAACTACTTCTAAGGTGTTATCTTCGAGTAAAAGTTTAGATAAAGCATTAGAAAGTTTGTCATCATCCTTTTTGTTTTCGGGCTTAATCGCTACATACATCGTCGGAGTAGGCGAGACGATTTCTGGATATATTACAATATTTTTCTTATCCGATAAAGTGGAACCAGTTTTAACATCAGCAACTTTAGCCATCGCGCAAATATCGCCCGCATGACAAACTTCGATAGGCAATTGTGTTTTTCCTAAAAGAGTAAAAACCTGTGACGCCTTATCAGTACCTTCTTTTGAAGAAATATAAATTTCTTGATCTTTTTGAAGTGTACCAGATTTAATTTGCATAATATTAATAGTTCCCACAAATGGGTCAATTAAAGTTTTAAAAACGAAAGCTGAGAAAGGTTCACTATCTTTATAATGTCTTTTAACTTCTTCGCCTCTATCATTCTTTCCGACAACTTCAGCGCTTTCTGAAACTGTAGGGAAATATTGACGAATCATGTGCAATAAAGTTAATGCCCCAATATCTTTGATGCTAGAACCAACTACAACAGGAACAGCTTCTCCAGCATAAACTGATTTCTTCAAACCTGTCTGGATTTCATCCATCGTAAGTTCTTCGCCTTCAAAGTACTTCTCTAATAATACTTCATCAGAACCAGCAACTGTTTCAATTAACTCTTGTCTTAAAGACTTAACTTTTTCCATTTTTTCAGGATAAATTTCGCCATCAACAGAAGTAGTTCCGTTGTAAATTCTTGCTTTTAATTCTACGATGTCAGCAAATCCATTAAACTCATCGCTCTTACCAAGCGGTAAGCAGAATGGTACTGCTTGTTTACCTAATTTTGTTCTTACTTCTTCTAAAATTTCATCAAACTTTATATTTTCCTTGTCCATTTTGTTCAGGAAAATAATAGCAGGTAGATTTCTCTTCTTGATTTCTAACCACATTTTTTCTGTTCCTACTTGAACGCCGCTTGAAGCATCAACAACTAAAATAGCCGCATTTGCTACAGCTAATGTGTGAGTAATATCGCCGATTAATTCATCAGCCCCTGGAGCATCTAAAATATTGATTTTTATACCTTTAAACTCTAACGGTAGTAAACCAGTTGATAAAGAACTTAGTTTACTTTGTTCTTCCGGAGTGTAGTCAGAAACAGTTGTCTTCTTGTCTACGCTACCTTTCTTTTCTATCGCCCCAGTTGTAAACGCTAAGGACTCAGATAAAGATGTTTTGCCACTTCCAAGGTGGCCAAGTAAAATAACGTTTTTTAAAGCATCCGCCTTATATTCATTCATATAAATAAATCTCCTTCCGTATAAAACGCTTTCAGTCTTATTACATTATATCATAACTGATTAAAAAGAAAAGATAATATAATTCGTTTTTTCTGGAATTATTAATTAAAAAATAAGACAAAATTCCCAAAAATTATTAGACAATTGTCTTAAATTATCAAATAAAAAAAT
>DIGC01000116.1:0-6859 GCA_002419445.1 Caryophanales bacterium UBA5732
GTATTTCAGAGTTAATATGTTATAATTTAATTTTAAGCGATATTACATGGATATAGGAGTTAACTTAAGTGAAAAAACATAATTTAATTAAAACGATATTTCGAGCAATTATCATTATTTCGGCTATTGTTGGGGTTATATTAAATTCTCTAGGATCGCTTATCCCCTTAAAACAATTTGCTTATTTTACAGTCCAATCTAACGTTTTAGTTGCCGTTGTATATCTGGTGATGATTTTTAGTAACAAAGAAAACAATCTGATGAGACTTATTAATAATCAAGCAGTAGTAGCCATCATTTTAACGGGTTTAGTCTATAATTTAATGCTTAAACCTTATATATCTGGTGATGAATATAGCCCAAATACATTATCTGATATTTTGGTTCACTCCTTAACTCCAATATTAGTTTTTTTTGATTTCATATTCTTTACCAATCATGAAAAGCATAAAATTAATGAAATATTTTATAATCTTACATTTCCTATGCTTTATTGGATTTTCACTTTAGTTTTTGTTGCTTTAGGCGAAAACTTTAACATTGGAAATACCTATATTTCCAATTATCCATATTTCTTTTTGAATATTCGTGCAGTTGGAATTGGCTACTTTTTGTTAGTAATCGCTTTTATCTTAATCATCAGTCTTCTTTTATATATTATCGAATGGTTTATCTCAAAAAAATTTAGTAAAAAAGGAGTGAAAAATGGAAATATTTAAATATAACAAAGACAAAATTACCAGAATCAATAATTTTATGAAAAAATTGGTAGAATTAAATTCATCTGAGGAAAAAGTGAAGTTATATAAAGAATATGAACAAGAGATTCTCGCAATCACTCCCTTAGATATTTTCTATCTTGATTTTTATCGTGATGATTCTACACTTACTATTTCCGAAATTAAAGAAAGCGCTAATCGATTTGTCAATGTTTTCCATAAAGGTTTAAGCCCTTATTCAAATTTAGGTGATAATTTGTTATTTAAGGAGCTAATTAAAGAAAGCAAAAGAATCGAAAAACATTTGGCAAAGATTAAGCCATATTACAAAAGAGAAGTAATATCTGCCAATAAACAAGAATTACTTAAAGTATTTAATGAATGTCAGGTGTTCGATTTAAAGTTTCAAAAATTTGAAAATATTATATTTCCTAACCTAGAGCGAATTCTTCCGTCTAGTAAGCCTCTAGAAGTTCTCTGGGAACTGCATGATGATTCAAGAACTTTATTAAAAAAAATAATCAATTTGTTAGAATCTGATGACGCACTTGAAGAAGAATTAATAAAGCAAATAGGCACTTATCATTATTTGATTTTTGGAATTAATCAAAAGGAAGAATTAATTCTTTTGCCAGTGATGAAGCAACTATTACCTAATGAGAAGCTCAACAAAATATATAATGAATGCTTAGAAATCGGCTTTGTTTTCAACAATGAAAAATTAAATCCTCTTGAAATGAATAAAAATGAGAACTTGGTTGGATACTTCACTAGCAATACAGGAAAAATGAGTATTTCGCAGTTAATTTCGATGTTAAACCATCTACCTTTTGATATAACTTTTGTCGATAAGGATGATGTAGTTATATATTATAATGAAAACAAAAATCGACATTTTCCGAGAACTCCTTCTGTAATTGGAAGACTTGTAAAAAATTGTCATCCTCCAAAAAGTGTTCATATTGTCGAAGGTATAATTGCTGATTTTAAGGCTAACAAAAAGGATTTTGAAGATTTCTGGATTAATTTTAAAGGCCAAACTTTATATATTGCTTATTATGCAGTTAGAGACGAAAAAAACAATTATTTAGGAGTTCTGGAAGTATCGCAAAACATCTCCAAATTTCAACAAATTGCTGGAGAAAAAAGACTTAGGGATAGCGAGTGAACAAAGGTCTAAATTCAAGAGGATAAGTCAAAATATAAATAAAAAATTGATGACTTAGGTCATCATTTTTATTTGAAGTCATGATTATTGAACAATTTTTGAAAAAATCCACTGATTAGTTCTATCAATTTAGATAAAATATTGTAGAAGAAATATGCTTAAAAGTATAAGGTAATAATTCTGGCAATAGCAAATATGATCGCATTGCGGAAGTAAGTGTTAAAATCACTAGAGTAAAAAGTGATGAATGCAGTTATTACCAATGGGCATATTTTCTAAGACTTTGATTTAGATAATAAGAATGCAAAAAAAGCTTTATAAGAAAATGTAATTTTCTCCTATTTATGATAGAATGATTTACCGGAAGTAAAAAAAAGAGTCTTTTTAAATGATTTTGTATTGCATTTAGAGTATAATTGTTTCGGTGACTTATATGTTTAAAGAAAATTTCTTTCAAAGTTTTACATATATAATCGCTTTAAGTGTTATGACATTGTTTTTTTGGTTTTTTGGACTAGAAGAAATTGGAATGCCGCTTTTTGCGATTGCAGCTGTAGCGACTTTGAGCTTTAATAAGAATGGAATCACCGTTGTACCGCTCTTTATGAATATGATGTTTATGGTTAGTCAAACTGAGTGGTCTTTGGACTTGATTCCTGTATATTTGTACATTTTGCCAATAGTGCTTATTATTGGCTTTTTAGTTCATATCATAAGATTTAGACCAAAATTATTTACCGGTAAATTACTTTATCCATTGTTGTTGCTTTTAGGTGTGATGCTTTTGTCGATGATAAATGCTGAATTTATTGATATTAATTACATGTTTTATTGCCTTATTGGGTTGTTCTATCTACTGATTTATTTTTTCTTCAAAGGTAGTGCCAAGGGAGATAATTTACAATTTATAATAAGATTGTTCGTAATATCGGGTATCCTGGTTTCCTTTCAAGTTTTGATTTTTTACTTACGAGTTGATGACGTAGTTTTAGCTCTTGAAACTAAGAATCTTGATTTAGGATGGGGAATATCAAATTTTGTTGCGACGTATTTAATTATTTTTATCTCAGCGACATTCTATTTCATTAAAAAATATAAACTACACATTTTTTGGATTCTGGTAGCGGCTTTTGAAATTATTATGCTTTTTTATACATTATCACGTGGCGGTATATTTGCTTTCATTATTACTTTTGTGCTTTTAATATATTATCTGTTCCATGGTTATGATCATAAATTTTCCATGGCAGTGAACGTCGTTATTGGCGTTGTCGTTGTTATTATAACTATTATCCTTGCTAGAGAGTACTTTGCAGCGGTTTGGCACAGACTATCAGACGGTTTCTTTGTCGATAATGGCCGTTTTGATCTATGGGGACAAGCTTGGGAAAAGTTTAAATCTCATCCAATCTTTGGCGCTGGTTTATTTGCGAGAGTTAGCGATTCATATTTTGGTTTTTACCATAATACTTTTATCCATACAATCGCGACTTTAGGTTTAGTCGGACTTGCTTCCGTCATTTGGCAAATAGTGGAAATAGTCAAAATGTTTATTAACAAATGGACTGTTGAAAAATCGATTTTATTAATCGCTCTTCTTGGTGCGAATATTCACGGAATGGTTGATAATGTCTATTACATGCCACAATTTATGATTATCTTCTTCATTATCATCGCAGCTGTAGAAAATTATAACGAAACAATTGTGGAGGTAGAAGTAAGATGAAATCAGAAAAAAGAATGTTGATTTCTTTTATCTTAAATTTTTTATTCACTATTTTTGAATTTATTGGCGGATTGCTTACGAATTCCATAGCTTTATTATCTGATGCTGTACATGACGCTGGTGATTCGATTTCTATGGCAGTTGCTATCTATCTAGAAAAAAAATCTAAACAAGCTAGAGATTATAAATATACCTTTGGGTACTACCGATTTTCTCTACTGGGAGGATTATTGACTTCAATAATTCTTATAATCGGTTCTACCGTAGTTATTATAGAAACGATGAAAAGATTAATAAATCCTGAAGTAATTGATGCAGAGTTAATGATTTATTTCGCAATTGTCGGAGTGGTTATTAACGGTTTAGCTGCATATAACGCTTCTAAAGGAAAAAGCGCTAATGAAAGAGTAATATCGCTCCATCTTCTAGAAGACGTTTTTGGTTGGGTTATTCTTTTAATTGGTGCTCTGCTTATGAACTTTTTTGATATCAAAATTCTCGATGCATTATTGTCCTTACTCTTCAGCATGTTTATAATTTATCATGTAATTAAAAACCTGAAAGTGATCCTTGAGGTTTTTCTGGAAAAAGTCCCTAAAGGATTTTCTGTCGATAAAATTCAACAAGAACTATCTTCTGAAGAACATGTTAGAAATATTCATCACATTCATCTTTGGTCAATAGAAGGTAATATTCCGATAGTGACTATGCATGCCAGATTATCTCATAAAGTTACCGTTGAAGAAGCCGCCGATATTACTAACAATTTGCGGGAACGTTTAAAAAATATGGGAATATTACATTCTACAATTCAAATAGAATTTTTCGACGATCAATGCGATGATTTTAATTGCGATGATATCGAAACGAATAGTGACCATAAACACCACCATCACTAATCTGCTTTTTTTATCTAAAATATGGTATAATATTACTATATAATAGAAAGGAGAGAGATTTAAATTAGACTTATTTATTAAGCTATTAAATTTAAATCTTATAAAGATTATATGAACCTTTTCATTCAGCAAATTGAATTGCCAAAAATGAAATTAGCCTATACAATCGCTTCTAACTATCGTGATGCTTACCAGAGGATCGAAAATTATCTATTCTTAGGAAATAAACAAATTGCCGACGCGAGATTATATCACGCAGAAATCATCACCATGAATAGTAAAATCGTCTTTCTTTATACTGATGCCTTAGAAAATGTTGAAGACTTCGATAAAACCGAAATCCAAGTTCTTGCGGTTGAAGCTGGTCACTACATTACTTTAAAAGTAGAAAAGCAATTCTACCAAGAAATTCTTTTTGAAAATAAAGATTTACAAAACCATTTTAATAAAGAAATCGAAGATTATTGTAAACTTCATGACGTTCATCAACATATGCCGGCTTTTCCATATCTTGCAAATTCAACCGACGGAAAAGAACAATTATTTTTCCCGATTAAAAAAAATAAAGCAGATTAGTTATTTAAAAACTAACCTGCTTTTTTTAATAAAAAATAATTTCAATTCTCGCTCTTGTCTCATCAATATTAATTATATTTATATCTAGATTAATCAAACTGCCGTCGTACCAACGATAATCAGAAAAAACATTGCTTCCCAATCCGTCTCCCGCTAAAAAAAGATCGCTGTTTTCCACAATTGCGTACTTATCTATATCGCCGCTCATATCGGCTTCGATAATTTTAATCAATTTGTGTTCTGAGTCAGTATTGTTATTGTTAAAGATTGAATAGTAATATGAGTCCAAATTGTAACCATTATCGATTTGAGCGCTAATATGAAGGATGATGACTCCGGGAATGGTAAAAATATAATATTGATCCAGTTCATTCAGCCCTTCGGGGCTGTAATATGTAACCAAGAAATACTCATCAAAAATTGTATTATTCCATTGATCGATAATTAATAAAACATCACCATTTTGTAAATGTTTATTTAAATCAATCACCATTGTCTCTTCAATGACGATTGGTGTAACCCAGCCTAATAGTATTTTAGAAAAAACATCATGATCACCGATGGTGTAATCCATCATAAAAGTACCTAGTCCACCGCTATTATATAAATCATCAGGGTAATAATCATAATAGTCATCAAGACCTAGCATGTGGCCGGTTTCATGAATTATAGTTCTGGCATTGACGCTTTCTCCGCCTTCATAAAGAAAATCGATTCCCGCCCATACATAATAATTCGGTGAAACAGTATCAAAAGAATCTTCGTACCAATAATAATATTGATATGCCCACCATAAATCAGAACCGCTCTCATAGCTTATTTCATGATTATATAAAACATAAATTCCATCAATATATCCATCGTCATTACTGTCATAATCTTTATAATCAATCAAATCATTATAATAAACCAATAACTCATAAATTACGTCGCTATCTGGATGAGGTGCGTCATCATATAAGTATTCTCCGGTTAATGAATCGGTCGCATAGAATAAATCATTAGCTTCCTCGTAAAAAGAAGCATCATTTTCTGCAGTATAAACACCAAATATATCCGCTGTTAAATTCAATTTGTTAAAAGAACTTAGTCGATAATAACTATTTAACGATTCATAAGGCAAATCGTCTGATAATCCGTTAAAGCCAATATTAACATCACTTAAAACAGAAGTAGGGTTAGTAATTAAATTATCAGGAAAATCAACTACGAAAACCAATACCTTAACGTCTCCACTTGCTGGTATGCCAACTTCTTCTAATTCATCTTGTAAAAGGCTGTACCCAGTTGGAATAATCGGTTCCGAATAGGTAATGGTAGTTGTAATATTAGTAGTAGTTGTTTGTGTTGTCTCTATAGCTTGAGTAGTGGTGCTAGAAACAGTTGTTTCAAAATCAGTAGTAGAATTTGTTGTAGTATAGGTTGTCGGTAATGAATCTATCGTTGTACTAATTAAAGTATCACTGCTAGTATAATCATTTGTAGTTGAACTGCTAGTTTCGCTTATTGCGCTTGTCGAAGACGTTTGTTCTTCAGTACTATTATTTAGGTTTAGTAAGAAATCGCAAGAAACCAGACCTAATACTAAAGACAAAATAGTAATAAAAACCATAATTTTTTTCATTAAATTACTCCTCCAGTTTGTCTTTAAGATTATATCATTAAATCCAAAAAAAATACAGTTCATTTTGAAGTGAACTGTATTTAATAATTAGTGATTATTGTCTGTTAGATCCTGGTTGCATCACCTGACTTTTGCAGTTTAGTTTGA
>DIGC01000116.1:6911-7484 GCA_002419445.1 Caryophanales bacterium UBA5732
GGATAGCGAATTTGTTGTTTTTTTTATAGAGAGAACTGCAAAACAGTTTTCTGATAAAAAAAGATTCAAATTTATGTTGTATTATGTTGTACTATGTTGTATAATAATCATAGGGGTGATATCCGTGTTTGTCAAGAAAATTAAAATGCCAAGTCAAAATGATTATCTTGTGTATCTGGTCGAAGGCTATCGTGATTTAAATAACATAGTGAAACATCGAACGCTTCACGCTTACGGAAAGCTAAGCGAACTTGAAAAAGAGAATCCGAACTTTCTCGAAGAAACCAGAGCTTGGGCGGCCGCTGAGACGGCAAAAGGGGAGCAAGGGAAACACGAAATGTTCTTTCTTCACCTTGGAGAGGAACATGATGGAGACCAAGTTCCTCTTAACTATGGTTATGTCTTTTTAGAAGCAATTTACAACGAACTTCGTATTTCAGAGTTTATCACAAACTATCAAACTAAGACAAGTATTAAATACCCCTTGAACGAGATCCTAGAACTACTTGTATACTCTCGAGCATTGAATCCCGCTTCCAAGAAAAGAACCTATGAACAAAAAGGCAATTACTT
>DIGC01000106.1 GCA_002419445.1 Caryophanales bacterium UBA5732
ATACTATGAATCAATATCATGAACCATACGAATTATTAAGTGATGAAGTAAGAGAAATCACTAGAGCCATCAAGTCTTTAATTGAGGAATTTGAAGCTGTTGATTGGTACAATCAAAGAGCTGATGTCACAAAAGATGAAGAATTAAAGAAAATTTTATTACACAATCGTGATGAAGAAGTTGAACATGCGGCGATGGCACTGGAATGGTTGAGAAGAAAACTACCAGTGTTAGACAAAGAATTAAAAGACAATTTGTTTAAAGATGGTAAAATAACCGGAAATCATTAAAAAGATTTTAATGTAAAGCACTACATAATAGTGCTTTTTTTCTTGTTTAGTTGTTTGTTTAGAAGAAATTTGATAAAATAAGATTATCTAGGTGAAAAATTATGATTATTGAAGTTAATAAGCTGAAAGAATTAAAGAAATTTGTCTATTTTATAAAGGGTTTATATAAGGATGATTCACATTATGTATATCCTCTTTTTTATATTTTTTATCGAGAACTTAAAAAACAGGTTTTAGTAGATAAAAAATATAAAGCGATACTTTCTCAAGTAGATGGGAAAATATTAGGAAGATTGCTCTATACTTTTGAATTTAATTCCAAACTCAATAAAAAAGTTTGTTATTTTTCTTATCTTGATTGTTTTGATAATCAAGAAGTTTTCAATGAACTTTTTATCTATATGGAACAAGATATGATAAAACAAGACGTGTTATATACGGAAGGTAGTTTTACACCGTATGACCCGGATAATCGAAGAGGTATCTTAATCAAAGGTTTTGATGATGATCCGACTATCTTTACATCATATAATTATCCTTATTATGAAAATTTATTTGAAAACTATGGTTTTAAGAAAATCCATGATACATTTTCTTTACAACCAGTATTTAGTATCGATAACCATAAAAAACTTGAACTCTTGTGCCAGATGTTTGAAAGACGTTTTCAAATCGAGGTTTCTCCGATTGATTTTAAACAGATTGATAAAGAAATCGCCGATATTCATGATATTTTAGTTCAAGCGACTACTGAGATTATTTATCAAGAAGCGCCTTCAATCGAATTGATTAAAGCCGTAGCGAAGAAGATGAAGTTTTTGTTAAGACCGGAAATTGTTTTAATAGCTCGAGAAAAAGACACAAAAATGCCAATTGGTTTTATGATCTGTTTATTGGATTATAATCAAATATTTAAATTGACGAAGGGAAAAATTAAAATATTTAAATTTATTAAGCCTTTAAAATATATAAATCGTTCCAGAGGAATGATGCAATATATCATACCTAAATATCAAAATTCCGGATTAATTGGTTATATGTATAATGAAATATATAAGAACTTTAAGAAAATGGGAATTACGAGATTTGAAGCCGGAACGATTATGGAAGATAATTTCAAATCAATCTCGGCTTTCGAAAAATTTGGCGGCGAAATCACTAAAATATATCGAATATACGGAAAGGAAATCCAGCGATGATTTTGAATATTATACAGATATTATTGATTTTTTTTATTCCTTATTTAATAATTAGATTTAAAGATTTTAAGTTCACAAAAATATTGGGTACAATCGGTATGAGTTATTTATTGGGCTTGATTGTTGCAGTTTTGATATATCTTGTGAATTTAGCGGGAGTTAATCTAGTTTTAAGCAAAGATATTGGCGATATCACTTCATTTAGTGCAATAGGTATTGGAATACCTTTAATGTTATTTAGTTCCAATCTAAACGAAGCTAAAAAGTTATCGAAAATGGTCCTTTTATCGTTCACAATTCTTATTTTTAGCGTTATGGTAGTTACGACAATCACTTTCTATGCCTTTGGTAGGACTATTCCCGATGGAGCGGTCCTTTCGGCAGGAGCGATTGGTCTTTATACGGGCGGAACGCCTAATCTAAATGCAATTATGAATATCTTTGGATTGGATTCACAAAAAATAGCGTTAGCGAATTTATCAGATATTATCACTGGAGCGGTATTCTATGTTTTCTTATTGACTTTAGCTAAACCTCTCGTCGATTTAGTACTGAAGAAAAACAAAAAAGCAGAGTATTTAAACGAAGAATCCAATATTGAAAATTCTGAAGATTTTAATGTTAAAGATTTTAAAACACATAAATCATTATTTAGAGCTTTCTTATTAGCTTTAATGATGGCGATGGTCGGAGCTTTAATCGGAGTTATTATCTGGATTATGCAAGGCAGTCCTCAAGGCCGATTATTTGATGTCTTAGTTCCGGCGCTTTTGATCAGCGTTACTGTCTTTGGCATTATCGCTTCTTTCAATAAAAAAGTTAGAGAAGTCAAGGGAACGAATATTGTCGGACATTATTTGATTTTGGTCTTTTCATTCGCGATTGCTTCATCAGTTAACTTTTTAGATATCACTGGTGATTTCGCTAAGATAATGCTTCTTTACGGTATCATCACTGTCGGGTCCTTTACTTTAAATGTTATCATTGCCAGTTTCTTTAAAATTGATACTGATTGTATGATTGTCTGTGCGACTGCCGGAATTTATGGTCCGGCCTTTATCCCGGCGATAACCAAACAACTAAAGAATGATAAATTAACAGTTCCGGGATTGATCGTCGGTTCAATTGGCTATGCAATCGGGACGTTTTTAGGCTTATTATTTGGTCTATTATTTCTGCTTTAAAAAACTGGAGGGGTAAAAAAAATGCCGTATCAAAACAAATATCTAGAACTATTGAGTAAGGAATATCCTACGATTCAAACCGTAGCTTCGGAGTTAATTAATCTTAGTGCGATTTTGAATCTTCCAAAAGGTACTGAAATTTTTATTACCGATATTCATGGCGAATATGATGCGTTTAATCATTATTTAAAAAATGCTTCTGGAATTATCAAAGAAAAAATTGATTTAATCTTTCCTTCTTTAAGTGAAGCGGAAAAAAATCGTTTATCTTTTTTTATTTATTATCCAACGGACATGCTTAATAAATATAAAGAAAAGCTTAAAGGGGAAACTTTCCAAAACTTAATTCATCAGCAACTTTCGTATATGATTTTATTAGCTAAAGAAATCGTGACTAAATATACCAAGAGTAAGGTCCGAAAATCACTTCATGAAGAATTTTCTTATATCATTCAAGAGTTGATTTATGAGTCATCTTCACATGAAGATAAAGAAAGATATTATCAGTCAATTATTGACGCGATATTTTTGACGAAAAGAGAAAATAAATTTATTCTTCAGCTTTCAAGGTTTATCCGAAAACTGGCAATCGATCAATTGCATATAGTCGGAGATATCTTTGATCGCGGCCCTTTACCACACCTTATCATGGAAAAATTAATGTCGATGAATAACGTTGATATTCAATGGGGAAATCATGATATCTCGTTTTTAGGGGCAGCCAGCGGTTCTAAGGTTATGGTTGCGAACGTGATTAGAATCGCCGCTAGATATAATAATCTCGACTGTTTTGAAGATGGTTATGG
>DIGC01000070.1 GCA_002419445.1 Caryophanales bacterium UBA5732
TTAATGTTATAATTACATATAGATACATGATGATTAGAAAGGAGAGGAATGTGGGATTAAAAGTCGAAATCACCCAAGAAAAAATCGACCAATTAATTAATGAAATTGCAGTACATAAAGGAAAAAACGGGCCGTTAATGCCAACCTTACACGCTGCGCAAAGAATTTTCGGATGTATACCTATTGAGATACAAAAAATAATATCTAAAGAATTAGATATTTCAGTAGCCAGAATCAATGGAGTAGTTACATTTTATGGTCATTTTTCAATTGAACCGAAAGGTAAAAACATCATTAGCGTGTGTTTAGGAACTGCTTGTTACGTTAAAGGATCAGGCGCAATCTTAGATACCCTATCACACGAATTAAAAATTTCAGTCGGAGAAACTTCTGATGATGGTTTATTTACTTTAGAAGGTACAAGGTGTATTGGTGCTTGTGGTTTAGCACCGGTTTTTATGGTTAACGGAGTAGTTCATGGTAATGCTACCGTGCAAATTGTTAAAGAAATTATTGCCAAAATGAAGGGTTAGTTTTTATTGACGGAGGAAAACATTATGACTCTAAAAGAGTTAAAAATCTTGCGCAAACAAGCCCATGACGAAATGTACATGGTAGGATTTAAAAATGCCGCAAGAATTCAAGTTGGTTATGGCACCTGTGGTATCGCAGCCGGAGCAAAACCGGTATATGATTCTTTTATTAAAAAAATATCAGATTTGAATATACCAAATGTAACAGTTGTTCAAGTGGGTTGTATGGGCGAATGCGCCTTTGAACCGACTGTTGAAGTAGTAGAATCTAATGGTACTAAAACCATTTATTGTAAAGTAACGGAAAGAATGGCTTCGGAAATTATTGATGAGCACATTCTTAAAGGTCAAAGGATCGATAATTATTTATTATCGAAGACCAAAAGGTAAATAATTATGTTGGATAGAATGCATATATTAATCTGTGGCGGACCCGATTGTAAGGAAAGAGCAATTCCAATTCGGGACGCATTCAAAGCCAATATTAAAAAACATCATCTAGAAAATGAAGTCAGTGTTGTAATTACTGGCTGTTTTGGTTTATGCGCTTTAGGACCACACATTTTAATATACCCTGAAGAAACATTATATTCAGGGATAGGAATCGATAATGTACAAGAAATTTTTGATGAACACATTTTGAAAAATAAACCGGTAGAAAGAATGATTTATAAGGGTAAGTTTGATCGTATGAAGCTAAAAAACCGATCAGAATTATCGTTTTTTGCTCAGCAAGAAAGAATAGCTTTAAGAAATTGTGGGATAATAAATCCTTTAGATATTAAGGAATACATCGGTAGAGATGGTTATATGGCGTTAGGCAAAGTGTTGACGGAAATGACGCCTTCCGAAGTTATTCAAGAAATGAAGAAATCCGGACTTAGAGGCCGGGGTGGCGGTGGATTTCCAACCGGTTTAAAATGGGAATTTGCTAGTAAATCGATCTCTGATGAAAAGTATGTTATTTGTAATGCGGATGAGGGAGACCCAGGCGCTTTTATGGATCGAGCTGTTCTTGAGGGGGATCCACACACCGTTTTAGAAGCTATGGCTATTTGCGGATATGCCATCGGAGCTGATACTGGTTATATTTATATAAGAGCCGAATATCCAGTTGCGGTTAAAAGATTGGAAATAGCAATAAAACAAGCAAAAGATTTAGGGTTATTAGGAAATAATATTTTTGAAACTGATTTTAATTTTAATGTTGAAATTAGACTTGGCGCAGGAGCATTCGTTTGTGGAGAAGAAACAGCTTTGATGGCCTCGATTGAAGGCGGAAGAGGTATGCCCAGAAAGAAGCCTCCATTCCCAGCGGTTAAAGGTTTGTTCGGCAAGCCGACTAATGTTAATAACGTTGAAACGTTTGCGAATATTCCCCCGATTTTTCTTAAAGGCGCAGATTGGTTTAAAAGTATCGGCACAGAAAAATCTAGTGGAACAAAAGTATTTGCTTTAGGCGGAAAAATAGCAAATACCGGTCTTTTGGAAGTTCCAATGGGGACTACATTAAGGGAAGTTATTTTTGATATTGGGGGCGGAATACCTAATAACAAAAAATTTAAAGCTGTACAAACCGGTGGGCCTTCTGGCGGTTGTTTAACAGAAAAAGATTTAGATACACCGATTGATTTTGACAATTTGATTGCTTTAGGATCGATGATGGGTTCAGGCGGAATGATTGTCATGGATGAAGATACATGTATGGTCGATGTCGCAAGATTTTATCTAGAATTCACTGTAGATGAATCCTGTGGCAAATGTACCCCTTGCCGTGAAGGAACAAAAAGAATGTTAGACATTCTAAATAGAATTTGCAAGGGTAATGGCAATATTGATGATTTAAGCATTCTTGAGCGTTTAGCAAATATCATCAAAAATTCATCTTTATGTGGTTTAGGACAAACAGCCCCTAACCCAGTTTTATCAACCTTAAAATATTTTAGAGAAGAGTATTTAGCTCATGTTAATGATAAAGTTTGCCCGGCTGGTGTATGTTCAAAATTAACAAAATACGTAATTTTGGACAACTGTATTGGTTGTACAAAATGTGCGAAAAATTGTCCAGTGGGAGCTATAACTGGAAATATCAAAGAAAAGCACAAAATAAACCCGAGAATTTGTACAAAGTGTGGAGTTTGTAAATCTGTGTGTCCTGTCGATGCAGTGTCAACAAAACCGGAAAAATGGAGGACTATTTATGGCTAAACAAGTTAATTTAACGATTGATGGAGTAAAAGTAAGCGTCCCTGAAGACTTTACTGTTATGCAAGCTGCAGATAGTATTGGCATAAACATTCCTCGATTATGTTTCTTAAAGGGTATCCATGAAGAATCAAACTGCCGTCTCTGCATTGTTAAAATTGAAGGACAAAATGGGTTAAAAACCTCTTGTTCCACAAAAGTTCAAGAAGGAATGGTTGTTGAAACTGACAACAAAGAAATTTATGAAAATATTTGTTTTAATTTGGAACTTCTTGCAGGGAACCATAAGTTTGAATGCTGGAAGTGTTCTAGAGAAAATTCATGTGAGTTTTTAGATTTATTAAGAAGGTTTAACGTCGATAATGACTTTGCTAATTTAGACTTATTTGTTCCCAAAGAAATAAAAATGAATAAAACAAGCGATGCTATGGTCATTGATACGAGTAAATGCGTATTATGCGGTAGATGTGTGTCTGCTTGTGAAAAATTGTCAGGATTAGGAATTTTAAATTTTAATCATCGTGGTTCGGAAACTTATGTGGGTCCGGCGCTATTTCATAATTTAGAAGATGCTGGGTGTATTTATTGCGGAAAATGCATTCAAGCCTGCCCGACAGGCGCAATTAAAGAACAAGATCATATCAAATTTTTAGAAAGAGCTTTGCGAGACCCTAAAAAAACCGTTATTTGTCAAGTGGCACCATCTGTCAGAGCGGCTTTGGGAGAAGAATTTGGCTATCCAATCGGAACTAATGTTGAAGGTCAGATGTTTGCGGCTTTAAAGAAAATAGGTATCAACGAAATTATTGATACTAATTTTACCGCTGATTTAACAATTATCGAAGAAGGTCATGAATTTATAAACAGACTTAACAATGGTGGGGTTTTGCCGTTATTTACTTCTTGTTCTCCGGGATGGGTCAATTATTTAGAAATCTACTATCCAGAATTAATTCCCAATTTATCAAGTTGCAAATCTCCACAACAAATGGCGGGGGCATTGATAAAAACATATTATGCTCAAAAACTTGGGTTAGATCCAAAAAATATCTTCTCCTTATCAATAATGCCATGTGTAGCAAAAAAAGCAGAAGCAACCAGACCTGAGTTCGGGAGAGACGGGTATCGAGATGTTGACTGTGTATTAACTACAAGAGAAATCGCGCGGATGATAAGACATCGAGGAATTCCTTTTAGTGATTTGGAACCAATGAAACCTTATGGCATTTTAGCTGAGTATACTGGTGCGGCATCAATATTCGGAGCTACCGGCGGAGTCATGGAAGCCGCCTTAAGAACA
>DIGC01000031.1:0-5132 GCA_002419445.1 Caryophanales bacterium UBA5732
TCTAGATTGCTTGCTTCCAAACTAGCCGTGTATCTACCTCTGATTCTTGCAATGGCTGGTAATACCGGTACCCAAAGTTTAGCAGTTATGATTAGGTACTTATCAAAAAATACTGAACTAGATCAAGAAAGAATTAAAAGTCATATTTTAAGAGAAGTTAGAACCGGTTTGTTTCAGGGTTTAATCATTGCCGTGTTAATCTTGGCGATGATAAACACTACCAATATGATAATTTATCGCGAGATAAATACACCAAACCTTATATATTCAATAGTTACTGCAGGTTCTATCTTTATTGCCCTCATGATTTCCACGACGCTTGGAGCCTTGATTCCTTTGTTAATGACAAAGTTAAAAATTGACCCAGCAGTAGCTTCAGGACCATTTATTACGACAATTTCCGATATTATCACTTTATCAATTTACTATTCAATAAGTTTGTTAATCTTATTGCCATTATATTAATTAGGAGGATTTATTAAATGAATTTTACAGGAAAACAAAAAGCGAATCTAAGAAGATTAGCTAACGAAAGACCGATAATGTTTCAAATAGGTCAAGGTGGAATTACAGATACGATTATTAACAATATCTTGGATAATCTTCATAAAAATGAAGTTGGTAGAATTTCTGTGCTTAAATCTTGTCCGGAAGATATCAATGATGTCATCAGAATTCTCGGCGAACGTGACATCTATGTAATCTACCGTATTGGAAGAGTCTTATTGCTTTTTAAACAAAATTTAGAATTGAAGAATAGGATTGTTTTATGATGAAAATTTTACTAACTAATGATGACGGATATAACAGCGAGGGAATAACCTTACTGCTAGAAGAATTAAAAAATTATGGTCAAGTGCTTCTAGTTGCGCCTCACCATCATATGTCAGGGGCTTCGGTTTCTAGAGTCTTTTGGACTAAAGTCAAAGTACACAAACATCAAGAAGATATCTATTCAATTGAAGGCACTCCCGCAGACGCTGTTTCTTTAGCTTTGCACGGTTTGAATTTTCGACCAGATGTCGTTGTTTCCGGAATTAATAACGGATTGAATGTTGGTGCTGATACAGTTTATTCCGGGACAGTCGGTGCTTGTATGGAGGCTTTAAAGGCTAAAGTTCCTGCAATCGCTTTGTCGGTTGACTTTGATCATTTTAAACAAGTGAGCAAAGACTTAAAAAAGGTCTTAGATTATATTTTTAATAACGATTTAATTTCCAACCGCTATTTATTAAATGTAAATTTCGTTGCGAAAAGCTTTAACAAATCCAAAGGAATCATGATTACGGATTTAGGTTTCCGCCCAACAGAACACTATTATGTTTCTGATGGCGATCATTATACGACTAAGCGAAATTTTTCTAAATTTGAATTTTTACCTGAAACCGATCTGTACGCTGTTAATAATGGCTATATTTCAATCACACCATTAAAATTCGCAAATCAAACGGAACTTGGCCTCAAAGAATTAAGAAAAAAGGTGAGTCAAATTGAACAAAAATAGTGTTGTCTTTTTGTCGATATATTTCTTAAATTTTATCATTGTTTTGCTATTGATTGGATTTGTAATTGATAGCACATTGATTAAAATACTTT
The DNA here is from genome assembly GCA_002419445.1 of Caryophanales bacterium UBA5732. Classification (GTDB taxonomy): domain Bacteria; phylum Bacillota_I; class Bacilli_A; order Izemoplasmatales; family Hujiaoplasmataceae; genus UBA2289. The sequence continues at coordinate 1,597 of DIGC01000031.1, forward strand.
TTGGTATTTATTTAATGGCATTTTCGACGATATTTTCTTTTCTAAGTAGAAAAAAGGGAAGGTGAATTAAAAAAGATGATTAATCAAGAGATTTTGCCAAATTTATTAGAAGAAACGCAAAATTTTACAATCGTAGCTGCTACTAAATATGGAAATGAGTTTGATGTCAAAACGCTTTATGATTTTGGTATTAAAAATATTGGTGAAAATCGCGTAAATGCTTTTTTGGAAAAGTATGACCTTTTGCATGATTTAGATATTACTTGGCATTTCATCGGTCATCTTCAATCCAAGAAAGTCAAATCTGTGATTAATAAAATTGATTATTTGCATTCCTTGGATAGAATGTCATTGGTCGAAGAAATTCAAAAGCATCGTTTGTTGCCTTTGAATTGCTTTATCGAAGTCAATATTTCTGAAGAAGAAAATAAAGAAGGATTAGACTTAAAAGAAGTTATAACTTTCTATCAAAAAATAGCTAATTATGATAAAATAAGAATAGTCGGATTAATGGGAATGGCTACCCTAACCGATGATTTAACCTTAATTCGTAAGCAATTTCAAAGATTAGTGGATTTAAAAGCGCAAATAAACGAAATTGCTGAAGAAAAAATTTCATATTTGTCAATGGGTATGAGTAATGATTATTTAATTGCTATGGAATTAGGAGCTACCCACTTGCGTTTAGGTTCAATACTTTTTAGAAAAGAGGAATAACATGAGTATATTTGGAAAAAATAAAGTAACACCGACTAATGTTGATTTTGAAGATTTAACTTTTGTCAAAGTTAACGACAATAAGGATGTCTATAAATACGCTGAGGTTATCATGCATAGAATGCCGATTGTACTTAATTTTACTGATTGCTTAATCTCTGAAGCTAATGAAGTTTTAATGTTTTTAACAGGCGTATTATATGCTTGTGACGGCGAAATTGTAAAAATCCAAGACAAAATATATTTAATGGCGCAAAAATCTGATTTACTAGGTCCGACGTTAATGCGTTTCGTTAATGATTATAGAAAGCAATGATTAGATTATGTTAATATTTTTAACCATTGCTTATTATGCATTACTGGTTTATTTTTACATTATGGTAATTTACATCTTGCTAAGTTGGACTCCTATTAAAAATACTAGATTTTATTATTTACTTGATAAAATCGTTAATCCTTATTTGAGGATTTTCAGTGGTTGGATTGTCATTTCTAACATTGACTTTACACCAATGTTAGGTTTATTATTATATCAGTTTGTCTTAAGTGTGATTGCTAGAGCAATTTAAGTAATAAATACTTGAAAAAAGCTTAGAAATTGTGTATAATCTTAAGAGATAATCGATGATTAGGACAACATTATAAATAATTTCCTTTTTAGAGAGCTTGTGAAAGTGGTGAAAGCAAGTAAGAATTATTTTATAATTATCACCTAAGAGAGAATTACCGATAATGTAGGTGATTACGTAGGTCAGGCGTTAACGACATTCAAGCGCTAGTATTTTTTACTAGAACTAAGGTGGCACCGCGATAATACGTCCTTAATTTTAGATTAAGGACTTTTTTTATTTATAAGAGGGAGAGATTTTGATGGAAAAAAAGAATTTTAAGGATACTTTATTAATGCCTAATACCGAGTTTCCAATGCGCGGTAATTTAGGAGCTAATGAACCGACAATTCATGCACAGTGGGAAAAAATGAATCTTTATCAAAAGTTATTGGAAAAGAATAGTGGTCGACCAAGATATATTCTTCATGACGGACCGCCATATGCCAATGGCTCAATTCATGCTGGTCATGCTTTAAACAAGATTCTTAAGGATTTTGTTTTAAGATATAAAAATATGTCTGGATTTTGCGCTCCTTATCTTCCAGGATGGGATACACACGGTTTACCGATTGAAAATGCTTTGTCAAAAAACAAAAAAGTCAATCGTAAAGAAATTGAATTATTTGAATTCAGAGAATTATGTAGCCAATACGCATTGGAACAAATCGATATCCAAAGAGGTCAATTTAAAAGATTGGGTATTTTAGGCGAATGGGATAAACCTTACATCACCTTAAATAAAGAATATGAAGCTTCTCAAGTTAGAGTTTTCAGCGAAATGGTCAAGAAAGGTTTAATCTACAAAGGGTTAAAACCGGTTTATTGGTCACCGTCTAGCGAAACAGCTCTGGCAGAAGCGGAAATTGAGTATAAAGATGTTATTTCTCCGTCAATCTATGTGGCAATGCCTGCAGTCGATACTTTAAATAAACTCCCTAAAAATACTTTCTTTTTAATCTGGACAACAACACCTTGGACAATTCCAGCCAACTTAGCAATCGCTGCGGGGGCTGATATTGAGTATGTAATTATAAAACACAAGAATAACCACTATGTAGTTAGCAAGGAATTATTACCAAAATTAAGCGATTTACTAGGTTGGCATAATCCTTCGCCAATTCAAAATATTTTTGGTTGGGAACTTGAAGGCATGACATATAAACATCCTTTATATAACCGTATTTCGCCATTAATCATCAGTGACCACGTTACCGTTGAAGATGGTTCTGGATTAGTTCATATCGCGCCAGGGCATGGTGAAGAAGACTTTGTTGTTGGGCAAAAGTATAATCTTGAAGTTTTTTGTCCAGTTGATTCACGGGGAATAATGACTGAAGAAGCTGGAGAAAGATTTGCCGGATTGTATGTAGATGATTGCAATGAAGAAGTTATTAAAGCGCTTTTTGAAGGTGGATATCTTTTAGGTAGATTTGATTTTTCTCACTCCTATCCACATGATTGGCGTACCGCTAAACCGGTTATTTTTAGAGCTACTAGCCAATGGTTCGCCTCTATTGATAAACTAAAAGATGAAATTTTAAGAGAAATTCAAACCATAAAATGGTACCCTGCTTGGGGTGACATAAGACTTAGTAATATGATTAAAGATCGCGGAAGCTGGTGTATTTCTCGTCAACGAACTTGGGGTGTGCCAATTCCTGCTTTCTATACCGAAAAAGACACAGCGGTTTTAGAACCGGAAGTTATCGATTATGTCGCTGACATTTTCGAGCGAGAAGGTTCAAACGCTTGGTTTATCAGAGATGCTAAAGAGTTATTACCTCCAGGCTATACTCATCCGGATTCACCAAACGGAATCTTTAGAAAAGAAACCGACATCATGGACGTTTGGTTTGATTCCGGCACCTCACATCATGGCGCGATGAAAGATCTTGGGTATGGCTATCCAGCAGACCTTTATATTGAAGGAAGCGACCAATACCGTGGTTGGTTTAACTCTAGTTTAATTACCGGTGTAGCCACTGAAGGAAAAGCTCCATATAAAACTTTAGTTTCTCACGGTTTTGTTCTTGACGGAGAAGGACGCAAAATGTCTAAATCTGAAGGGAATGTTGTTGACCCAAATAAGATTGCCGATAGTATGGGAGCTGATATTTTCCGCTTATGGACAGCTTCGGTTGACTATCAAGCTGATGTTCGTTTGTCCGATAACTTGATTAAACAAGTTTCAGAATCATATCGAAAAAT
>DIGC01000031.1:5199-5997 GCA_002419445.1 Caryophanales bacterium UBA5732
TTAATAAAAAATAACAACTTGATTAAAGAAGTTTTAGAAGCATATGAAGATTTCAGATTTGATCTTGTTTACCGTAAGATTACGAACTATGTAAACTTTATCTCATCATTCTATCTCGATTTTGCAAAAGACATTCTCTATATCGAAAAAGCCGATTCTTTATCAAGAAGAAGCATTCAAACTGTCGTTTATAAAATTCTTGATACCTTATTGAAATTATTGACGCCAATTTTACCACACACGACTACTGAAGCTTATTCATACCTTCCAGACAAAAAAGTTTTAGACGTCTATCTTTTGGATATGCCAAAAGTAGAGAACCTTAATAGTGATTTAGAAAGTGCATTTGATGAATTCATGGAATTAAGAGAAGACGTTTTAAAAGCTTTAGAAAATGCTCGTAATGAAAAAGTGATTGGTAAGAGTTTAAATGCCCATGTAATCATTTACCCTAAAGCAAAAATTGAAAATGTTTTAAATAAGATTAATGTCAATTTAGCGCAAATCTTCATCGTTTCTCGTTTTGACGTTGTTAAAGATGGATTTGGCGCTTATAAAGGGCAAGATGTTACGATTGATGTTCTTAAAGCCGAAGGTCACACCTGCGAAAGATGCTGGCAAGTTGTACCTCATGTCGATCATGACGGACTCTGCGAGCGTTGCCAAACAGTCGTAGCTGAATAACTATAATAAGCCGAGATATTCGGCTTATTTTGTCCTTAGTTATTTGACACTAAAGTAAATAAATTGTATAATTCATATATGAATATAGGAGGAATAATATGGAAATTAATAAAA
>DIGC01000083.1 GCA_002419445.1 Caryophanales bacterium UBA5732
CTTGCAATTTGACTTAGGTTACCAGTAATAATGAAAAACGATAAGAATGTCAACAACAAATACCAATCTACTCTTTTAAAGAGGTGTCTTGCGAAGATTAATCCTAATACTACGGTGATTATAAAAGTATATAATAATGGCATAACTTTAAGTATCGATAACAAAGCATTCAATAAAATCAATAGATACCAAAACAATTTCTTTATGTCCACTGCAGGCGCTTTGATATTATGGACCACATCGTGTTTAGGAAAAAAGATTAATGTCGTTACAATGATCAACAGTCCGCCAATTAAGGTTATTGGTATTGTCATGTTAATAAACTCAGAGAACCCAAGTTGATAATGCGCATATAAATATATGTTTTGAGGGTCACCCATTGGCGTAAGCGCACTACCTAAATTCGCCGCTATTGTTTGAAGAATTATCATCATAATTATATGTTTTTCCATTTTGACCTGTTTAAAAACAAAAATGGAAAAAGGTATTAACGTCAATAAAACTGCATCATTAGTTAAAAACATCGAAAGAACAAAAGTTGTCAGTACAATTGATAAGGCTATAAACCTCATGTTTTTAAAATGAACTACTAACTTTGTCGCCACAAAATAGAAAAAATGGCTCTCAAAAATACCCGCTACTGCGAGCATTATTGTGAACATCACAACCAAAACTTTATAATTAATATAATCAAAATAATCCATTGACGGCGGAATAAAAAACATTGTAATAATCGCAAGAATGACCGCTACCAAAAAGACTTTATCCTTAAGAATTAAATAAGAAAATTTTTTCATAAATACCTCTAAAATACATTGCCAAGAGATATTATACACCTTAATTTTAAAAAGAAAATACAAAAATAATCGGCTTTATCTTTTTTAATTTTTATAACTAAAAAGCTTTGAAATCAGGGTATTTTTTGTATTTAAACAATCTAAATATAAAAAAGGCAATTCACACCTTTTCACAGTTTAAACTACCTCTTATATTACTATATTAATGACTTTATTACGCGGTTTTTAAAGAAAACAATGTGACACTTTCAATATGGTTCACCAGTTCATTCAGATGTCTTGTGTGTCTGTTTCAAATTTCTTGTACAAGAAAAGCACGTTAACTTATATGTATATTTTTTTATTTCCGATTTCGAAAAAAAGTCAAAGAAAGCTTGTTCTTTAAAGTAAATGCAAATCTAGATTGGTGTGCAAATATACCAGGCAGCCTTGGAATCAACATCTACTACCTTAACCTCTGAGAAGCACTCGTTCATTTCAGAAGCGCAATTTTTCATTTCGACTTCTGCTTCCTTAATAAATCGGAAGTAGTCACCACGTTCAAGCCATTCGATAATTGATGTCAGCAACGATCGTTTTTGGTTGTAGTCATAGATGATTACCTTGCTTTTAGTCACCCGACTCATTTCTGCATACATTTGGTTTCTTTCGTTTTTTTGTAGTCCATGAGCTACATAAGAAGCTATCGATATGTCAAACGACTTACTTTCAAAAGGAAGCTGATTGAGTACATTTGCTTGAAAAAAATTTATTGCTTTGTTTTCAGGTTGCTTTTTTGCAATCATTAACATTTTTTCTGCTGTATCAATTCCTGTAACCGATAAGCCTTTTTCATAGAAAGCTGAACATAGAGCACCTGTTCCGCAACCTACATCAAGAACTCTGCCAAATAAAGACAGGTTTAATTCATCTGTAACCTTGTCAATAACCATTCCATAACGTTTTTTCTGCATCTTGTAAAACAAGCCATAGATTGGGGCTATTAAATTAAAAAGAAATCTGCTATTTTTTCCCATGGATAACAACCCCCTATCCAACATTTTTTAGATTAACTAAATGTAACCCATTTTTTTCAAGCAAAGACATGATATCACTCTCAGCGTTTATAAAAGCAGCACCACCAAAAGAATAGGTAACTATAATATCACCACCACGGCTGAGAACTCTTACCGCTTCTTTTAAATATATGGGAGCATTTGATGTAATAATCAAATCAAATGCTTCATCTTCATAACTTAACTTGGCAGCATTTCCAAAATCAAAGTTAATTCGTTTCGAATCCGATGCTTCAATTTTACCCTTTGCCATTTCAAGCATCTTTGAACTCTGATCCGCCCCAGTAATTATAGAATCTTGAAAATACTTTAACGCCATAAATGCAGCAAAACCAGTGCCGGTACACAGATCCAAAATTTTTTGAGGCTTTCTTTTAATAAGGCCAAATGCATAAGAAAGGGCTGCTTGGTAATCAATGTCGCTATGCTTAAGCTTCAAATCATAAGACTTGCTAATTTTTTCAGGAAAGATTAACATCGCTTTCAGAAATATTTTAGATTCCATCAGTTTTGGGTGTTTAATTATTAATTTAATCAACGGTGTCATAAAATACTTTTTCAGATTAAAAACATTACTCAAAGTAAGTCTCCTTTCTTAGTATTTCAGTAATTTACATCTTCATTTTCCCGTGAATCTAAATTGATACCATTTTCTTGTACTTTATATAAACTGATGTGTATATTTTTAATTTTTTTTCAGCTTATCTTAGACAGGTTTAGATAACCCAAGGTTATTATCTTCTTTTTTCATTAAATATTCAATAAAGTATCCAATAATCAATAGTCCAATCAATGTAAGTCCAAACCTTAAAGCAGTAAACCAAAAACCTAAAAATTTAATTTCAACCATTAATTGAGGTATTTTTAATGCTGCCCATGTGCCTAAGAATATGACCATATTTCGGATGCTTGCGCCTTTTTTTAATAAAGTCGCTGTCATGGGGAAGGCAATATAGAGTGGTCCGGTTGGTAAAGTCGCTAGACCAATGGATAGTAATATACCTTTTATGCCCGATTCATTACCTAACCAACTCTGTATTTTCTCTTTTGGCAACCATACTTCGATAAGGCCCATCAAAATAAATACTGGTGGTAAAATTAAAAACATCTCTTTAAAATAGTCCCATGTAACAGTAACCGATGCTACTCCTTTTTCTTTATCAATTATAAACACAATGACAAACGCCAAAACGACGACAACCATTGATAGCCATTTTTTGAGTGGGTTCTTTTTCTTGTTTTGCATCATATTATCCGATTTTGGTGTTTGATAATTCATTTCTTGATTGTTCATAGGATGAACCCCATAATAATTGCAATGATAAACGCAATAATGAAACTTAATCCATTGCGCAATAATGCAAATTTCTTTCCCAATATTTTAATTTCTAAAGGCATGGTTACAAATCCTACCATAACAAGTGTTGTTACAAATACTGATATTGTTGTTATGGTTGCACCAGCTCTCAAAAGCGATCCTGCAAGTGGGAAAGCTATGAGTGATGGTATTAGTGTAACAGCTCCTAATATTGAAGCGATGATTGTTGATAAGAAACCGGCTTCCGATCCAATAAGTTTAGATATGGTCTCAGGAGGTAACAGCCCTAAAATTAATCCTACAATACCTAAAACGCCAAGAAGGCTTGGTAAGGAATTCAATAACGCCTTTTTAGCGACTTTAAAAACTTTCATCGTCTTATTCTTATCTTTAACAAAAGAGAAGATCAACCCTAAAGATACAATGCCATACATAGTTAAGATTGTTGTCATATTAATCCTCCTTTATCGTCTTCAAGTTAGATTTTTTTTGCTTATATCGCTTAATTTCATAAATTAATTTCAAAATAATATATGTCATGAATAAAGCTAAATAGATAACCAACCCTATAAACTGTGTATAATTTATAATTAAGTGAACCATAATTAAAAGATATACTAAGTATGCAAAACTTTGTAATTTTTTCCATGACTTTGCAGTCATTTTTTTTCTGATATATGAAAATGAAGTTATAAATAATGGAATCATAATGATAAACGTAGCTATACCAAACCAAGCTATATTAATCTCACCAGTTAAACCTAAAAGTAATTTTCCTAATGCATGCGGTAAAATCGACAAAAAGCCTAATATTGAATATTCCTTTCTGACTCCTAACAGCTTTTTTCTCATTTTAGATTTCTTATTCAGTGCACCAGCAATCATAACCAAGTAAAGGAAACTAAATCCCAAAAATCCTTGATTGATAAAAAAGAAAAGTGACACATCTCTAAAATAGAAAGCTAAAATAGCAATAAGCAAGATGGCGCTGTAGATAAACACAGCCTTTTTTCTAATGGTGCTTCCAAAAAAATAGGCACCTAATCCTAAAATAAGTAATAATATCAATGCAATCATTGTTTTTTGACCTCTTCATAGCAATTGATTAAAAAGCTAATTCTTTCTTGTCGTTCTTTAAGTATATGTATCCAGTCATTTAATTCTTTTTTACCCAAAATAGTAATTTCATATATCCTTTTATCAGGACCTTGCGATGACGCTTCCCAAGCTGATGAAACTAAATCATGTTCTTCCATTCTTCTCAACACTCGGTAAAGTGTTCCGGCATTGAGTTCATCTTTTGTAAAACCAAAATCTGATAAATTTGTTAATAGATCATAACCATAACTCGATGTTTTTATCAAGATCATCAGTAGACAAATTTCAAGATAATGATCCATTTTATGCGTTTTTCTATTATGACAATTCATTTGTTTTTCCATTTCGACTCTCCTCGCTATGTGCATAATGCATATAGTATATATCAAAAGCTATGTAAAGTCAATAGTAATTTTAAACAGTGAGAAAACTACATTTTTTAATCGGAGAATCTATTAGGTTTTTTACTTAATATGAAAATAAGGTAAAATCACACCTTAACATTGAGTGTGAAAACATAAAGCATATTTGTGCCTTTAATAGAGCGATTCCTTTAATTGAAAAACTCATAAAAACGTATCGAAATATGTTTACGCAATGAAAGTGAGATGTTCCCCCAATGGTTAACAATACAAAAAAGGCGATTTATACCTTTTTACTGGTAAAATCACCTCTTGTACGGTATTATTAATGGCTTAGTTATGCCACTTTTAAAGAAAGCAATACGAAAGACTCAACGTGTGTTGAGTGCACCATATTGCTCAGATAATGAGTTTCGTTTGTACCCAAGTAACATAAAAATGGTCATTTTTATGTTTACACACACAATTACTAAAAAACCATAGAAACATATTTCAGATTATATTTTATCAGATATGAGTTTGATTTTCCCTAGCTGCATTGTGTTGAGTAACCTATTTTCATACATTTTCAAATCGCTATTGACAACCATATTAACTCTGGACAAGTTTAAAACAATCATGGTATGTCAAAATGCCTTTTTAGTACATTTTGTTTACTTATTTTGATTTGCTTTATCCAATAACAACTCTATATCACACGGTTTTAATGGTTTATAATAGAAATACCCTTGGACATTATCAACTTTGATATTTTTCAACAAAGAAATTTGAGAATCCGTTTCAATTCCTTCAGCTAATACCTTAAATCCCATAGTTTGACAGAGGTTGACAATAGTTGCATAGACATTAATATTATCTTTGGTTAAAAATTTATCAGCAACTTCCTTGCCAATCTTAACAAGATCAACTTCAAAATTTGTTAAGTAGTTTA
>DIGC01000090.1 GCA_002419445.1 Caryophanales bacterium UBA5732
CTCCAACTTTTGGAAGCTATTTCAAATTAAAAAAACTCCTGGATGGGAGTTTTTTTTATTATAATGATGCTCAAATAAAATTGATACTTATTTGAGAGGATTGAATTTATTTTTTAACATCATTTTTTTAAAGATTTTCTTCTTTTTTGGGATAGGATCAAAGCCTCCGTTTGATAATGGGTTGCACCTAAGGATACGCCAGCCTGATAAAACAGTTGCTGTTACTATATTATAATTTTTATAAGCGTCAATTGCGTAATTTGAACAAGAGGGATGATATCGACAAGTAGGATTTTTGTATTTGGTAGCTTGTTGGTAATTTTTTATCCATTTTATGACTGTTTTTTTCATACTCTCACCTCTCCTTTAAATTATAATACCACATTTCAAACTCATAGTCACTTGATTTGAGGTTACCCATGACTAACTCTTTGATAATTATAATTATACCTTATGAAATAAGTAAAATATACTATTTAAGCCAAAATAATCTTGTTTAAACTTTTTTGTTATGGTAAAATGGACTTAATTTGAAATGGAGGAAATAAAATGAAAAAAATATTTGGTTTAGTTACATTATCATTATTTGCTTTCGCATTTATTGGTTGTGGCGGAACTACTACAACTGCTGCACCAACAACTGCTGCACCAACTACTGTTGCTCCAACAACTGACGCACCCGTAACTGGTTATGAAATTGCTTTAGTTACTGACGTTGGAAATATCGACGACAAGTCATTTAATGAAGGAACTTGGAATGGTGTTGTAGAATACGCTACTGCTAATTCTAAGACATATTCTTACTATCGTCCAACTGAAGATAGTACAGCTGCTAGAGTTGAAGCTATGGAAGCTGCTATCAATAATGGCGCTAAAATAGTTGTATGCCCTGGTTATTTATTTGAAGAAGCAATTTTCCAAATGCAAACTCAACATCCAGACGTATATTTCTTGTTACTAGATGGTCAACCACATGCTGGAGACTATAATATCGTAACCGCTGATAATACACATAACGTTCTTTATCAAGAAGAACAAGCTGGTTTCTTTGCTGGATATGCTGCCGTAATGGAAGGCTATAGAGATTTAGGTTTCGTTGGCGGTATGGCTGTTCCTGCAGTAGTTCGTTATGGTTATGGATTTGTTCAAGGCGCTGAATATGCTGCTGATGAATTAGGTCTTGCTGCTGGTGCTGTAAACATTAAGTATCATTATGCTGATGTTTTCTGGCCTGATACAGACTTAGAAACAAAAATGGATTTATGGTATGCAACTGGAACAGAAGTAGTATTCGCTTGCGGTGGTGGACTTTATATTAGTGTTGTTGCTGCTGCTGAAAGAACTACAAGTGGGGTCGTAATTGGTGTTGACGTTGACCAAAAGGCAGAGTCAGATATAATTATTACTTCAGCTATGAAAGCTTTAACTTTATCTGTTGTTGACGCTTTAACAGAATTCTATGATGCAGATATGGTTTGGCCAGAAGGTTTAGCTGGAGAAACTGCATTATTAGGTGTTGAAAACGACGGTGTTGGTTTACCAACAGTTACAGAAGCTTGGAGATTTGAAAACTTCACAATTGCTCAATATGAAGCTGTATATGCATTATTAGTTGCAGGAACAGTAGTTGTTAGCCCAGCTATAGATGTTGCTCCAACAGTAACGCTTGTAACAGTTGATTACGACGCATAAAACAAGAAAAATAATTTTCTAAGAAAAGGGTGCAAATCCTTTTCTTTTTTTATGTTTTTTTGTCCTTTAATATGGTATAATACCAATATAAAATTTCTTATAAAATAGTATTTTACGGGGGTTTGAATGGAAAACTATATTATTGAAATGAACAACATTAGGAAAGAGTTTCCTGGTGTAGTTGCTAATGACGATATTACCCTAAAACTACAAAAGGGCGAGATTCATGCTTTATTAGGAGAAAACGGTGCTGGTAAATCAACTTTGATGAGCATTCTTTTTGGTCTCTACACTCCTGATAAAGGAGAAATCAAAAAAAATGGTGAGGTAGTGAACATTAAAAATCCTAATGACGCTAATGATTTAGGAATAGGAATGGTTCACCAACATTTCAAATTGGTTGAAGTTTTTACTGTTTTAGAAAATATAATTCTAGGAGCTGAACCGACTAATTTAGGGTTTTTAACTACAAAAGAAACTCGAAAAAAAGTTATTGAACTTAGTGAAAAATTTAACTTGAGAGTAGATATAGATGCAAAAATTGAAGATATTTCCGTTGGTATGCAGCAAAGAGTGGAAATATTAAAGATGTTATATCGTGAAAATGAAATTCTTATTTTTGATGAACCAACTGCTGTTTTGACTCCTCAAGAAATTGAAGAGTTAATGAAAATTATGAGAGTCTTAATTAAAGAAGGCAAATCCATATTATTTATTTCTCATAAGCTGAATGAAATCATGTCAGTTAGTGATCGAGTTACGGTTCTAAGAAAAGGAAAGGGTATCGGAACGGTAAACGTTAAAGATACCAATATTAATCAACTTTCTGAAATGATGGTTGGAAGGAAGATTGAAGGAATAGAAAAAGGTAAAAATAAAGCCAGCAATGAAGTTATTCTTAAAGTAGAAAACTTAGTCGTTCCGAGTAAAATTCATAAAAACAACGCTGTTAACGATATTTCTTTTGAAGTTAAAGCTGGAGAGATATTATGTATAGCGGGAATAGAAGGTAATGGGCAAAGCGAGTTAGTCTATGGATTAACTGGTTTGGAAAAAATTACTTCTGGTAAAGTTACTTTACTGGATAAGGACATTACAAATAAAAGCATTAGGGAAAGAAATTTAACTGGTTTAAGTCATATTCCAGAAGACAGACATAAATTTGGTTTAGTTCTTGATTTTAAATTAAAATACAATTTAACTCTTAAAAAATATTTTCAAGAAGGTTTCCAAAATCATGGTTTTATTAATGAAGAAATGATTAAGAAACATTCCGAGAGATTAATTAAAGAATATGATATCCGCAGCGGTAGAGGTGCTAATACGATAGCTAGAAGTATGAGCGGCGGAAATCAACAAAAAGCGATTATTGCGAGAGAAATAGATTGTGAATCTAAACTGTTAGTGGCAGTACAACCGACTAGAGGATTAGATGTTGGGGCAATAGAAAATATTCATAAAACTTTGGTTTTGGAAAGAGATAAAGGAAAAGGCGTACTCTTAATTAGTTTGGAACTTGAAGAAGTTTTAGATATTAGTGATAGAATTTTAGTTATGTATAACGGAAAAATTGTCGCTGAGCTAGATCCTGATCAAACTACTTTTCAAGAAATAGGTCTTTACATGGTTGGTGCTAAAATACAGGATAAATTTAAGGCGACGGAGGTACCAGCAAATGATTGATTTTAAATTTTGGAAGAAATCCTCTAAAACTGATAAAAAAGATAACAAAGATAAAGAATATGCTTTTTTATCAGCTGTAATATCAATCGTTGTAGGATTATTGGTTGCGATTATGTTGCTGTTTTTATTAGAATTAGTAGCGCCAAACAGTGATTTTTCTAAACCAATATTAGGTATTAAAAAATATTTTACTTATTCATTTACTAGTACTTCAACATTCTTTAAAATATTTTATAACGCTGCACCGTTAATGTTAACTGGTTTAGCTGTAGGTTTTGCTTTTAAAGCTGGTTTATTTAACATCGGTGCTACCGGTCAATATGCTTTTGGTGCATTTTTCGCTTTAGTAGCCGCGATTCTTTGGCAGTTTCCATGGTGGGCAGCTTTGTTAGTCTCAATAGTTGCTGGAGCTATATGGGGTGTCATACCGGGATTGTTTAAAGCTTTTTTCAATATTAATGAAGTTATTACTTCAATTATGTTGAATTGGGCGGGTCTTTATTTAGCAAACTTATTATTTTATAATTTACCAGCTATGCATACGGTGTTGCCTAATAGGACTGATAATCTGGCGTTTGCAAATCCGTCAGCAATCCTACCTAATTTTGGTTTAAATCAATTATTAAACACTAGTTACATAAATATCGGGATTATTATCGCAATCGTAGTAGCGGTGATTATCTACATAGTTTTAGAAAAAACAGTTTTTGGCTACGAGATTAAAGCTTGTGGAGCAAATAGAAATGCTAGTTTGTTCGCGGGTATTAAAACTAAATCAACAATCATATTTACAATGTTAATCAGCGGTGGGTTAGCCGGTTTGGCCGGAGGAATAGTATATTTGGCTGGAACGGTTGAATTTACGGTTGAGTCGCATTTACTAGCTATGGGCTTTAACGGGATTCCGGTTGCTTTATTAGCTTATTCACAACCTTTAGCAATAATCGCAACAAGTATCTTTATTGGCTTTTTGGAAAGCAGTGGTTCAGGGTTACAAGGCTTATATAGTTATGAAATGACAAGTGTCATATTATCAGTAATTATTTATTTTAGTGCTTTCGCTTTAATCGTTGGCCATTTTATTAAGAAAATTTTAAAAAGAAGAAAGAATAGTAAAAATGACCAAGACAATGAAACCTCAAGCGATTTGGGAATAGTACCTGAGGCAAAACCTCGCGATGATGAACAAATTGATCAGAAGGAGGTTGTTGAATAATGGATATAGTTAGTATTTTAGTTTCTAAAACTATTGTTTATGCAATTCCCCTTTTATTAGGAGCTTTAGCAGGTATGTTTAGTGAAAGAAGTGGGATTATTAACATCGCTCTAGAAGGTATAATGGTTTTCGGTTCGTTATTTGCTGCATTATTCCTAACAAGAGGAATAACGGATTCTACTTTGGCGGCAACTCATCCACAATTTGTTGTATTTTTAGCGATTTTAGTTGCTGGAATAAGTGGTGGGGTATATTCACTAATCTTTGGGTTTGCGGCTATTAAACTCAAAGCCAACCAGGTCATAAGCGGTACGGCATTAAATATTTTCGCACCTGCTTTCGCAATATTGTTAGCTTATTCAGTTATTTCTTTAGGGGTATCTTCGATAAGATTACCTAGAGGAATTGTTATGAGTCCGGAAATCTTTGGTCTGACAATAGATTCGATGCCAAGATGGGTTTATACGATGTTTTTTAGTAGTTTATATTTAACTACACCAATTTCGATTATTATCTTAATAATTGCCTATATTACCTTGTACAAAACAAAATTTGGATTAAGGCTACGAGCTTGCGGCGAACATCCACAAGCAGCAGATAGCGTAGGTATTAAGGTAGTTAGAATGCGTTATATTGGTGTTTTCATATCAGGTATTTTAGCTGGTATTGGCGGGTTTGCTTTTGCCATGGCCAATGGCAGCAATCATGAACCTGATGTTTTAGGATACGGATTCTTGGCGTTAGCAGTAATGATTTTTGGTAATTGGAAGCCTTTTAAAATTTTATTTGGCGCGTTGTTTTTCTCGCTTTTTAAAACTATCGCCGTATTCGCATCGACACTTAGTTTTTTACCAAGTTTCGGTTTAGTTAAAGTGGATAATTTATACAAAACACTTCCTTATATTATCACGTTAATTGTTCTCGCTTTTACATCGAAAAAATCAAGAGCTCCTAAAGCCGAAGGCATTCCTTATGACCCGGGACAAAGATAAATAACTCAATAATCTTTAAGGTTTGTTTATTAATTAAACGAACCTTTTTTATATGAATTTTTATTCATATTTAAAAAAGGCGAATTTTAAAGGCTTTAGAGAGATTTTATTGTCAAATTTTAACTAATATGGTACAATATTTCAGTGGTGATAAAATATGGTTATAGAGGCGAATGTTGAGAAGTTATTTGATGTGCTCGACGAATCAGCTACTCTTTATTATGAAAAACTGAAAATTCCATATTTAGATGGTCTAGTTAAAGCGTGTGAAAATATTATAGCTAACTCAGTAGAAACTAAATCTAGTGAATTAAATAATGACTTACAAGAGAAAATAAATCGCATCAAGGATATCGAATTTAATAGAGAAGAAATTAGGAAAGCATTTCAATACGCTTGTCTAAAAGGATTAAAACATCAAAATATTTCAAATCAAATGATTACTCCGGAAAGTATAAGTATATTTATCAGTTATTTAGTTGAAAAACTTTACGAATTAAAAGATTTTATAATTTTTGATCCATTGGTTGGTTCTGGTAATTTAATCACTGGATTAGCTAATAATCTATCAGGAGGAGAAATAACTCTCATCGGCGTTGATAGAGCAATGATGTATTATAAACTTTCACAGGCTTTGTTTGGAATGTTAGAATATGGTGAAGCAATATTCTATCAAGATGTGTTAACTTTTAATAATATATTGGCTGACTTGATTGTAACTGATTTTAGTGGCGTCAATCAACAAGAAACCTACAAAATAATTAAACATGTAAATAGTTTATTAAGAGATGATGCGTTTTTTATTAGTGTTATTGATAATGAGTTCTTCGATGATCATTTAATTAAAGATTTCATATATGAAGTAAAAGATATTTGGCATTTCTTCGGGATGATTGTCCTACCAATGACAATTTTCAAAAACAATCATAAAAGTATTTTTATACTTCAAAAAATTGGGAAAAATTTTATAAGACCAGAAAAATTTTTAGTTGCTGATTTACCAGATTTTAATAATGAGATGGAAATGACAAAAGTAATCAATCAAATCAATGATTGGTTCGAAAAAATAGAATTTTATATAGTGAGGGAAAATGATGAAAAAAATAATGGCAGTTAATGCAGGCAGTTCTTCTTTAAAATTCCAATTATTAGAAATGCCAAGCGAAAAATTAATAACAAGTGGGATAGTAGAACGAATCGGTATGAAAAATTCTGTTTTCGCGATTAAAGTTGATGGTGAAAAGATTGAAGAAACTAGCGATATCAATAATCACGCAGAAGCAGTTAATATATTGTTAAATAAATTGATAGAACACAATATCATCGCTTCTTATGATGAAATCTCAGGTGTTGGTCACAGAGTTGTTCATGGTGGAGATAAAATAGCTGAGAGCATTGTTTTAGAAGAAGCTGAAATCGAATACCTAGAAAGTATTATTGATTTAGCGCCACTTCATCTAGGACCAAATTTAATTGGTATTAAGGCTTTTAAAGAGATTTTACCGCACGTTAAACATATAGGTGTATTTGACACAGCTTTCCATCATACAATGGAAGAAGAAGCTTATCTATATGCAGTTCCGTATGATTGGTATGAAAGATATCAAGTTAGAAAATATGGTTTTCACGGAACTTCACACAAATACGTTTCACATAGGGCGGCGGAAATAATGGGTAAAAAGCCGGAAGAAGTGAATATTGTCGTAGCTCATATCGGCAATGGTGCTTCACTATGCGCTGTAAAACACGGAAAATCTGTTGATACGTCAATGGGCTTTACACCGCTTGAAGGAATTCCTATGGGAACAAGATCAGGAAATATTGATCCAGCGATTATTGAGTATATGATGGCTAAGAAAAGCAAATCTGCAAAAGAAATTACGAATTACTTAAATAAACAATCGGGTTATATCGGGGTTTCAGGTTTATCATCTGACTCACGTGATTTGGTCGATGCGGCTCAAAACGGTAACCATCGCGCAGCTTTAGCGATTGCGGTTCAAGCTAAAAGAATAGCTGATTACATTGCTAGTTATTATGTTTATATGGGTGGAGCTGATGCAATTGTATTTACTGCTGGTATTGGCGAAAACGCTAAAACAACAAGGGCTGATGTTTGTAATCGATTGAGTGCGCTGGGAGTAAAGATTGATGAAGAAAGAAACAATTGTCGAGGAGTAGAAAGATTGATTTCTGCAGATGATTCAAAAATTAAAGTTTATGTTATTCCAACTAATGAAGAAGTTATGATAGCTAGGGATACATTATCTCTATTATAAAATAAAGAAACAAACCTCCTTAAAAGTATTATTTACTTAAAAGGAGGTTTTTTATATGCGTCTGTTTTTCACAGTGTTTTTAATTTTACTAAAGGTTATTGAAGCAGATTATTTAGTTTTGGGTATATATGATTTTGGTGAAAAAAAAATAGAATACGGTAACTTAACAACTGCAGAAAATTTAAACGGGTTTATCAGAATTTATGATGAACAAGATAGTGAAGCAATGCAAGAAATCATCTATGATACAGGCGAGCATAATGTTTTCAAATATTTAGCTATAGTCAGCGAAGATACTTTCATTATCGTCTGTAACAACTACTATATTAATCAAAGTCAAGAGTACGTTTCTTATATTAACACTTCATTATTGCTCTACGACACGGAAGGAATCCTACAAAATGAAATCAATCTTTCTGAAAAACCTATTGATGTTCACAATCATAACTTTAGCATTGTAATCTCATATGAAAATAGTGAAATAATCTTTGACAAAGATTTGAACCAAATAAACGGAATTGAAATTCAAACTGAAAGTCTTGCGAGTTTTGAATATCAGTACCAAGGAAAAGCTACTATTAATGGCTCTGAAGTCAGTGAAATAAATATTCAATATCCAGGGATATATGATGTAATAATCACTGAAAACACCTATGTTTACGACTTTACAGTTACAGTTCATCCAGATTGCAAAATTACAGGAAATAAATATCTAGAAGGATATATAGGATCTGTTTATGTATATAGCTACGGCGATATATACGTTAATAATGAAGAGTATATCATTGGTTCTGAGATTAAACGAGTTGGCAATTATAACGTAATGATTTTAGGTGAGAATAATTATCGAAAAGACATTCAGTTTACGATTTTACCGGATATTATCTTTTATGATGGCGTAAACAGGCAACAGTTATTAGAAAATTCTAAATTTTCGTCTCCGGTTAAAATATATAGTAATGCCCAAACAATGTTTCTAAACGATCAAACATATTCGTCAGCCTGGATTGATAATCCAGGCAATTACGTAGTGAGTTTTTATGGAGTGAATAACTATATAGTGGATATTAATTTTACTATTTTACCCAGCGTAAGTGGTGTAACAAATAATGAGACTTATGAACAAGTAAGTTTCTCGGTTTTTGGTAAAGCTTTATTAAATGGGAAAGAAATATTTAGCGAACAAACCATCAGTAAAGTAGGTAACTATAAATTGGAACTTCTATTAGATGAAGAAGTTTATCAGACAATCAATTTTTCGATTGTAAAAGAAAACGCATTTTTAGATGAAAATCCCCTTAATTATCTTGAATATCTAAAATATCTTTTCTTACTATTAACTGTAGTTGGTGGCGTTTTAATTTTAAGGAAAAAGTAAGTAATTTGTAAGTTGTTATGTTATAATTATTTTGGTGAACATAATGATTGATTTCAACCTATATTTACAGAGTTCTTACTCATTTAATGGCAGTTTGATAGATGTTGAAAAAGTCGTAGAAAAGGCGGCTTCTTTTGGTTTTAAGACGCTTGGGTTAGCTGACGTTAATCATATGTACGGTGTAATAAAGTTCTATCAAAGTTGTTTAAAAAAAGGAATTAAACCTTTAATAGGTATAGAAATTAATTTAGAAGGCAATAATTTTAAAGAGCAGAATGTAGTTTTATTTGCGAAGAATCATAAGGGTTACCAAAATTTAATGAGAATTAGTTCTTATATTGGCAATGATAATAAGTTGGTTTCTACAGAAGTGCTAAAAAATTATGGTCAAAATGTGATAGGAGTTTTAGTATCTGACCGAGGTGATTTTGCCGACTCGCTATACAACGATAGAGTTGATCAAGCTCAAGCTTTATTAGATGAGATTTCTGACCTTGTCGAGAATGTTTATCTCGGATTGGATTTGCGTGATTATGGCGCGGAAGTCAAAATAGCCCCAAAACTAAAAGGTTTAGGGAAAGTTGTGATTTTAAGCAATACATTATATCTTGAAAAAGAAGATAAAGAAGCTTCTAAAATTTTAAGGCAGATTCTTCAGAAAGATCTTACTACGGAAGGGTTTTTCGAAAATGAAGATGAAGATTTACATTTGTTTTCTAGGGACGAGTTAAATCAAATTTATAAACAATACCCCCTTGCGGTTAAGAACACTTTGGAAATGATTGAACAATGTAATGTTATAATCGATTTTTCTAATATATATTTACCTAAATATCCACTAGAAGACACTTCCGCTACAGAAAAGTTGGAAGAACTTACAAACAAGGGTTTAGTTAGAAGATTAAAACAAAAGCAGATTTTTACAGAAAAATACGATGAATACAAAAGCAGATTAGATTTTGAACTAAGTATTATCAAGAAAATGAATTATGAAGACTATTTTCTTATTGTCTGGGATTTTGTTTTGTATGCTAAAAAGCAAGGTATCTTAGTTGGTCCCGGTAGAGGATCGGCTGCTGGATCTTTAGTCGCATATACTTTGGGTATAGTCGATGTTGACCCACTAGAGTTTGATTTATATTTTGAAAGATTTTTAAATCCCGAAAGAATCAGTATGCCTGATATCGATATGGACTTTCCTGATGATAAGCGGGATGAAATTATAAACTACGTAAGTAATAAATACGGATATAATAGAGTAGTTTCAATAATTACCTTTGGAACTTTTCAAGGAAAATCAGCTGTCAGAGATGTAGCTAAAGTACTGGGAATATCAAATACAATTGTAGATGATATTACCAGTAAAATTTCCGAGACCGGAAACTCCATTGATGAATACAAATTACAATATCCTAAGAAATATCAATATTACATTAATAACCCGGAAATTAATCAGTTACTTACAATAGCGCTAAAACTAAACGGTTTGTGCCGACACACTTCAACTCACGCAGCGGGAATTATTATCACAGAAAATGATATACACGAGTATTCTCCTACACAGTTAGGTTTGTTAAATATGCTGCAAACTCAATATGAAGCAAGCGACTTAGAAAAGCTAGGTTTGCTTAAAATTGACTTTTTAGGCATTCGCAATTTATCTATTATATCCGAAACGATTGACTTAATAAAAAATAATGAAGGCAAGTTTATCGATATTTATAGATTACCTATTGATGATGTACCAACATACAATCTTTTAAAAAATGTTAACAGCGTCGGAATATTTCAGTTAGAGTCCGATGGAATGATGAACCTAATGTCGCAAATGCAGATTGAGACTTTCACCGATATAGCAACTTGTATTTCCTTATATCGTCCAGGACCGATGGAAAACATACCGTCATTCATTAGAAGAAGAAATAAAGAAGAAAGAATTACTTATTTAGATTTAGATTTATTACCAATATTAAAAGATACGCAAGGTATTATAGTTTATCAAGAACAAATTATGAAAATTGCCAATAAATTTGCGGGTTATTCTTTGGGAGAAGCTGACGTTTTACGACGAGCTGTCAGTAAAAAGAATCGTGATACACTTGAGAAAGAAAGAGAAAAGTTCGTCTCCGGAGTTATCACCCAAGGTTATTCAAAGGATGTTGGGGAACAAATATATGACTATATTGTAAAGTTTGCCAATTATGGTTTCAATAAGAGTCATGCTGTCGCATATAGTTACGTCGCTTATTGGATGGCATACTTAAAAGCAAATTATCCAAAGTATTTTTTAGCAGTCCTTTTAAATGCTCAAATCGGATCTGTGACTGGTACGAAAAAATACATAATGGAATGTCAAAAAATGAATATAAAAATTTTACCGCCAAGAATCAATAAATCAAGAGACACATACCAATTCGAAGGTAACGACTTAAGATTTCCTTATAAAGCAATTAAAGGCATTGGCGAAATAATGGCTAAAAGCATAACGTTTATACAGTTAGAAGCACCTGTAGTCAGTTTTGTTGATTTTATCAAAAGAGCAAAAGATATTGGTATAAATGTTATTGAGGCCTTAGTATTTTCAAACGTATTTTCGGATTTTGGAATCAATAAAAAGACATTGATTCAAAATATTAACAATATCCAAAGTTATGTTTCTTTTGCTAATCGCGGTGAATTCAAATACATTGATTACGATGAATATGATTATGAATTTCTGCAAAATAAAGAAAAAGAATTATTGGGAGTCAATTTTGAATATCACCCGATTCACAAATATCAAGAAATTATTACTAAAAACAAATTCAAAGTTCTATCTGAAGCGATATCTCTATCATCAAATAATCTCGAATTTGTTGGGGTAATAAGCCGTGTGAAAATACATAAAGCAAAAACCGGAGAAGACATGGCTTTTGTTTCTTGCGAAGATGAGTTTGACAGCATTGATGGGGTAATCTTTCCAAGCCTCTACAAAAGAATAAAGATTGAGCCGGGAAAAGTGTATTTAATAAAAGGAAAATTGGATAACAAAAAACAAAAACAATCAATTATTATTGATGAAGTCAAAATTATTAAGGAGTAGTGAATATGAAAATAGCAGTTTTAACATCTGGTGGCGACGCACCGGGGATGAACGCTTGTGTTCGTGCTGTGGTTAGAAGTACTATTAACTGTGGCTTTGAAGCTTATGGCGTTTTTGATGGTTATAAAGGACTCGTAGAAGGAAAAATTAAAAAATTAGGTCGTAATGATGTCGGACAAATCTTAAATCGTGGCGGAACCATTCTCGGTTCTTCGAGATTAGAGTCTTTTAAAGACAAACATGTTAGAGAAATAGCAGTGAGTAATTTGAAAGCTTACGGAATAGAAAATCTAGTTTGTATTGGTGGAGACGGAACGTTTAGAGGAGCAATGGCTTTAAACGAAATGGGAATTAATTGTATTGCAATTCCTGGTACAATCGATAATGACATCGCTTGTACGGAATTCACAATCGGATTTTTTACAGCGTTGGATACGGCTATTGACGCCATAGATAAACTTAGGGATACATCTTTTTCTCATCAACGCTGCACGGTTGTCGA
Organism: Caryophanales bacterium UBA5732; assembly: GCA_002419445.1. GTDB lineage: Bacteria > Bacillota_I > Bacilli_A > Izemoplasmatales > Hujiaoplasmataceae > UBA2289. The sequence goes on from DIGC01000090.1 coordinate 12,825, forward strand.
AGTTATGGGAAGAAATTGCGGCGATTTATCAATTTTCTCAGGGATAGCCACCGGAGCGGAAATTGTCATTACCAGAGATACGGGATATAATGAAGACGATATTTTAAAACAAGTTAAAAAAGCTGAAAGTATGGGTAAGCGTCACCTAATTGTTGTTGTGGCGGAAAATATAACTGATGTTTCTAAACTGGCAAAGAAAATTCAAGAAAATTCAGGATATGAATCTAGAGCTACCGTCTTGGGCTATATCCAAAGAGGCGGAACCCCAAGTTCATTTGACCGGATTCTAGCTAGTAAAATGGGTGTTCACGCAGTTGATCTTCTTAAAGAGGGTTTAGGTGGATATGCGGTTTATACTAAAAGTTTAGATGTTGGACACATCGAACTAGAGAAAGCTTTAGTTGTTGATGTAAAGCCAAGCGATTTATATCAATATCTAGCAAAATTAAATTAGAATATAGTAGATAAATTTAAAAGAATTAGTTCTTACAACGAACTAATTCTTTTTGTTATATTATTCCAATAAATAACTTCTTTTTTATCTGGAAAGTAAATCACGAGTAAATACCCATCTTTATATTTAGTGACCAATGAATATTTGTACAGATTATCTAGATTAAATTCTTGATTGGTTTGCTGAAAATTCCTAATTATATCTTGTTTTTTAAAATCATTTTCCCAATAAACCTTTGGTTTTACTTTATTATATAAAAGATAATCAAGTTTAAGTAAATCTTCAGTTTCGATATCAAGAATATTTAAATGTTTTAAATATGATCTTAAGTTAATAAATAAATCATATAATTGATATTTCGTGTGGCTTAATTCCTTTTCTTTATAGAAAGAACTTAAATTTAAGAAAAAATCGAAAGGATTTGATTGATTAGACATGATATGCTTAATAGTTTGTTGCATAAAGCCTTTGTTCCAGTAGATTTCCAAGAAAATCTCGACTTGATGAATGATTTCAAGTTCGTAAGCTGAAATATACTTATTTTTACTTATTTCATAAGGCGGTTCGGCAGAAAATACATAATCATGCAATTTAGCTTCTTTTCTTATCTTTGTGCCTTTAAGCATTTTTAGGAATCCCAGTTGTAATTCTTCTGCGAATAAGCTGAATATTTCATTGAAAGTATTCTTAAAACTTAACAAATCCTCGTGTGGTAATCCGGCAATCAAATCTAAATGAAGAATTACGTTTGATTTTTGTAGGCTTTTAATATTGTTAACTAATACATTTGTATTTTGAAATCGGTTTATAGATTGGTTGACTAAATCATTGGTGGACTGTACTCCTAGTTCAAAACGTACGTAATCTTTTTTTAAGTTTTCCACAAGATAATCAATGATTTTTTGATCTAATACGTCGCCATTTATTTCAAATTGAAAAACAGTATTTTTATAATCTTTGTCGACTAAAGTTTTAAAAAAATCTAAAGCTAATTTTTTATTAGCATTAAACGAACGGTCCAGAAACTTTATTGTTTTAGCCCCTTTATCGACTAAATAGTCGATGATGGTAAATACATTTTCGATGTTAAAAAATCTTAACCCTTTTTCTAGTGACGCTAAACAATAACTACATTGATAAGGACATCCTCTTGAAAGTTCAACGTATTGAACTTTTTTAGGAATGTCTAATATATCAAAATCAAAATAGTAAGGGCTATTCAAACTATTTAAATTGAGAATAACTGAGGATGTATTTCTAACAATTTTTCCTTCCTTTAGATATGACGAGTTTGGTATTTCATTCAATGGCTTTTGTTCTATTAAGGATTTGATTAACATATTAAAAGAAATTTCGCCCTCATTAATGATTATATAATCAGCCAGTTGAGCCTTTAGATATGAATCATATTCGTAACTTACTTCTGGACCACCAAGAATTATAATACATTCGGGATTAGCTGTTTTTAAGGATTCAACAATTTCTAATATTAAAGTTATGTTCCAAATATAGCAACTAAATCCGATGATTTCAGGTGTCTCTGAAAGAATATCGTTAATAATAAAATCTTTATCGTCTTTTATTGTATATTCTTTTAGAGTAACGGGAAAATCACAATTAGCTTTTAAATACCTAATTGCCATGTTGGGGTGGATGAATTTAGAGTTAATTCCTATAAGTAGGGTGTTCATGATTTCACCTCTTCCCTATTTTAACAATTTATACATAAAATAACTAGTTGATTTAAATATATGTTATACTAATAGCGGTGATAAAATGGATAAATTTAGATTACAATCTGATTATAAACCAATGGGTGATCAACCCAAAGCTATTAATCAATTAATCAATAATATTTATAATGGCGTTAAAGAACAAGTATTGCTTGGAGCAACTGGTACCGGTAAAACATATACTGTAGCTAATGTTATACAGGAGTTTAATAGACCTACTTTAGTCTTGGCTCACAACAAAACTTTAGCCGGACAGTTGTATTCAGAACTGAAAACTCTTTTTCCTGATAATAGAGTTGAATATTTTATTTCTTACTACGATTATTATCAACCAGAAGCATATGTCCCTGGGGCTGATATCTATATTGAAAAGGATGCCTCAATCAATGATGAGATTGATGAACTTAGGCATGCGGCAACATCTTCACTTCTAGAAAGAAGAGATGTAATAATTGTGGCCAGCGTTTCCTGTATTTATGGAATTGGTGATCCAGATGTTTATCGGGCTGGTATGGTGACTTTAAGAAAATTCGAAAGTATCTCAAGACAAGATTTATTAAATCGTTTAGTTGAGATTTTGTATGTCAGAAACGATTTTGATTTTGCCAGAGGTAGCTTTAGAGTTCGTGGAGATGTAGTGGAAATTTTACCACCATATCAAAAAACAAAAGGAATAAGAGTCGAGTTCGATTTTGATACAGTTAAAAGAATTAGAGAATTTAATATAGTAAACGGAGAGATTTATAAGGATTATGAAATCCTTTCACTTTTCCCTGCTTCTCACTTTTTGACAGATAGCGACAAGTTAGAAGAAGCTTTAAGAAGAATACGTGAGGAATTAGTAGATAGAATTAAATATTTTAAAGATAACAATAAATTATTGGAAGCTGAACGTATAGAACAAAGAACGATGTATGACTTAGAAATGCTTAAGGAAATGGGTACCGTTGCCGGCGTAGAAAATTATTCTAGACATTTAGCTTTGAGGGGTGAAGGAGAAACTCCTTCAACCCTAATTGACTTTTTCCCAGATGATTTCTTGTTAATAGTTGATGAATCTCATGTTACTCTTCCTCAAGTAAGGGGAATGTTTAATGGAGATAGATCAAGAAAACAAACGTTGGTCGATTACGGATTTAGGCTACCTAGCGCTATTGACAATAGGCCGCTTAACTTTGATGAATTCAATGAAAAAATTAATCAAGTGATATATTTGTCCGCAACCCCTGGAGATTATGAACTAAATCGTTCTGGGCATGTTATTGAACAAATCATTAGGCCAACAGGTTTAATTGATCCTATTGTCGAAGTCAGAGATTCGATGAATCAAATTGATGATTTATTAATTGAAATCAATAAAACTATTAATCGTAAAGAGCGAATCTTAATTACAACCCTCACGATTAAAATGAGTGAAGATTTAACTAATCATCTAAAATCTCTGGGTTATAAAGTTGAATATTTACATTCTAAAGTCAAATCTTTAGAGAGAATGGAGATTATTCGAAAACTCAGGTTGGGAGTATTCGATATCTTGGTAGGTATAAATCTTTTACGTGAAGGCTTAGATTTGCCAGAAGTTTCGCTGATAGCTATTTTAGACGCTGATAAAGAAGGTTTCTTAAGAAGTGATAAAGCATTAATTCAAACTATCGGACGTGCCGCAAGAAATGTCAATGGTCATGTAATCATGTATGCTACAAACGTTACACAGTCAATGCAAAGAGCTATTGAAGAAACGAATAGAAGAAGAAAGATTCAAGAACAATATAATATAGATAATAATATAATTCCAACAACGATACTTAAAAACATCTCTGAGTCAATTTCAATTAAAACTGATGCTGACAAAGAAATATATGATTTTGACAAACTCAGCAAGAAGGAAATTGAAAAGAATGTTGAGTTATTAGAAAAACAAATGGTTGTTTATGCAAAGGAACTTGATTTCGAACAAGCAGCTTTAATAAGAGATTTAATCTTCGAATTGAAGAAAAACTTGTAAAATTAATATTAAAATTAATAAAATTAAACTAAAAAGCCAAAAAAATTGGCTTTTTTTACTAAAATATTAAAAATATTAAAAAAAATATGTAAATAATGCTTGACACATAAAAATGATTTGATATAATTAAGTTGTAAATTGATAAAGTTAATCTTTTTGACAACAATAATCAATTAAATCAATACTGTCGCTCAAACTAATTTTTAAAGGGGGAAGCGAAAATGAAACAACCAAATAATAAACTTGTAAGAATTTACCCTGTTGGAGTTGGCTCAGAAGAATACTGGAAGAGAATATGTCTGAAAAAAAATAATGAAATAAAAGGGTTTAAATAAAGGGGGAATGGAATATGAATGGTATTATGAAACAATTAACTGATTTACTTATTGGTTGCGATCAGTTAAAACCTGTCAATTGTGAAACAACAACATATGGAAATTGGGTGAAGGTTTATGCCGAAAAAGATTACGCCAAAAAATATTTATAATTACAATAAATATATCAGTTTATCAATAAGCATAATAATTACTCTATTTATCTTTTCAATGTCGTTGGTTCCTGGAACAGAATCTGGAAACATTAGTTCGAGTTTTAGTGTCAGTATTAAAACTTTGTTAGATTCAGTTTTTATTAATAATAATATAAACCTTGATACTTTACATATTGTATTAAGGAAAGGAGCGCACGTATTTGAATATTTCGTTCTCGGTATATCATATTTCTTTACTGCTAAATATTGGAAATTATCAATTTTAAAAGTACTTATAATTGGCCTTCTAACGGCTACAGCAGATGAACTGTTACAAAATATACCTATAGATCGTACCGCAAGTGCAATAGACATATTTGTTTACGATTTTGGTGGATTCATTCTAGGTTTAGGATTGTTACTGTTGTTTTTAAACAAAACATCTAAGTTAAATGAAAAACAAGTTCTAGATTTATTGGCTAAAAAAGAGATCTCGTCTAAAAAAGCATACAAGATACTTTATAACAATAATGAAGTAATCAGATTCACTAACAACGCTCATTTCGTGAGACTAAGAATAGTAATCCCCGAAGAAAAGGGTGTAAATACTTTCTTAGGAATTCTATTTTTCTTACCATTCCCAATTTTTATCATTAAATTAATCTTACCGTTCATAAAAACGGAAAAAATGAATATACCATTGACGAAATCGGAAATAATAAAAATCATCACAAGTAAGGGTATCAACTTAGTGGTGAATACTTCAACAAACGAAAAAATAATTATAAAAACTATATAAAGGAGAAAGATTATGAAATTAGATTTTAAAGATGATTTAAGAAAATCAATAGAAGAGGATATCAAAAGATCAGTCAATCTTAAGGGACATAAGCAAACAATGAAAAAATATCCAGTAATCTCAGAATGTCCTGTGTGTCATCACGATTTGGAAGTTGTTCAATTAGCTTGTAGCAACTGCTCTACAGAAATTAAAGGTCAATTTACACTATCAAAATTCAATTACCTTGATACAGAAAAACTATATTTTATCGAAGTATTCGTCAAGAACCGCGGTAATATTAAAGCTATTGAAAAAGAAATGGGTTATTCTTACCCGACAATCAAAAAAATGCTGGATGATGTAATCGTAGGATTGGGTTATCAATTAGATGGAAAAGAACCGGTTGAAGAAGAAAAGGTAGAAGAAACAAAACCAAAGCTTTCAAGAGTAGAAATTTTAGAAAAAATAGACAATGGCGAAATAACTGTAGAAGAAGCTACTGAGTTATTAGCTAAAGTAAAATAGGGGGATATTATCATGGGAAAAGATGATCTAAAACAAGAAAGAATTAAAATATTAGAATTATTAGCGAAAAATGTTATTAATGCTGATCAAGCAGAAAGATTATTAGCTGCTTTATCCAACACAGAAGAACCTGTAGTTGAACATGAAGTAATTACAAAGAAGAACCAATTCAGAATGTTAAAAATCTTGGTTGATTCCGCCGATGGGGACGAAGTAAGGATTGAAATTCCAATCGAATTCGCTAAATTGTTAAAAAGCAAGAAATTAATGAAGGTCGATACTGATGATTTTGATATTGATATCGATGAATTAATTGGGATGATTAATGCTGGAGTCGTTGGCGAGATTGTTAATGTAAAATCCGCTGATGGAGATATAGTTAAAATTATCGTTGAATAAACCGTCGCATTTGTAATTGAGCATTACTGAACAAAAACATAAATAGAACAATAAAGCCAGTGGAAACTGGTTTTATTTTTCGAAAATGAGACACTGTTTTTTGAAAATGTGTTATAATAAATTGAGGCGTATGTGCTTTTTTGTTATGAGTTCAAGAAAGGAATGAAGATGTCGGAAAATAATGTTTTTGTTGTAAGAGCAGTAGATTTAACACATGATGGCTTTGGTGTAACTAAGTTAGAAGATGGTTACACTGTTTTCGTTGAGGATTTATTAAAGGGAGAAGCTGCTCGTATTGAAATAATCGAAAGAAAAAAAAGCTATGGCTTTGGTAAGGTGATTGAAAGATTAAATCGTAGCCCTTATCGTCAAGCTCCGAAATGTAAACATTTTTATGAATGTGGCGGCTGTGAAATTATGCATATGGATTATGATGTTCAAGCAGCCTTTAAAAAGTATAGAATCGAATTAATGATTAAAAAATTTGATTTAAAGGATGTAGTGGTTGAAGAAATAACGGCTATGGTTAATCCTTATCATTATCGCAATAAAGTAGAAGTTAAATTCGCTCAAGGCGAAAAAGGAATCAAAGCTGGATTTTTTAAAGCAAAATCACATCATGTTGTTGATTTGCAAGAATGCCATATAATGCAAAAAAAATCTTTTGAAATTTTAACTTTAATTAGAAACTTGGCTAATCAATACAAAATTACGGCTTATAATGATGCAACTGGTGAAGGGGTTTTAAAATCAGCTGTAATAAGAGAATCAAGTAAATACAAAGAAATTTCCATTCTACTAAATATAGCGACTGATACAATTCCTCACGAGACTGAATTTGTTGAAGCTTTAGTTAATAATACTCCAGAGATAAAGGGAATCGGGATTAGTAAAACTTTAGACGAAAGTATTCTTTCTGACGAAGAAATAAGAGTTGTCTTCGGAATTGATTATATTAAAGATGAGATTTTAGGCAAACAATTTGAGATTGGATTTAGATCATTTTTCCAAGTTAATACATTACAAGCTGAAAGACTTTATAAAAAAGCAATTGAATTTGCAAGATTTACGGGCAACGAAAGGGTTATTGACGCCTATTGCGGAATAGGATCAATTACGCTTTCAATCGCTGATAAAGTAAATAAAGTTTTCGGAATAGAAATCGTTAAATCAGCAATTACTGACGCTAAAAGAAATGCAAGAATTAACGGTGTGAAAAATGCTTTATTTGAGCTTGGTCATGTTGACAAAGTTCTAGAAAAATGGAAAGGATTTAGTTTCGATCTAATCATTGTTGATCCACCAAGAAAAGGCTGCTCAAAAGAATTGCTTGACACTATAATTAAAATGAAAATTCCAAAAGTTATCTATATATCTTGTAATCCAGCTACTTTGCAAAGAGATTTAGAGTATCTTTTAGGAAAAGATTATAAGATTCAAAGGATAGCTCCTGTGGATATGTTTCCTCAAACATCCCACGT
>DIGC01000087.1 GCA_002419445.1 Caryophanales bacterium UBA5732
GCTCCACCAAGGCGGCCAGAGATTAAGGTTTTACAACCTTTAGCTCCTGCTTTTAAAGCTCTTTGAATAGCAACTTTTTGTACTCTTCGGAAAGAAGCTCTGTTTTCTAATTGGAAAGCAATATTTTCTGCAACTAATCTTGCATCTTTTTCTGGACGTTTGATCTCAACAACATTTAAAAATACTTGTTTAGATGTTAATTTTTCTAATTTTTCCACTACTGCCTTTTTAGTTTCAGCATTTCTACCGATAACCATACCAGGTTTTGCAGTGTTAACTGTTATAATAACTCGTTTTTTACTTCTTTCAATCTCGATTTTAGACACACTAGCGTTTTTATATAGATCATAGAGTAATTCACGAATTTTAATATCTTCATGTAAAAGGTCAGCTACTTCGTTTTTTTCTGCATACCATCTTGATTCCCAATCAAGAATGATACCTATGCGTTGTCCAACTGGATTAACTTTCTGTCCCATAAAATTCTCATTACTCCTTTTCTGCCACTGTTATGTAAATGTGGCTAGTTCTCTTGAAGATTGAAAAGGCTCTACCTTGAGAATGTGGTTGCATTCTTTTTAAAGTTTTGCCTTCACCAACATAAATTTCCTTAACGAATAATTTATCTTGGTCTAACTGGTAATTATGTTCAGCATTAGCGACAGCTGATTTTAAGACCTTCTCCACGGCTTTTGTAGCTCCTCTTGGAGTGTTTCTTAAAGTTGCGTAAGCATCACTAACTTTTTTGCCTCTAATTAAATCAATAACCAATTTTACTTTACGAGGTGCTATTCTAACAGTTCTAGCAACAGCTTTTGCTTCCATTATAATTTACCTCCCTTAGTAGCTTTCTTATCAACGTGACCGCGATAAGTTCTTGTCGGAGCGAACTCTCCTAATTTGTGACCAACCATATCTTCAGTGACATATACAGGAATATGAACTTTACCGTTATGAACACCGATAGTTAAGCCTACAAAGTTAGGGAAAATTGTAGAACGTCTCGACCAGGTTTGAATAACCTTTTTAGAATTTGTTGCATTTGCTTTTTCCACTTTCTTCATTAAGTGATCATCGCAAAATGGACCTTTTTTAATTGAACGTGACATTATGAGTTCCTCCTTCCTTATTTATTTCTTCGTCTAACAATTAATTTACTGCTAGCCTTGTTTTTATTTCTAGTAATCTTACCAAGAGCGATTTTACCCCAAGGAGTAAGCGGCGCTTTATGTCCGATTGGTTGTTTACCTTCACCACCACCATGAGGGTGATCTACTGGATTCATAACTGAACCACGAACTGTCGGTCTAACGCCCATGTGTCTTTTTCTACCGGCTTTACCGAGAGAAACCAATGAGTAAAATTCATTTCCAACTTCACCGATTGTTGCACGGCATTTACCTAAAATTCTTCTAACTTCACCAGATTTTAATCTGATAAGAACATATTTTTCTTCTCTACCTAAAATTTGTGCACTGGTCCCAGCGGCTCTAATTAATTGACCGCCTTTACCAGGGTAAAGTTCGATATTATGAATCACTGTACCAACAGGGATTTCCATAATTTCTTTTGCATTACCGACGATGATATCCGCATCTTTACCTGATTCAATTGACATACCGACTTCTAAACCTTTAGGAGCGATGATGTAACGTTTTTCACCATCTGCGTAATTGATTAGAGCGATATTAGCAGTTCTGTTTGGATCGTACTCAATCGTAGCGACTTTCCCAATGATGCCGTCTTTATTTCTCTTAAAATCAATGATACGATATTTTCTTTTTGCTCCTCCAGCTTGATGGCGGACTGTTATTTTCCCTTGATTGTTTCTTCCACCGTTTTTCTTTAAAGTGGAAACTAGGGATTTTTCTGGCTTAGATACTGTAATTTCATTATAGTCAAGCTTTGACATGCTGCGCAAACCATTTGTAGTTGGTTTATACTTAATAATAGCCATTATTTAAAATCCTCCCATTATGCTGTATAAATGTCGATCTTGTGGCCTTCTTCTAAAGTCACAATTGCTTTTGTAATAGCAGCGGTAAAGCCAGAGTATTGACCCACTCTTTTGGCTTTAGCTTTGGTATTAACGACATTTACTTTTTCTACTTTTACATTAAAGATCGCTTCGATAGCTTCTTTAATTTGAATTTTGTTAGCTCTTCTGTCAACTTCGAAAGTATACTTTCTTTGTTCAGATAACTTTGTTGATTTTTCAGAAACGATCGGGCGTTTTATTACTTGATATTTATCCATATTAACTTAAAGCCTCCTCTATTCTTTCTAAAGCTTCTTTTGTAACCACTAATTTACCAGCGTTTAAGATATCATAAACGCTTAGGTGGTTGTAAAGAACGGTGCGTACGTTAGGTAAGTTTCTTGAAGCAGTATTTACTAAATCTGAATCTTCCCCTAGTACAACCATGATTTTGCCTTCTACTTTTAAATTATTTAATACAGTTACCATATCTTTAGTCTTGTATGAAGCTAAAACGATTGCGTCAACTGCGATTAAATTTTCTCCTCTTAACTTTTCTGATAAAGCAATTCTTAAAGCTAAGCGACGTACTTTTCTATTAACCTTATATGAATAATCTCTTGGTGTTGGTCCAAAGACAACTCCACCGCCTACGTAATGTGGCGCTCTGATTGAGCCTTGACGAGCATGTCCAGTTCCTTTTTGGCGATATGGTTTTCTTCCACCGCCTCTAACTGCTGTTCTGTTTTTTGTCATAACAGTACCTTGACGCATAGCAGCTCTTTGTTGCTTAATTACGTCATAGATAACTTGATTGTTATTTTCAACTGCAAATACTTCGTCTTTTAAATTTAGACTACCAATTGATTCACCTTGTTGATTTAACATTGCTAATTTAGGCATAGCTTTTTCCTCCTTCCGAATAATATTAATTAATTTTGTTTTTTAAATGCGTTTTTAATTATAACTAATGATTTGCTAGGTCCAGGAACATTGCCTTTAACTAAAAGAACGTTCTTGTCTGAATCTGCACGAACAACTACTAAGTTTTGAACAGTGACAGTTTCATGTCCCATTCTACCAGGCATGTTTTTGCCTTTTCTGATACGGTTAGGCGCGATAACACCCATTGAACCAACACCACGATGATATTTAGATCCATGTGCGTTAGGACCGGTTTTTTGGTTATGACGCTTGATCACACCTTGATAACCTTTCCCTTTTGATGTTCCAGTTACGTCTACATAATCACCAGCGGTAAATATATCACATTTTACCTCTTGGCCAACTTCATACTCTTCCATTCCTTGAAGACGTATTTCCTTGATGTAGCGCTTAGGTGTTGTGTTTGCTTTTTCAAAATGAGCTGTTAAAGGTTTATTAACTAATTTAGCTCTTTTTTCCATGAATCCTAATTGAACTGAACTATATCCGTCAGTTTCAACAGTTTTCTTTTGCAATACAACATTCGGTTCCACCGAAATTACTGTAACAGGAATCATTTTTCCGTTTTCGTCAAATACTTGAGTCATTCCTACTTTTCTTCCTAAGATACCTTTTGCCATGAGTACTCCTCCTATTTAATATTTTTTTTACTTCAAGACGATATCTACACCAGATGGTAAATCTAGGTGCATTAATGAATCAATTGTTTTTGGCGTAGGGTTCACGATATCAATTAATCTCTTGTGAGTTCTTCTTTCGAATTGTTCACGTGAATCCTTATTAACATGTGGGCTTCTTAAAATTGTGAAAATTTCTTTTTCAGTCGGTAGTGGGATTGGCCCGCTCACCTTAGCCCCTGTCTTTTTCGCTGTTTCAACGATTCTTTTTGCTGATTGGTCTAATAATCTGTGATCATAAGATTTCAATCTAATTCTAATAACTTGATTTGTAGCCATTTAAAGCTCCTCCTTTGCATATAAATTAGCTTATATACTGGCTCATTGTAAATTACCTGACCTCCGACATCGCTATCATAACAACGGCTATGTGTGTGTCAGCAACCTTACAAATCTCTGCCTTCCTATTTTCCATAGGCTTTACTATGATAACAAATTTTTAAATTTATTGCAAGAAATATTTTCCATAAATGCTATTTTTTTATAAATATAAGAGATTAATGGGGAAATTGCAGATTTTTGCACAAAAAAAAGTGAAGATTATTCTTCACTTTTTAAATCAAATTCGAAAATTATAAACTTACGATATTTGAAGCTTGAGGGCCTTTTTGTCCTTCAGTGATGTCAAAGCTTACAGCTTCGCCTTCTTCTAAAGATTTGAATCCACTTTTTTGAATTTGAGAAAAGTGAGCGAATACATCTTTTCCATCTTCTGTTGTGATAAATCCAAAACCTTTTTCAGCATTGAACCATTTAACTTTACCAGTCATGTTTGTTACCTCCTATTATTTTTTTTCACTTCTACAAATTGCTTAATAATTTTTGAGGTAACTAATGATGTAACTTCAAATAAAATTTATTAACATTTATATCGTGCTACATATTATAATACTCTATTTTTTAAATAATGCAAGGATTTTTATTTAAAATCGAAAAAATAAATTAAATTCCGATTATTTTGGCTAAAGTATTGATGTTATTGATGTTTTTCCTCTTATATAAACTGGAAATTAGCTTATCAAACTCCGAATGAGTAATCACTGTAAAACTTTTAGAGATGATATCAATGAAGTCATCTTTTGTTCTTTTGAAAAACATCAGATTAATCGCTAAATATCTTAATAACAAGTATGTTCCGCATAAAGCAATATACTGATCCCAAACACTAAAATTTTTTTGAAAAGGAAATTGTTTAAAAAATATGTCGTTGATTAACAACTTTTCAAAAAGAATCTCATGATTTGGTAGTATTAATTCAAAACTTTCTCTGGCTAATAAGTAAGTTGAATTTACATCCTTATTTATATATAAGCTTTTTGCTCCTTCCAATTGTTCGGTTAGTCTAGGATATCGTCCGTATAAATCATCAAATATTTCCCAGAGAATTTGATAACTTTCGTTAATATCTTTTTTTGGTTCTTCAAAACTAAAATCTATATCACTTAATTCAATGTTTGGATTTATCTCTAGGGCTTTTAAATAGATTCCTAAATGGATAATTCTTTTAGAAAGCAAAAATGGTCGGTTTAGTAATATTGCAAAAATATTATTTCTGACTTTTTCGTAGAGAAGCTTTCTTTCTTCTTGAATTATATCTTTAGGCTTATCCATAAGAAACACAAGGTCAAGTTTTTCAAACTTTATTAAATCATCATTAGAAAACAATAACTCCAGTGTTTTCTCACAACTATTAGCACAAGACGCTTCATATGCTAGATCAATTCTTGGCCCTCTTGGATAGTACCTACAAACCCAAGGAAGCGCTTCTTCTCCACAAGATTCATGTAATAAACAATAGCCATTCGATTTATGAAGAGGGCAGTCGCCATTATGGTTATGAACAATCTCAGCGTATCTTTCTGGAGTCGGGTTCATAAACGGTCTGAAAGTACGATCAATTTTATCTTTAACACTTTTTTTACAGTTTAAACCATGCAACAGAAAATATTGGTTCATGGGAATAGTTACTTTCCATTCAACGCAACAACTATCCCGACAATCCCCGCCTTTACAAACAAAATCTTTATAATAATCAGGAACTGTGAAGATTGATTTTATTTTTTCTTTGCCATGACTTCTAGTTTTAATAGCCAATATAACATCTCCTGCAAGATAGAAATTCTAAGAAATAATTATATCATTTTCTTTATAGCTTGCAAGAGATTTTTATTGTCAAACTAAAAGAAAATGCGAACGGATTAATCGTTCGCATTATAAAGATATATAAGTTATTTGTAAAACACTTTGTATTCTCGATATGTGGCGGTCATTATCTTAGCTTCCACAGCCGGGTCCAAGAGCATATATTCTTCAGCTTCTTGATCATTTTCTGCATAATAGACAACCATACCAAATCCATCATTAGCTGGATTAATGGTTCTCCCAACATGAATTATTTTATTGTTGAAGTAATCGGTTTTTATTCTGTTAAAATGCTTTTCTATGATTAAATCATCAGAATCAGTCCAATTATTATCATCGAAAAGGCGAGGTATGAGTTTTAAAATATAGATATATGTTTTCATGATCCAAATTATCCTTTCAAACTGACATAAAAATAATCTTCTACTACACTTTAATTGTACCATACTTTTAATTAAAGCTGCAGTATAATGGTTTGAAATCGTTCTAGACAAATTAAAAATGCGGTAAAAAATCCATCCGCATTTTCTGTTATTTAATTTGTGAACGATAGATATTGGCGTAAACGCCATTATTGCTTAAGAGTTCATTATGATGACCCTCTTCAACTTTAATTCCTTTTTCAAGGACTACTATTTTGTCAGCGTTTTTGATAGTTGACAAACGGTGAGCGATTACGATTGTTGTCCGACCCACTTTAACTTTATTTAAAGCTGTCTGTATCATATTTTCGGTCTCAGTATCGATATTAGCGGTCGCTTCATCCATTACGAGGATTGCCGGATTATGAACCACCGCTCTTGCAAAAGCGATAATTTGTTTTTCTCCTACGGAAAAATTTGAACCTTGGCGACTAACTAGCGAATGAATTCCGTTTTCAAGTTTGTCGAGAAGTTTATCTCCGCCTATTTCACGTAAAATACTTTCGATTTCGCTATCGGAAATATCAATTCCAAAGCGAATATTATCGGCGATAGTACCTTTAAATAAGACCGGATCTTGCAAGATTATACCAATGTGCTGACGATAAGTTCTTTTGCTATAAGTTTTAATATCTAAACCATCGATATAAATGTGACCCATGTCATTAGACGTAATATCATAAAATCGGAGCAAAAGGCTCATTAAAGATGTTTTTCCAGAGCCTGTATGACCAACCAATCCGATCATTTGACCGGGCTCAACGGATAAATCGATTCCTTTTAAGACAGGATTGTTCTTTTCATAAGAAAACCAAACATTATCAAAAACAATTTTTCCTTGATAGCGTTCAATTTTTTGAAAATCAGAATCTTCCTGTTCGCCGTCAATGATGACGAACAATCTTTCAGTTCTGACGATTGCGTGTTGTAAGTTACCTATTTCTCTAAACAAGGTTCCTACCGGTTCAATAAGTCTTGACAAATAATCGTTATAAGCGTAAATAATCCCCGCTGAAACAATAAATCCGCCTATATTCAAGTATGATATCCCAAAATACAAAATGACGAAAGCGGTTATGAGTTGACCAATCAATCTGATCATATTCCAACCTATTGATAAGTGAAGTTTTGTTTCTTTTAATTTTTCTTGTAAAAAATCTTCAGATAGTTGATTGAATTTATCAGAGGTTTGTTCTTCAAAATTAAAGATTTGCAGGACAGAAATACCATTGATAATCTCGTTGAGATTAGCGGTAATCATTGAGTTTTGTTCATTGACTTTAACAGCTATAATATTTAATTTCTTGATAAAAAAACGCAACCAAATATAGACGAATGGGAAGATTACAAATGTAAGAAGCGCTAATTTAGGATCTAGATAAAACATACCGATATAAGCGAAAACAATTGCCAGTGTAGCATTTACCAATAAATTCATGATAGTGGAAAATAAGTTCATCATGCCACCGACATCATTAATTATCCGATTGGCAATTTTTCCTGCCGGTTCGGTTTCAAAGTAGTTCATTGGCATTTTTTGTAATGATTTGATAGCGTCTAGACGAGCGTCTCTAACAATATTGACGTTAATCATCATGGTTGATATTCTTTGAACATAAGTGAAAATTATTTGGAGGAAAAATCTTAGTATCAACAGCACTAGCAAAATAATGATTGGGTTTATGAACGGTTGATAGAAAGCTAGAACCTCGGATTTTGTCAGTTGTGTTGTGAAATATACGTATGTTCCCCCTTGATTGTTTGTAACAGTTAAAATATTTTCAGTTAGGGATTTAGTTCCAGATTCAACCAAGTCTTCAATAGCGTAATACTTTCCTTCATAGATAATAATTGAAAGAACTTCTTCTGATAATTCGTCTTGGGTATAATATATTCCTTGATAATAAACGCCTTCGGTATTTTCCGTTGAATACCAAGGTCGACTAATACCTACTAATTGGTCGTCTAATATCGATTTGACGATTAAAGGTGCGAATAAACCCAAAGCTTGAACTATAATCATAGCGGTAATACTAATTGTTAAATTTTTTTTATATTTGGCGATATAACGC
>DIGC01000033.1 GCA_002419445.1 Caryophanales bacterium UBA5732
AAATTATTTGGTAATAACTATGCTTTTAGAGCGGGGACAATCGGAACATGTGCCGCTAAAACTTCTTTCGCGATGGTTAAAGATTATTATTCAAAACTTAACATTAAACGAAAAAGACAAGGTTTAGAACCAGTAACGGTCAGACATGCTGAAATGGCGAGATTGGCAAAGGGTATAGAAGGATCTAAGCGAAGTTCTGGCCAGCATCCTGGCGGAATAGTGGTTGTGCCAAATAACCGCAGTATCTTTGATATTACACCTATCCAATATCCAGGTGATTCTAAAGACACTTCTTGGAAAACAACTCACTATGAATACCATTCATTTGAAAACAACTTATTTAAACTAGACGTTTTAGGCCATGATGATCCAACTGTCATCAGATATTTGATGGACTTAGTTAAAGAAAATCCTCATGATTTTCCGTTTAACAAACCTCAAGACATTCCGGTAGATGATAATGATGTTTATCGAATGTTATCAGGGACTGAAGTTTTAGGGTTGACAAGTGAAGACATCATGTCTGATGTTGCTTCCTACGGAATTCCTGAGTTAGGTACAAGTTTTGTAAGAGGAATGCTTTCAGAATCAAAACCTAAATCTTTTGCGGATTTAGTTAAAATTTCCGGTTTATCTCATGGAACTGATGTCTATTATGGAAACTCACAAACTTTGATCCTTGGTAAAAACCGAGAATTTGGTAAAATTGATTTTAAGGATGTCATCGGATGTCGAGATGATATTATGGTACATCTGATTTCTTATGGTTTGAATCCTAATTTAGCTTTTGAGATCATGGAGTTCGTCAGAAAAGGTAAGGCAATTTCTAATCCCAATAAATGGGCTGTTTACGCTGATGAAATGCGTAAGTACAATATTCCTGAATGGTATATTTGGTCTTGTTCGAAAATAAAATATATGTTCCCGAAAGCCCATGCAACAGCCTATGTTTTAATGGCGATGCGGATTGCTTGGTTTAAGTTATATCAACCAATATATTTTTACTCGGCATACTTCTCCAAACGTGCTGTAACCTTTGACGTTGATGTATTCTATGGTGGAGAAACATCAATCATAGAAAAATTAAACGAAATTAAAACTAAAGGTAAAGATGCATCGAATCGTGAACAAGATTTACAGACAGTTTTAGAAGTAGCTTTGGAAATGGTTAAACGTAATTTCAGCTTTAGCCCAATTGACTTATACAAATCTCAAGTTAAAGACTTTGTTATTTCTGATGATAAAAAATCATTAGTTTTACCATTCATCGTCATCGATTCTATGGGCGATAAAGCAGCTCAATCAATAATCGATGCGCGTAACGAAAAAGAATTTATTTCAAAGCAGGATATTAAGAATCGAACTAAATTATCCACTGTTTTGTTCGACAAACTTGATTCCCTTGGTGTTTTTGATGGGATGATTGATAAAAATCAGATTTCTATCTTTGATTTTTAAGCGCTCATCATAAAAACTTCATAATTATGTTGTATAATAATATAGATTTCAGGAGGTATTTTTATGAGAATGAGTAGTTCAAATCCAGTTTTTAGACAAGTTAATAGTTATACTTTAGCAAGTGATAGACCTGTTACTTACGCTAATGTAGCGATAAAAACAATTATTTTATTAGCAGTTGCGGCAATTTCCGCGTTTTTAACAATCAGCAATTTAGAAAGTATTAATATTGGATGGATAATCGGGGCAATGATTATTGCGTTCCTAGCAGTTATTATTGGTTCGAGATCGGTAAGATTGGCACCAGTTTTTTCGGTAATTTATGCAGCAGCTGAAGGTTTAGTACTTGGCCTTGTATCTGTTCTATATACAACGTATTATGGAAATGATATCGTACCTACAGCAATTGCGACAACTTTTGTCGTCTTCATCGTAATGTTATTGCTTTTCTCTACAAACATCATCAAAGTTAATCAAAAATTCGCTTCTTTTATGGTAGTCGCTTTGATTAGTGTTATCATAATGAGTCTAATTTCTATCTTTTTTAATATCGGCGAATTATATTATATTGTAGTATTTATCTCTGCAGCATTATCAGCTTTCTTCTTATTATTAGATTTCCAAAGAATTAAAGATTTCGTTGAATCCGGTGCTGATCATAGAGTCGGATGGATCTTATCTTTAGGTTTAATGGTTACTGTTGTTTGGATTTACGTTGAAATGTTGAGATTGCTTGCAATAACCTCAAGAAGATAAAGATTTTAGGTTGATTTAGTAAAAATATTTGTTATAATAGAGTTAACACGATGATAAAGCAGTAGTAATTAGGGTGTTTAGATTCAAGAGAATAATGCATTTTCGCTGTGAGCGTTTAATCTAAATCTAATGAATTCAGCTTTTGAGTGAGATTAATCATCTCCGTAAATCTTGCGTTAAAGATATGTTAAGTGCTAGTTTTACTAGAACTAAGGTGGTAACACGGTTGATATAATCGCCCTTAACAGGGCGATTTTTTTATTTTTGGAGGTAGAGATGGAAAAGAAACTAAAAGAATTAATAATTCTTGCGTCAAAGGCAATAAAAAGTGCAAAAACAATCAATGAGTTATTGGATGTCAAAGCTAAATATTTAGGCAAAAAAAGCGAATTTAACGATATGATGCAAGATTTAAAAAATTTGTCTAATGAAGACAAACCTATTGTCGGCAAATTGATTAATGAGGCTAAGCAGGAGATATCGCTTTTAATTGAGGAACAAAAAGAAAAGATAGATTCTGAAAAGATAAATAACTTACTTAAAGATCAGACAATCGATATCAGTTTACCCGGGAAAAAATTTGGAGTCGGACATAAACATATCTTGACAAAGACAATTGAAGAAATCGAAGATATTTTTGTTGGTCTTGGTTATGAAATAAAAGAAGGACCGGAAATTGAATCCGACCTCTATAATTTCGAGATGTTGAATTTACCCAAAGACCATCCAGCTCGAGAAATGCAAGATTCTTTTTACATTACTGAAGAAACATTATTGAGAACACATACTTCTCCCGTTCAAGTAAGAAGTCTTTTGGCTAACACTAATCAATCACCCTTAAAAATCATTTGTCCAGGAGTGGTTTACCGTAAAGACGATGATGATCAAACACATTCTCATCAATTTATGCAAATTGAAGCTTTAGTAGTTGATGAAAAAACTACCTTAGCTGATTTAAAAGGTACTTTACTATTAGTTGCTAAAAAATTATTTGGTGAAAATCGTGAAATCAGATTAAGACCATCGTATTTTCCGTTTACGGAACCTTCTGTTGAGGTTGATGTAAGTTGTTTCAAATGTAACGGTGCAGGTTGCTCCATGTGTAAAAATACTGGTTGGATTGAAATACTTGGCGCAGGTATGGTGAATAATAATGTATTAAAAGCTGCTGGATATGATCCTCTTAAATTCCAAGGCTTCGCTTTGGGTATGGGAAT
This sequence comes from Caryophanales bacterium UBA5732, assembly GCA_002419445.1. Lineage (GTDB taxonomy): Bacteria > Bacillota_I > Bacilli_A > Izemoplasmatales > Hujiaoplasmataceae > UBA2289. Next base: position 3,432 of record DIGC01000033.1, read on the forward strand.
TGAAAGAATAGCGATGTTAAAATATGGAATTGAAGATATTAGGTTGTTATATACTAATGATCTTCGATTCAATTCACAGTTTTAAAGGGGTGGAACAATGAAAGTATCTTTAAATTGGTTAAACCAATACTTTAATAAAAAAATTGATCCAAATATCCTTGTCACAAAGTTTAATTTAATGAGCCAAGAAGTTGCCGGATTAAATCGCTTGGTGCCGATTGATGGTTTGGTGATCGGACATGTTAAATCACTTAAAAAACATGAAGATGCCGATAAACTTAGTGTTTGCATCGTCGATGTTGGCACTGAAGAACTGCAAATCATTTGTGGCGCACCAAATGTCGCTCAAAACCAAAAAGTAATAGTCGCAAAAGCCGGAGTAGTCTTACCGGGTAACTTCAAAATTAAAAAAGCTAAAATTCGAGGCGTTGAATCAAATGGAATGATTTGTTCACTGGCTGAATTGGATATCCAAGAATTTGACAATCAAGAAAAAGGAATCTATGTACTTGGTCAAGATGCAGTTCCTGGCGAAGATGCTTTAAAATATTTGCATTTGGATGACTTGATATTAGAGTTGGATTTGACAGCTAATCGTGCCGACTTATTATCACTGAGAGGGGTAGCATATGACACAGCTTGTATGCTAGACCTAGACCTCTTTTTTCATGAACCAACAGTTATCAGAGAAACTACAGAAAATCCTGTCAGTATATTTACCCAAACTAAAAATAGCCCGGTTTATTACGGTCAAATTCTTGAAAATATCGTAATTAAAGAAAGTCCATATTGGATAAAATCCAGATTACTCGCTTCGGGAATAAGGCCAATAAATAATGTGGTAGATATTACGAATTATGTAATGCTGGAATATGGTCAGCCCTTACATGCTTTTGATTATGATAAAATTCATAGTAATAGAATCATCGTTAGAGAAGCGCATGAAAATGAAACCATCGTGACATTAGATGGTGAAAAACGTTTATTAAAAGCTGGTGATTTATTAATTACCGACGGTGAAAAACCAATCGCGTTAGCCGGAGTGATGGGTGGACTTGAAACCGAAATCGGCTCAAAATCCAGACGAGTTTTACTTGAAAGCGCAGTGTTTAATCCAATTAAGGTTAGGAAAACCGCTGGTCGTCTAAATCTTAAAAGCGAGGCTTCAAATAGATTTGAAAAAGGTATTGATCATTCTAAAACATTAGAAGCATTGAACTTTGCTTGTGAATTGCTAATAAAATATGCTAATGCAGTGGTCGTGGGATTACCAAGTTTTTATAACACTTTAAGTACAAAAAATAAAACGATTACTTTAAGCTTGGAAAAGATTAAATCTGTTACTGGATCTGATTTTACCGAGGATACAGTAAAAAATATTTTCCATCGATTACGATTTAAATTTAAAGAAAAAGGTGGTATTTTCCGTGTTAGTATTCCCACAAGAAGACCGATGGAAAGTTATCAAGATTTAATCGAAGAACTTGTTAGAATCAATGGTTATGACAACATTCCGTTATCTATCCCGTTAACTCCTACACAAGGTGGATTAAACAAAAAGCAGAAAACAAAAAGATTACTTCGCAATTATTTTGTTGGAAGAGGTTTTTTTGAAACAAAGACATATTCTCTGCTTACAAGTGAATTAGCTACGAAATTCGATTTAGAAAACAAAAACACCATAAAAATTATGAATCCTTTAACAAAGGAAAGAGAATACTTAAGACATTCGCTCATTCCATCTTTAATTTCTGTGCTTATATACAATAGAGCTCGGAAAATTGATGATATCTTTATTTTTGAAATTGGAAACACGTATTTTGAAGACGGTGAAATTGAAAAGTTAGCGGTATTGTTAAATGGTAAAATCGATTTTTCTTTGTGGCAAAATCAAAACAATTCTGTTGATTTTTATCACCTAAAAGGCTTAATTGAATCATTATTAAAACAACTTAAAATTCATGACTATGATTTTCGTGTCAGTGAAAACCCTATTTCTGTTCTTCATCCAGGAATCAGCGCTGATTTATTAGTCAACAATGAAGTTATTGGGTTTTTAGGTAAACTGCATCCTGAAGAAGAACATGAATTAGGAGTTAAGGATATATACGTATGTGAAATTGAACTTAAAAAAATTTACAGTGAAGCTTTAAGTTCGGAATTAACTTACAATGAGATTTCTAAATACCCAAGTATCGAAAGAGATCTTGCAATATTTGTTGAAAATGATATTTTAGCCGAACAAATTACCAATTGTATAAAAAATACCAGTAAAAAGCTGTTGAAATCAGTTGATATATTTGATGTCTATTATGATTCGGAAAAAACTGGTAAAAAATCCATTGCCTTAAGACTAGAGTTTTCAAGCAATAACCGGACTCTTGAGACAAAAGAAGTCGATGACCAAATTAACAGAATTATTGAGACTTTAAAACTTGAACTCAAAGCTGAATTAAGAAGTTAAAAATAAAAA
>DIGC01000069.1 GCA_002419445.1 Caryophanales bacterium UBA5732
AACCTCGTTAGGGGGCTAAATAGATAACTCTTGAATCAGCGTTTAATTTGAAGTTAATGGATAAAGTCTGGCAAAGATACGTTAAAGTAGGTATGAGGAGTCAAAATTTACTTGATTTGCATGATTATTACGATTTCCATCGCAATAGAAAACAACTCTCAACAATAATCCAACAACAAATAATTGATGGAAAATATAGACCAAAACCTCCGTTAATTATAAGGCTAGAAAAGAAGTATGGTATTTGTCGGCATATACAAATACCTACACCTGAAGATGCGTTAATATTGCAAACAATAGTCGAAAACATGGCTCCACTAATTAAAAATGCATCTGTTTCAGAGAGGGCGTATTATAGTAGAAGTCATGGGACACCAAAGAATGAATCGGAAATTGATGAATCATTCCCGTATGTTTGGTGGGAACTATGGCCAGCTTTTCAAAAAAGAATATATGAATTTAGCAGTACCTTTAATTATATTGTGGTTACTGATATTGCTAATTTTTATGATTACATATCTTTTAATCAATTAAGGAACGTTTTATCTAGTTTTGGTCAATTTGATGAGTGCTTATTAGATTTCCTATTCTACATGCTTGATTATTTTATATGGAAACCTGATTATTTACCTTTGTCGGGATTTGGTTTACCTCAAGTAAACTTTGATGCTCCAAGAATTCTTGGACATGCCTTTTTATTTGAGATAGACAAATACCTTGACAAGTATACAAATGGAAACTTTGTCAGATGGATGGATGACATAGATTTTGCAGTCAATGATATTGATCAAGCAAAGGATATTTTAAGAGGTCTCGACGAACTTTTATTGACTAGAGGGTTGAGATTAAATATAGGGAAGACTAAGATTTTATCCTCCGCTGAAGCCAAAGATTATTTTTTGCCTGATGAGAATAGATATCTAAACATTATGTCAAAAAAGGTAAATCGGCTAACTTCTAAAGACATACCAATTGAGGATGAAAAAAAACTAATAAGAAGAAGGTTCAAGAAATTTCTAAATAGACCCCATGTAGGTAGATGGGAGAAAGTATACAACAGGTATTTTTCTATATCAGGTAAAACAAAGGACACCTTTCTTGAGAAATATACACTGGAGTTATTAAAAAATAATCCTGATATGCGTAGTAATATACTGAGATATTTTACTGATTTAGGGCCTAATAAAAAAAGGTTTGAACAAATTAGAAATTTTTATTTGAGTAAGCATTGTTTTGATGATACCGCTATATTTTCTACAGCCAAGACTTTAGTTGAATGGGAGATTTCCGCACAATCTGTGCTTAGAAAAGAAATTGTTGAGCTAGCTCTGATGTCAGCTGCACATTCGCCTAATAATTTTTTAGCTTCCGTTTGGTTGCTTGCGAAATATGGTTCTAATTTGCAGTTAGCTAAATTGGTTAATAAGTCTCCGAATATTTGGAAGTACTCAAGCTTTATTTCAAGACAAGTTGCAGCAGTTGTTCCACGAATACGTGATTTAAACACACAGTTTAGGTTTTTGGAAAAAACATTATTTGAGACAGCCCAAATGGATGCAATAAGGATTATTAATCATCTTAATGAATTTAGAATCAAGCAGCCACTAAGTCCTGCGGATAAGTTATATATATTGCATGGCAAGGAAGAAATAAGGGTTTATCCTCTAGGTAAATTCTTAATAGCATATGATCTTATCAACTGCAAGAAAGTAAAAGCTCCTCTTAGAGATAGACTGAGAACAGAAATTATCCAAAGAATCTCTGATCCAATTTATATAAACGAATTGAATAAAATAAAACTATAAGAATATGCACATCGGCTAACCTAACATTACCGCGCTGGGCGCGTAGGCAGGGGTTTGGGGTGAGTGCGCCACATCCCCGAGCCCAAGACCAGCAGGACCCGTCTCGCCCGAACCTAACATAAGAGCTATGTAAGGTTCGGCCTTCGCCTTAGGGCTCGGGGACGTCGGTAATGCACATTCGTTAGGCGACATGGCCAAATATTAATAAGGAGAGATCATATGAATTCCAATCAGATTATGAATGAATTGTTAAAATCCAGAGTTGCATTTTCAGAAATTCAGGTGCCCCAGAAATCTGGAATCTACGCAATCTTCTTAAAGCCAGGGGTCGAATTTTTAGGCAATGGTATTGGAGCGAATGGATTAATCTATATCGGAATGTCCAGTAATCTATATAATCGTGAATTCAATGATCACTTTGAATCAAAGAACACAGGCTTCTCTACCTTAAGACGATCTATTGGTGCAGTTTTTAAAGAGAAGTTTTCATTAAGAGCCATTCCAAGAGGGACAGGCCCTTCTGAATCAAACTTTAGATGTTATTGTTTTAAACCTGAGGATGAAGAAAAGATTACTGCGTGGATGAGGGTTAATCTTGATATAGGGGCTTGTTCTATAGGTGCCGCCGACTTAAAAAAAGTTGAAGCCGAATTAATTAAAGAGTATATGCCTTTACTTTGCCTAAAGGGTTGGAACAACCCATTTAGAAAACATATAAAAGAGCTGAGGAAGAGGTGTGCCGATGAAGCTCAAAATTATAAACATTTATAGGCCACGATCGCCTAACCCAGTTTTTCCGCGAGGGCGCGGGAGAGAAGAGCTCTGGGGAATGCCGCGCCACATTCCCCAGCCTAACCGCAGTCGCGGCCGGCTCGCCCAAGCTTAACATAAGAGCTATGTAAGGCTTGGCCATCGCCTTAAGGCTGGGTGACGTCGGGAAAACACATCCGTTGTATGAAATGCTTGATCGGCGAAATGCAAAGAGAATACATGTGCGTTAAGAATGAGGAATTAGATATTTTTATGAGAAGAATAAAAACTTGCCCATCTCGGATGCCCAACGTCCATGGGTAGTGTCAATATCCTTGTGTA
>DIGC01000117.1:0-1434 GCA_002419445.1 Caryophanales bacterium UBA5732
TGAAAAAGAGATCTACCGAAAAGTCGAATCCTTGTATCCGTCAAAGAATCAAGAGATTAACTTAAATGATGTCCAACAGAAAGTATTTGAAAAAATTGTCAGTTTTTATGATAAAGAAAAAATATTTCTTTTACATGGAGTAACTGGTTCTGGTAAAACCGAAATCTATCTTAAAGCCATTGAGAAAGTGATTGAAACCGGTAAAAATGTTTTATTATTGGTTCCGGAAATATCACTGACACCAATGATGATTTCTAAATTTAAATCAAAGTTTTCGTCTTTAGTAGCTGCTTTGCACTCTGGTTTATCCTCTGGTGAAAAGTATGATGAATGGCGAAGAATTATTAGAAAAGAAGCTCGAATCGTAATCGGCGCGAGAAGCGCTTGTTTTGCGCCACTAGAAAATATTGGTTTAGTAATTGTTGACGAATGTCATGAATCGTCTTACAAACAAACTTCAGGACTAATTTATTACGCCGTTGATATCTTAGAACGAAGAATTAAAACGCATAACTGTCCACTGGTTTTAGGATCAGCGACACCTAATATTGAATCCTATGCTAGAGCAAAAAAAGGTTATTATGAATTACTGGAAATTAAAGAAAGAGCATTAAATTCTAAAATGCCTCAAGTAGAAGTCGTCAACATGCTTAATGAATTTAAAAATGGTAACACTGAGCCTTTTTCCGTAAAACTTATCGACGCGATTAATGAGCGAATTAATCGTAAGGAACAAGTGATATTATTAATTAATCGCAGAGGTTTTTCTAACTTCATAATTTGTAGGGAATGTGGTTTTGTTTTTAAATGTCCTAACTGTGATATTTCTTTAACTTATCATGAATTTTCTCATTCTTTGAAATGTCACTATTGTAATCATGAGGAAAAAACTCCTCATCAATGTACTAGGTGCGGTTCAACGGAATTGAGTTTCATGGGTAGCGGAACGCAAAAGATTGAAAAGTATTTACAAGAAAATTTCCCTAACGCAAAAGTCTTTAGAATGGATAATGATACTACTAGAAAGAAAAATTCTCATGAAATACTTCTTAATAAGTTTGCTAAAGAAGGCGACATTCTTATTGGAACGCAAATGATTGCTAAAGGCTTAGATTTTCCTAAAGTGACTTTAGTGGGGATAATTCAAGCTGATTCCAATTTGTTCGTACCTGATTTTAGAGCTCCTGAAAAAACCTTTCAGTTAATAATGCAAGTTTCAGGTCGATCCGGTCGCAGGAATATTGAAGGTCAAGTTATTATTCAAGCGATGAATCCAGATCATTACGCAATTAAGTATGCTTGTGATAATGATTACTTAGGTTTTTATCAGTATGAAATGAAAATTAGGCGGCTTGCAAGATACTCACCATTTTATTATTTGATAAATCTTATGTTAAGTGGTAAACAAATAAGAGACGTATTCTATGCGGGAAT
>DIGC01000117.1:1651-7606 GCA_002419445.1 Caryophanales bacterium UBA5732
CCAATTTTAGAAGGTTTACACAAAAAGTACGGGGTGAGTTTAGTTGTAACTCAACCGGATAAACCGTTTGGTAGAAAACAAATTCTGAAAGGAACGTCTGTAAAAAATAAGGCATTGGAATTGGGAATAGAATTGTTTCAACCAGTTTCAATTAAAAAGGATTATCAAAGAATAATTAATGAAGATTTCGATTTCATTATCGTAGCCGCTTATGGTCAAATGATACCTGAAGTAGTGCTTCTCCATGGCACATTTCAAGCGATTAATGTTCATGCTTCTTTGTTGCCAAAGTATCGTGGCGGGTCGCCGATGCATCAGGCAATTATCAACGGCGATGCCCAAACCGGAGTTAGCATCGTTTACATGGAAAAGTCTTTAGATAGCGGTTTTATATTATCGCAAATTTCTTGTGATATAAAAGAAGATATGGATGTTTCTTCACTTGAAAAAACCTTGAGTTTGTTAGGAAGAGACCTGTTATTGAACACCATAGATGAACTACTAAAGGGTAAAGTTAAACCTGTAGCCCAAGACTTAGCTAAGGTAACTTATGCATATAATTTTAGGAATCAGGATTTGATAATTAACTTCAACAAAACCGCCAAAGAAATCAGTGATTTTGTTAGAGGTTTAAGACCTTGGCCAATTGCTTATTTTATGTTTGAAGACAAGAAAATCAAAGTTTTTGAAGTTGAATATCAAAATATTAATCTAAGTGATATACCAGGCGAAATTGTTAAAGTTGCTAAAGATGGATTATTCGTACAGACTAAATCAGGAATTGTTAATTTAAAATCAATTCAACTAGAAGGCAAGAAGCAAATGAATATCAAAGACTTCATGAATGGTGTTGGAAAATCGATGTTTTTTGCTGGTCAGATTTTAAAATGACCATTTATAAATGCCTGATATTATGTTATAATACTTAGTTAGAACAAAATAAGTGAATGACTTTTTAGTCGAGGTGAGTTAGATGAATAAAAGTAGAAATCTTTTTTCTCGTGATGAAATGCTCAAAATGAACGTTGAAATGTTGACAAAGCGCGGAGTTCAAGTTTCTGAAATCGCTGAGATAGCGTTTCGCCAACAATCAAAGTGGAATGATAAAATATCTTATCAAGAATGTTTAGAATCTGTTGAAAAGATTCTTTCGCTTAGAGATGTTTTTCACATCCTTCAATTAGGTGCGGAAATTGATCGACTTACAGAAGAACATGCTTTTCAAGGACCGATTCAATCAATCTTAGCTTCTGATTTAGGTATGTTTGGTATTGATGAGTTGTTTGGAATTGAATTAGCGGGACTATACGGAACAATCGGAAAAACTAACTTTGGTGATATCGATGTCAATAAACCGGGAATTGTCGCTAAGTTAAACGATGATGGTAAGGGCGATAAAGCCGCTTGTCATACCTTCTTAGACGATATCGTCGGTGCCGTAGCCGCCGCCGCTTCCACAAGAGTTGCACAAATTGAAAATGAAATCGAAGCGAGAAAAGATCCGAGAATAATTGAAGAACCGCAATTATTCTAGTTTTTAGATAGTATTTTAAAAAGGGAGGTGACGTAAATGGATAATCGGGAAAAGACCCTAGATGAATTTTTTAGAAAAAATGATGCTTCAAAGAAAAATCGTGATCTTAATTCTTTAGGTTCTAAGAAAATCGACGATTATTTTGATACTGTCTCCCAAAAAAAATCTCGTAAAAAAGGATTTATTGAAAAAGTAGTGGATTTTTTTAGAATCACATCTTTTAAAAACAAATTTGACGAAAATAAAGTAGCTGTCAACGCGAAACATTTAGAAGTTTCAGGTAAAAAACGATCACATAAATTTTTAGGGAAGATTGAAGATTTTTTCAGTAAAAGATTCAGTTTTGAAGCCGGTGTTGATATTTTAGATGAAACTTCTGTTTTATATCGAAAGAATCGAGTCATTCGTAATATTATTTTCATCACCAACATTGTGTTTTTATTGTTCACGATAATTGGTTCTGAAGGTTTAGATCGAAGCGTAAATTTAATTGTAACTTTTGTGATTTTTCTAGTTATGTTCTTTGCGGACCGTTCGGTAAAAAAAATAACTTTAGAAAAACCGATGACTTTACAAAAGCAACAAATGGCTGAGTATATCAGCGGCATCTATATTTTAATGATGGCAGTCACAGTATATATTAAACTTAGATTAACCTTAGGAGAATCGTTAGAAGGCGGCTTCTTTTCCATAACTCAAGCCGGTTACTCGCTAATCTATTTTGCGTTAGTAGTTATTGCTTTATACCAAGATCCGAAGTTGCTTAATGTAATTTTTAAAGTTACGATAGTTGTGATGACAATTATCCATGTCATAATTTTATATCCGCTTTACAAATATGCGTCTAATTTCGCTAACCTATGGAATTTTTTATCTGAAAATAATGGAGCTGTACTGATTGATATCTTTTTAAGAACACTCGTATTGGCAATTTTCATGATTGGATTATATTCAACCGTTAAGATTTCTGAAGACATCAACAACAAAAGAAAACAAGAACTACTTAAACGACAAGCCATGGAAAAAGATTTTAAATCCGTTGTTACTGATGTGTTTGATGTAATCACTGTTTATAAACAACGCGGTGAAGAGAATGTCGAACAAGACTTTGCTAAAGCTGCGAAAAGAGTTGCGGAAATGGCCGCTAAATTAGGTAACTTCCTCGGCTATTCATCAAAACTTTGTCAGGAGATTTATGATTATTCTTTAATCCATGTTGATAAACAAGATATTTTAACGACCAGTGACTTCGAGAGAAAAGATCACTTAGATGAAATGGATTATCAAAAAATTAGAGAAAAGACGATTATTGGGTCGGTAATTATAAAGAGATTACAACTTGACAAAAAAGCTGAAGATATCGTAAGAGCTCATTTTGAAAAAACTTTTAATCAAGATTTTATTCGAGAAATGAATGGAATTCAAAATAACCGAGAATCACAAGTTATTTTGTTAAGTCATATTTATCAAATATTAAGACAACCAAGAAATTACAAACGCGAATTAAAACATCAAAGAGCAATTGATTTAATTCGTTTGGAATTTAATCCTTATTTTGATCCGCAAATAGTTGATCGTTTTGTTAAGTATGCGGATGACTTTGAATCACTTTATTATCATTTCACTCAAGAATAGGAGATACTCATGTATAAGTATTTTACTTCTGAATCAGTTACAGAAGGACATCCTGACAAGATTTGCGATCAAATATCTGATGCAATCTTAGATGCGATTTTAACTGAAGATAAATCAGCAAGAGTAGCGGTTGAAACGGTTGTTTCAACTGGTTTGGTTTTGGTAGCTGGAGAAATCACTACTAAAACTTATGTAGATATGCAAAAAATTATTAGAGAAACTGTTGATGGAATTGGTTATAACCGCGGTAAATACGGTTTTGATGCTGACAACTTGGCCGTTTTAGTTTGCATTAACGAACAATCTCCTGATATTGCTATGGGAGTCAATGAAGTAAATGATAAAGAACAAGGTGCAGGCGACCAAGGAATGATGTTTGGCTATGCCATCAATCAAACTCCTAGTTTCATGCCTATTACGCATTATTACGCTAATAAATTAGCTTTACAATTAGCTAAAGTGAGAAAAGAAGGTATCATACCTTATTTAAGACCTGATGGCAAAACACAAGTTACGGCTGTATTTGACGATGAAGGAAAATGTGAGTATTTCTCTCATATCTTAATCTCGAGTCAACATGCCCCAGAAGCCACTCAAGATCAAATTAGGAAAGATTTAATCAAGTATGTTATCAAACCGATTATTCCTGAAGTTTATTTAACTGATCAGACAACTATTCATATTAATCCTACTGGTAGATTTGTAGTTGGCGGACCTTCTGGTGATTCCGGACTAACAGGGAGAAAAATCATTGTTGATACATATGGCGGTAGAGCCCATCACGGCGGTGGCGCATTTTCAGGAAAAGATCCATCAAAAGTTGACCGTTCTGCGGCATATATGATGAGATACATTGCCAAGAATCTTGTCGCTAGCGGGTTAGCTGACGAGGCGGAAGTTCAAGTAGCTTATGCGATTGGCGAAGCTAAACCGTTAAGTGTTGGGATCGATACTTTTGGTACTAACAAAATTCCTGAAAACGATATTTTAGCTATCATCAACAAGCATTTTGACTTAAGACCAAAAGCAATAATTGATAAACTTAACTTAAGAAGACCAATCTATAAACAAGTGGCCGCGTACGGACATTTTGGTCGAGATGACATATCAGATTTACCTTGGGAACAATTAGATATGGTAGAAGAACTTAAACAGTATCTTAAGGAAGTGAGATAAGTGGCTTTAGCTTTTATTAATATATTTCTTGATATTGCAATTTTTGTTGGTGTATTGCTGATTATTGTTGGTGTTTCATCATTTTTTGTGGTTAAAGATTTACAAAAGGAATATAAAAAAGTTTTCCGAATTCACTCTAAATTTGAGATTGAACTAAGAAAACTGGTTAATTTAATGTTTAAATTTTTAGAACATGCAAAACTTGGACCATATAATGATGTCGTTATAAAACAATTACCTCACGAAGAAAAACGGAATTTACTGAAAATTATCGATGAGATTTATCAAACTGTAGATAAAGACAATGAAGAAAATAAATATATCGTTGAAACTTATCAAAACCTTGAAGAAATCAGAAGAATCAGAGATAGTAAGGTAATCATTTTTAATCAGAAGATTACAATGTTTCCTTTTAATGTTTATGTTAAAATCATGAAACTTGAAACCTTTCATACTTTCGTAGATAAACAATAAAGATAGTGAAAAAATCACTATCTTTTTTTTATGCTAATAATAAAGGGACTAGTCGTTCGGTTAAGGACTTTGATTTCTAAAACGTCATAATCGCTCGATAGATTCGCGGTATAGTTAAAAACTTCTGTAATTTCTTCCAAGTTATGAGAATATAGGACAATAATTATAAGACCGTCAAAATTAAGAATCTCGAGTACAGATTTTAACGAATTAATAGTCGAAGAAGATTCGGTTTTAATGTCCTTGTCTCCTTGTGGAAGATAACCAAGATTATAGATTGCGACATCCACTTTCTCCGTGACGTATTCTTTAATATTCTCATGATTATCTTTGATTAATTCGACATTATTAATTTGATTATCATCTAACAGTTTTTGGGTGATTTCAATAGCTTGTTGCTGAATATCGAAACCATAAACTTTATTAGCGTTTTTAGCTAAAAAAAGTGTATCCATACCTCTACCGACAGTCATATCTACGGCTATTGATATGTCTTTTTTTTCTAAGATTAATTTATGGGCTAACTCGGTTATTTTGATCATATTTTTTCCTATTCCGAAGATAATTTATTCTAGCTGCACCGTAGACACCGGTAATAATCATCACACCACCGATGATGTGGTAGAAGTAAAGGTCTTCATTTAAAAATATTGCGCCGGCAATTACCGCCACGATTGTGGAGATATTTGAGTATACACTGGAGATATGAGCAGGCAATTTATTAAGCGAATAATTCACTAAGAAAAAGCCAATTATCGATGCGATTATTCCTAAATACAAAATCGGAAAAATTACTGCGGGATTGCTTAAATTAGAGAAATACCGAGATAAATCATTTTCGATAAGTAATTGAATTAAATAGATTCCATTAAAACTCACAGCTCCAAGAATCATCATAACGTAAGTAATTTCATGAGGTTTATGATCTTTAGCGGCGCTTCTTGAAGCGATGTTAAACAAAGCTGCGGAAATGACTGCCAGTAATAATAAACCGAAGCCGATTGATGCCGATTCAAAGTTGAGACCGGGTTTAAACACCTGAATTAAAACAACGCGACTGACGCTGATCAAGATGAAAATCACTTGTAAAAAAAGTGGTTTTTCTTTCAAGATAAAGGTTGATAAACTCGTCACAA
>DIGC01000005.1:0-2644 GCA_002419445.1 Caryophanales bacterium UBA5732
CTGGTGACAGTTTATTGAGCGGTAGTTACGTTATCAACGGTGAAGCTTATGTTAAGGCAACTGCGGTTGGAAAAGATAATTACATAGAATCTTTGCAAGCAAAGGTTAAAAATCTTTCCAAACCAAAATCAATAATCTTAAATTCTTTGAAAAAGTTATTGAAATACATCGGTATTATTATCGTACCGCTTGGCTTGTTGACATTTTATAATGCCTTTAAAACCTCTAACTATGATTATTTACCTGATTTTATTCAGAATACTGAACTTTTTTATAATGCCATTACTAAAATGGCCGGTTCGATGGTGGCGATGGTACCTTCTGGGTTATTTTTATTAACAACGATGACTTTTGCGACTTCGGTCATAAAATTGGCTAGAAACAAGACTTTGGTCCAAGAACTTTATTCAATTGAAACTTTAGCGAGAGTCGATACCTTGTGTTTGGATAAAACCGGAACAATTACTGACGGTACGATGAAAGTTGAAAAGTTTGAAAAAATCAATAATCCACCTAGCAATATCGATGAATTCAATGATTCAAATATTAAAAACATTCTTTCGTCAATGAATAACGCCTTGAATGATAAGAATCAAACGGCTCAAGCTTTAAAAGATTTCTTTGGTCAAGATTTAAAACTTACAGTTAAATCCCTTGTAAGTTTTGATTCACAAAATAAATATTCAATCGTCGAGTTTAAAGAAGGTATATTTGCAATCGGTGCTCCAGAAATGATTTTTAAAACTAAATATCCGAAAATCAAAAAGCAAGTTGAAAACTATGCAGAAACCGGAAAACGGGTTTTATTATTAGCGCAGATTTCCAGCATTAAACAAGAAAAGATTGCTGGTGATGTCAGACCGATCGCCATCATTGTGATTGATGATAATATCCGCGATAGTGCAATTCATACTATTCAACAATTTAACAGTGCTTCCGTTAACGTTAAAGTAATCTCCGGCGATAATGCGATGACTGTTAGTGCTATCGCAAAAAGGGCAAGTATTATCGATGCTGATAAATTCATATCATTAGATAACGTTAAAGATGAAGATTTAGAACAAATCGCCATTAATTACAATATTTTCGGTCGAGTAAAACCGCATCAAAAAAAATTATTAATCGAACATTTACAAAATCACGGCCGTAAGGTTTGTATGATTGGTGACGGTGTCAACGACGTTTTAGCTTTAAAACAGGCTGATGTCTCTGTATCTTTAGGCAGCGGAACTGACGCTTCGAGAAATATCTCCCATTTAGTGCTTTTAACAGATGATTTTGGAGCTTTGCCAAAAGTTGTTACACAAGGCAGACAAATTGTTTCTAACTTAGAAAAAGCTGCCGTTCTATATCTCGTAAAAACTTTGTATACCATCCTTTTGACATTCATCTTATTATTCACTACGAGAATCTATCCATTTGAACCTGTTCAAATGATGATTATTGAAACCTTCATGATTGGAATTCCTTCATTCTTTATTGCTTTAGAACCTAATAATCGTCGTTTTACCGGCAATTTCTTAAAGAATGTTTTGAAGAACGTCTGGCCGGGAGCGTTAATTATCATTATCAATCTTTTAGCTGTTTTTTGGGTCTCGTCAGCTTTCAATATCGTTTATGAAGCCGAAATATCAACTGTAGGTATCATCGCCGCGACATTTGCTTATTGGTTAGTATTAGTTCTTGTATCTTATCCACTTAATTGGCCTAAGACGGCAATGATTTTCTTATCTGCGATTATCAGTATCATTGCTTTTACGATGCCTGGGTTAAGAGAATTCTTTAAAGTCGTCGATCTCCATATACCTAGTTTCTTATTGTTGCTTCTGTTAATGGAAACTTCATATATTATTTACTCTGTTTATAAAAAAGATTTAATTAAATTTTGGCCTAGTAAAAGTAATTAATACAGAGATTTGTTATAATTTGTTATAGGAGGAGAAAATATGATTAAGGTATTGCATGTTAGTGCTGAATGTTCGCCATTTATTAAGATTGGCGGCTTAGCCGATGTTGTTGGTTCACTTCCAAATGAGATTAAAAGACTAAGAAATGTCGAAGCTCGTGTTATTTTGCCATATTATAAAAGCATTCCTAAGAAATATAGAGATAAGGTAAAAGATGTTATTAACTTCAAATTTGATTTTGAGTTTGAAGAACAATACGTCGGAATTAAAAGTTTGAAAAAAGGTAATATTCTTTATTACTTTATCGATAATGATTTTTACTTTGGTTCAAGAGATAATGTCTATAATTATGGCGATGAAAACAAAAGATTTGCGTATTTTCAATTAGCGGTTTTAGAAAGTTTAAAACATCTTGATTATCTGCCTGACGTTATCCATGTCCATGATTGGCATACAGCGATGATTCCTTTGTTGTTAAAATCAAAATATCGTCTTTTTAACATCAAGACGGTGCTTAGTTTACATAACCTCGCTTATCAAGGGGTTTTTCCACTACAAGATTACAAGTTATTTAATATTGAATATGATTCCAAGTTTGAATTCGATGGTCATTTAAACTTTTTGAAGTCAGGGATCGTCACTGCTGATTTAATCACTACCGTTTCCCCTAACTACGCCCAGGAAATTTTGACTGATTACTATGGCTACGGCATGCAAACATTACTTAAAGCCAGAGG
>DIGC01000005.1:2670-3406 GCA_002419445.1 Caryophanales bacterium UBA5732
TTAATTCCTTTTAAATTTAATATCGATAATTATCAAGAAGGCAAGTTAAAAAACAAAGAAGCTTTATTTAAAGTGCTTAAAGTCAATTTTGATCTAAAACGACCGGTGATTGCTTTAATATCAAGATTAGTTAACCAAAAAGGTATTGATTTAATCCAGAGAGTTTTCAATGAAATGCTTGCTAGCGATGATTTTTCCTTCGTCGTTTTAGGTAGCGGCGAAGATACATATGAATCATATTTTAAAGCTTTAGAAAAGGAGTATCCAAACAAAGTCAAAACCTATCTTGGATATTCTAATAAGTTAGCGCATTTGATTTATGCAGGTTGTGATATGTTTTTAATGCCTTCAAAGTTTGAACCATGTGGGTTAGGACAGATTATCGCTTTAAAATATGGAACTGTTCCGATTGTTAGAGAAACTGGCGGTTTAGTCGATACAATTATTCCGTACAACGAATACGAAAAGTTAGGAAATGGTTTTAGTTTCACTAATTTCAATGCTCATGATATGATGCACACGATTAGGTATGCACTTCATATCTATCATCATGATCCAAAGTCATGGCGTAATTTGATTAATAATGCGATGACATCTGATTTTTCTTGGCAAAAATCAGCTAAAGCTTATAAAGAAATTTATAAAGAGGTTTTAAGGAGCAAGAAGTAATGGCAAGCGCAAAATTCAAGAGTACCTACCCTGTAACTGAAGCTGCTTCATTAATTAAGAGTGAAGT
>DIGC01000059.1 GCA_002419445.1 Caryophanales bacterium UBA5732
GGTGGAGTTGGTGCCGCACCGCTTTTCCCGCAGTTAAAAGCATACCATGAACAGGGAACAAAAATTGATTTAATCATTGGCGGAAGAGATAAGGAACATCTTCTTCTTATGGACGAATATAAAAAAATTGTCGATAACATTTATCCTTGTACTGACGACGGTTCTTTTGGAACTAAAGGCTTTGTTACTACGGTATTAAATAAATTACTTTTAGAAAAAACATATGATCTCGCAATTGCAATTGGTCCGCTCATCATGATGAAAACAGTTGTAGAATTAAATAAAAATTTTCTATTGAAAACTGATGTATCGTTGAACCCGATTATGATTGATGGTACTGGTATGTGCGGTAATTGCCGAGTTAGTATCAACGGTAAAACTTTTTTTGCTTGTGTTGATGGCCCTGATTTTCCCAGTGAAGGAATTGACTTTGACGAACTTCTCAGTCGACAAAATTATTATAAGTTCGAAGAACACGAGTGTAACTTAAGGTTAGGTGAAATAGATGATTAATCGCTTAAAGATGCCAGTACTTGATCCTAGCACTCGCAACACGAGTTTTGATGAAGTAGCCTTGGGTTTTGATTTAAAACAAGTTAAAATCGAAGCTTCGAGGTGTTTAGACTGTAAAAACCCTCGGTGCGTTACAGCTTGTCCTGTAAATATTGATATCCCTCGTTTTATCAAACTTATCTTGGAAGATAAATTAAATGAGGCATATTGTACGATTTATCAAGACAATATTCTTCCCGCTGTTTGTGGCAGAGTATGTCCTCAAGAAAAACAATGTGAAGGTGCTTGTATTCTTGGGATTAAATTTGAGCCGGTTTCTATCGGTGCTTTGGAAAGATTTCTTGGAGACTACAGTTTAGAAAAAGATTATTTAAAAAAAGAAGTTATTATCGAAAATAACCAAAATGTCGCTATTGTCGGAAGTGGGCCAGCTGGTTTAGCATGTGCAGCCGCTATCAGAAGATTGGGTTATAAAACCGATGTTTATGAAGCACTCCATGAATTTGGAGGAGTTCTAAAATACGGAATTCCTGAATTCAGATTGCCTAAATCAATTGTTGATACGGAAATTCTAAGGTTAGAACATCTAGGTATAAACTTTTATAAAAATGTTATTATCGGTAAAACATTAACAATTGATCAATTATTTAATGAATACAATTATCAAGCAATCTTTATTGGGTCAGGTGCTGGATTACCAAGTTCTTTAGGAATAAAGGGCGAAAATTTAAATGGCATTTACTATGCCAATGAATTTTTAACTAGGGTTAATCTGATGAAAGCCAACAATTTTCCCTTTTCAGCTACCCCAGTTAAACTTGGAGAAACAGTCGCAGTTGTCGGTGGCGGAAATGTCGCTATGGACGCTGCTAGGACCGCAAAAAGACTTGGCGCAAAAAAAGTCTATATCGTCTACCGTAGAAACATGGACGCTTTACCGGCTAGGTTGGAAGAAATACATCACGCTATTGAAGAAGGAATTAAATTTAAATTATTATTAAACCCTGTGGAAATTGTCGGTGAAGATTACAAAATCAAACAAATAAAATGTCAAGTAATGGTTCTAGGTGAAAAAGATTCTTCAGGAAGACAAAAACCCGTACCAACTGAAACCATTGAAACTATTGATGTCGACAACTTAATTATCGCAATCGGTCAAAGTCCAAATCCAATAATTAAAAAAGCGACTCCTAATTTACAAGTTGATGACTGGGGTAGAATCATGGTTAGCGATTATCAAACCTCTATTCCTGGTGTATTCGCTGGCGGCGATATTGTCACTGGAGCCGCTACTGTCATTCTCGCTATGGGTGCTGGAAAAGAAGCCGCACTAAAAATGGATAAATACATAAAGACGCTAAAAAAATAAGCGTCTTTTTTTATATAATAAATTTTATGACAATGATGTCATATTCTATTGACAAACAAAAATTAAAGTTGTAAAATGCAAATATGACAACCGCGTCATAAAAAGGAGTGATTATATGCCGACAAAGACTTTTGCTAATCTAGAACCAGAAAAAAGCAAAAGAATCATTCAAACTGCTTTAGATGAATTTGCAGATAAACAGTTTGAACAAGTCAATATTTCCGATATTATCAAACAAGCGAAAATTCCTAGAGGTAGTTTTTATCAGTACTTTGTCGATAAAGAGGATTTATATCTTTATCTCATTGAACAGATAAAACAAGAAAAGATGAATTATCTCGCAAATTCACTTTTCAATCAAGGCGACTTGAATTTTATTGCTTTGGTTAGAAAACTTTATGATGACGGAGTTAAGTTCGCAATTAAATATCCAAAGTACGTTAAGATGTTGGATCATCTGATGAAAAATAAAAATGGACTCTATGAAAAAATCATGGCGGATAATATTGGTTACGCTGAAGACATCTATGCGGACCTAATTGAAAAAGATAAACAAAAAGGTCACATTAAGCAAGACATAGACACAAGAACTTTTGCGAAAATTATAGTTCAATTAACAACTAATATTGCGATTGAGGAACTAGATTTAACTAACGAAGAAAAAAGTTATAAAAAGATGCTAGAAAGAAATGATCAGATACTAAAAATTATTGAATACGGAGTTACGAAAGGATAAACAAAATGTTTAAAGTAGATGATTTAAAATTCAGATATAAAAACAATAAAGAGGATGTCTTAAAGGGAATTAGTTTTGAGATTAAAGAAGGAGAAATTTTTGGTTTTTTAGGACCTAGTGGTGCCGGTAAAAGTACTACTCAGAAAATCATTATTAAAATCCTAGAGAATTATCAAGGACATATTTCTTATAAAGGTAAAGACTTAAAAGATTATAACAATGATTTTTATGAAGAAATAGGCGTTAGTTTTGAGATGCCAATTCATTTTTCTAAAATGACGGCGATGGAAAATATCAACTTCTTCTTAAGACTTTATAAAAATAACGCCGACATTGAGCAATTGATGAAAAGAGTCGGATTATGGGAAGACCGAAATAAAATGGTCGGTGAATTCTCCAAGGGAATGAAAATACGTTTAAACCTTGTTAGAGCTTTGCTTAATAAACCAAAAATGTTATTTCTTGATGAACCAACAAACGGTCTTGATCCAACTAACGCAATGATCCTAAAGGATATGATTAGAGAATTTAGAGTTGGTGGTGGTACTGTTTTTATCACCTCTCATATTATGGCTGACATTGATCAATTATGTGATCGAGTGGCTTTTATCGTCAATGGCGAAATCAAGGAAATTGATTCGCCTAGAAACTTAAAAATCAGATATGGTAAAAAGGCTGTTTCGGTTGAATACAAGGAAAACGGTTCTACTGCAACAAAAGAGTTTCCAATGCAGGAAATTGGTAAAAACAGCGATTTTTTAGAAATCCTGACAACAAAAGATATTGAAACGATCCATAGCGGTGAAACAACACTTGAAGATATCTTCATTAAAGTAACTGGGGTGAAATTATCTAATGAAAACCAATAGATTAACCCTGTTAGTAAAAGGCGAACTTTTAAGGTTGCAAAAGTATAACGTGATTTTTATCAGTGTCTTTATCGCAATTGTTTGGGGGATCGTGCTTTTCTTTGTTAATTCCGACTTGTTTAATGCACTACTACCTTTCTTAA
>DIGC01000076.1 GCA_002419445.1 Caryophanales bacterium UBA5732
GGAAGAGTTAATCCAAATGGAAAATTATCTGAAACCATACCTTATAAATATGAGGATACACCAAATTCCAAGATATTTCCTGGAAAAGAATTAACCGCTGAATATAGAGAAGGATTATTTGTGGGATATCGCTATTATGATTCTGTAAATATTAAACCAAGATATCCCTTTGGCTATGGTATGAGTTACACTAATTTTGATTATTCTGACTTAAAAGCCTCAAAAGATGAAGCGTGTTTTAAAATTACTAATACGGGAAAAGTCGGCGGAAAAGAGATTGCTCAAGTTTACGTTAGGGCTATTAACTCTAAGGTTTACCGTCCCAATAAAGAACTCAAAGGGTTTATTAAGCTTGAAATTAAGGTTGGCGAAACAATAGAAGCTAGAGTAAAATTAGGAGAAAAGGCTTTTGAATTTTTTAATCCTGACACCAACAAATGGGAAATAGAAAAATTAACATACGAAGTTATTGTCGCTGCTTCTTCTCAAGATGAAAGATTAAAAGAAAGAATAATGATTGATGGCGTTGATTTAGAGCCACGAGTTAATTTGGCAGAAATTCCGAGTTACAAAAACGGAGAAATTAGGGATGTCGATACCAAAGAATTTGCAAAAATATTGAACCGAGACGTTCCAAAATCAACTTTCAACTTTTATAAAAAGCATAGATTAGTCATCGACTACAATACAACCGTGGAACAATTAAGATACTCAAAAAGATGGATCGGTAGAGCTTTCTCTGCTGGTGTAAGATTTAGTATAAAATTTTTCAAATTTATCGGTAAAAGAGAATCTGCTAATATCTTGGAAATGGGGGTTATTCATTTACCAATTCGCGGACTATCGAGAATGTCGGGTGGAGCAATTAATTGGGGTCAACTTGACGGATTAATTATGATGTTCAATGGAAATTTTTTTAAAGGATTATCTAAATTTTTTAAAGAAAAGAAAACCGGATTAAAAAATGGAAATCGAGAAAAATAAATCAATGTCCGTAACAAAAGAAAATGCTGATAGCAAATTCGTTAAATTCTTTAAAGATTCGTGGAGAAAATTCAAAAAGAAACATCCTAGTTTTTCTCAATTTTTGATTTTTTTCTTCTTTAGTGTCGGAGTCACCATTTTGCAACTAGTTTCAATGCCACTTTTAAAAGCGCTTTTCGCAACAACTAACTTAATAAATATTAATTTCCAAATACTGGCTTTAGGTAAAAACTTTGACGAATCAATCTATTATATGTTTGATTTTGAAGCCGGTTCCTTAGCTGGCGGTGGCGGCGGTGGATTAGCTTTTTTTCTAGCAGTACAAATCACAATATTAATTGCGCAAGTAATTAACTTCTTCGCTCAACGCAACATTACTTTCAAATCAGATGGCAATCCTTGGAAAGCAGCCTTTTGGTATTTTATCGCTTATGTTACAATTACTTTCATCGCCTCAGCTTTAAGAGGATTATATACGGTGCGAATTTATAATTTACTAATGAATACTTTTGGGTGGGGTGCAACCGGAGAGACTATTGCTGATTTCATTACTATGTTGATCTATTCCGGCATTTCGTTTTTAGTTTTCTTCCCTATTTTTAAACTTATATTCCCTAAGAAAAATCTCGTTAAGTAGTTTTTCTAATTTAATCAAAAATAAAAGATATTATTAACAAAGTAATTTTGTTTCTAACATCTTATTTATTATAAAATCTTCTTTAATTCTTTTGCGAAATTAACGCCGTATTCTCGGATTTCCTGTTCTTGAGAAATAGAAGGTCTAAACTTAATTTTTAACCCTGGCAGTGGTTTCATTTTTAATTGTACGAGGCGTTGAATTATATTATCAACCGCTTCACCGCTCCAGCCAAACGAACCAAAAGCACTAGCTTGTTTTCCTTTTAAAACTTCGTAATTTAATTTCGCTAAGATTTCCCAAACTGTTTCTACTGTGTCTCTAACGATTGTCGCAGACCCTATTAAAAACGCATCTGACTGTTTAATTCTTTGAACTACTTTATTTGTATCGGCATCAATTAAGTCAATTAGTTCAACCTTAATATTATTCTGAAATTCTTCTTCAATTGCTTCCTTGATAATATAAGCCATAGTTCTTGTATAGTTATAGGCACTAGCGAAAGGTATAACCACTAAAGGTTTTTCATTCTTTATTTCTTTTGACCACTTTTCATAAAGAGCTATCGCTTTTTGAATATATTGTTTTTCCAGTACCGCTCCATGTGAAGTCGCAATTAAATTAGGATTATATGATTTTACTTTGGCGATGCCTTTTCTGACGCTCGGCGTAAATGGAGACATGATTGCGTCAAAATATTCTTTTAAACTTCGATCATAATCTTTTGTGTTTTTTAAGTTGTCTGACATTACTCCATCAAATGCATAATGAGCTCCAAAGAAGTCGCAAGTAAAGAGGATATTGTCTTCTTTCAAATAAGTAAACATCGTGTCAGGCCAATGAAGATTTGGTTGTAAAGTGAATTCTAAAGTTTTATTTCCTAAACTAAGAACTTCTCCTTCTTTAACCTTGTGAAATTTAAAACTATCATCATTTACGATTTCTTTTAAATTCATATATGCTGGTATCGAACCAAATATTTCAATATCAGGATTTTGTTCCAAAACATATTCAACACATCCGGAATGATCTGGTTCTGCGTGGTTAACAATTAAATAGTTGATATTCTTAATATCCACAATTTCATTAATTCTTTCAAAAAACTCTTTTTTAAAAGGTTCTTTAGCCGTATCAATAAGGGCAGTCTTTTCACTGCCAACTATTAAATAGGAATTATAAGTAGAACCGAACTCTGTATCCATAATTATATCAAAGACCCTTAAGTCATAATCAATAGCACCTACAAAATAGACACCATCAGAAATTTTATAAGATTTCATTGCACTTCACCTCATAAATATTATACAAGAATTGCGAAATTAAGACAAATGATTAAGTTTTTTTTGTTGTTTATAGTGAAATTATTGACATCGAGTGATTTTTTTGATAAAGTACTATGTGTAAAAGAGTAGTCATCTAAAGGAGGAATTTATATGAAATACAAATTAATTACAGATTCATGTGTGGATATTCCAGATAAGTTAGCTAAAGAATTGGAACTTAAAGTATTACCTTTAAAGTTCACTGTCAAAGGTCAGGAATACGCTAATTATTTAGACAATCGAGAAATTACCCCAGCAGAGTTTTATAAACTAATGAGAGAACAAAATACCGCAATTACAGCTCAATTAAATCCCAATGATTTTGTTGAAGCTTTAACTCCACTTTTAAAAGAAGGATATGATATTCTTTATTTAGCTTTTTCTAGCGCTTTATCAGGCACCTATAGTTCAAGTGTAATTGCTAAAAAGCAACTTTCTGAAGAGTTTCCCGAAAGACGAATTGAAGTTATCGATACTTTAGCGGCTTCAATGGGACAAGGATTGCTTGTAACCTTAGCTGCTAGAAAACATTTAGAAGGCATGAGTTTAGATGACTTAATTAAGTATGTTGAAAATACCAAAAATAATGTTTGTCATTTGTTTACCGTTAGTGATTTAGGACACTTAAGAAGAGGCGGAAGGTTATCCGCAAGTTCTTTGGTCTTAGGTAATTTACTTAACATCAAGCCGCTTCTTCACGTTAATCTAAATGGTGAATTAAAGGTTTATGGTAAAGCAAGAGGTCGTTTTAAATCTTTAAATAATCTTATTAGCCGCATGGAAGAAACTTTTGATAAGACTAATAACAAAGTGGTTTATATTTCCCACGGCGACTGTCTTGATGATGCGATATACGTTAAAAATAACTTGATAGAAAAACTAGGACTAAAAGAAGAGCAGTTTTTAATTAATTATGTCGGACCGGTTATCGGAGCCCATTCGGGAGTTAATACATTAGCTATTTTCTATCTAGGTAATGAAAGAACATATTAAGTAGAGAATTTCTCTACTTTTTATTTTTATCAAAGACAAATAATGATATAATAAAATGAAATTCGTTTTTTAATTGAGGTGAAGATTGCTAATGTATGAAATCTTAGAAAAAAAATGTCTTAACAAAGATGTCGATTTGTTTGTCATAGAAGCTCCTTTGGTTGCGAAAAATACAAAACCGGGGAACTTTGTGATAATTAGAGTTAATCAAAAAGGAGAGAGAATTCCTTTAACTATAGTGAAAAATGATTTAAATACGATAACGATAATTTCCCAAAAAGTAGGCTTTTCCACAAAACTTCTCAGTAAACTTAATGTTGGCGACTTTTTAGAGGATGTAGTTGGTCCTCTAGGTCTTCCCACACACATCAAATCAGTTAAGAATATCGTTGCTATAGCCGGTGGAGTTGGTGCCGCACCGCTTT
>DIGC01000094.1:0-556 GCA_002419445.1 Caryophanales bacterium UBA5732
CTGCGGTAGCCGATTAATCCTCTAGTCGGAATTACATATTCTAAAACCGTATATCCATTTTCACTAGACATATTGGTCATAACGCCTTTTCTTGAGTTAAATTGAGGGATAATACTACCGACATATTCATCAGGAATATTTACAATCGCTAGTTCAAATGATTCATGAATTACGCCATCAATTACTCTAATAATTACTTCCGGCTTTGATACGCTTAATTCAAAACCTTCGCGTCTCATTTTTTCGAGAAGAATCGATAAATGCAATTCGCCTCGACCGTTAACTTTATATCCTTCAAGGTTCATCAATTCTTCAACTTCTAACCCGACATTCGTTTCTAATTCTTTCATCAGTCTAGCTCTAATTTGTCTTGAGGTAACTTGAGTTCCGCTACGGCCAACAAATGGTGAGTCATTTACTAAGAAATTCATGGTAAGCGTTGGTTTTTCAATAGTTATCATCGGCATTGGTTCTACTTTTGATTCATCGCATAAAGTTTCGCCGATGGAAATATGAGAGATACCGCTAAAGATTACAATGTCACCTGCATAAGCAA
>DIGC01000094.1:593-3072 GCA_002419445.1 Caryophanales bacterium UBA5732
GAACCGTCTCTTTTGCTTAATTTATATGTTTTTCCGTTAACTATCGTTCCGCGAGTGATTCTACCGATTCCTAATCGCCCTAAATAATCATCATAAGCTAAAGAAGAAACTTGTAACTGCAAAGGTTCGTCAGAATTATCCGGATATGGATTTGTATGTGATAAAAGACAATCGAATAAAGGATTAAGATTTTCACTTTCATCACTTATATTTTTCATTGCGATTCCATCTCTGGCAATTCCGTAAACAATTGGAAAATCAAGTTGTACGTCAGTTGCACCTAACTCAACAAATAAATCAAAACACATATCAACGACTTCAGCTGCACGTTCGTCTTTCTTATCAATTTTATTGATAAAAACGATTGGTCTTAAACCGATTTGTAATGATTTTTGAAGAACTACTTTAGTTTGAGGCATCGGACCTTCACTGCTGTCTACTAGTAAAATAACTGTATCTACAGTATTCATTATTCTTTCTACTTCACTAGAAAAATCAGCATGTCCTGGAGTATCAACAATATTTATTTTAGTGCCATTGTGTTCAATAGCACAATTTTTAGAGTAAATTGTAATTCCGCGTTCTCTTTCAATATCATTACTGTCCATTACCTGTTCAATCATGATTTCGTTTTCGTGAAAAACACCGCTTTGTCTTAATAATGCGTCAACTAATGTTGATTTTCCTGTGTCAACATGAGCAATCACTCCAACATTGATTATATTTTTATTTCTCATAATATCATTCCCTTATCTATCTCACTCATCATTAAAACAAGCAAACAATTAAGTTTACCACAATATCTTGAAAAGTAAAGAAAAAAAACTCGCCGTATCGATATTTTAAGAGGTTTCTAGCGAAAAAGTAACAAAAGCAGAAATCGCTTGAAAAAAGCTGTTTTTTTCTTGTTTTTGACGATGATAAGAGTTAAATTAGATAGGATGTTTATTTAACTAAGGAATCAATGTAAAATAAATATGAAAAAAGTGTATAATTATGGTAAAATACTAAAGTTAGATTTTATCATAAATAGGAGTGTTGTTATGACAGATATATTAGATTTATTAGTTTTAGACAATCTTACCATCTTAAGATTTTTATTTTCAATGTTATTGGCTATTGTTTTAGGTTTGGGGATAGCTTTTATCTATAAACTGACGCATAAAGGCTTAAATTATGAAAGTTCTTTTTTATCAACGTTAGCTCTATTATCGCCAATTGTAACTTTGGTTATGCTTTTTATTCAAGGTAATCTAGTTTTATCCCTAGGGTTGGTAGGTTCTTTATCAATCATCAGATTTAGAACGCCAATCAAAGATACAAAAGATATGGTGTTCTTGTTTTGGACGATTGCTATCGGTCTAGGAATTGGAACTATGAACTGGACTCTTTCAATTTTCGCCACCCTAATTCTGGGGATTTTAATGCTTATATTCTATAAACTTCGTTACGGCAGAAAAGTTCATAATGAATATATTTTGATTGTTTCCGGTCATGGAGAGTTCAATGATAAAATCTTGGAAGAGATGAATTTAAATAACGTAATGAAGATTTACTTAAGAAGCAGAGAACTTGAAAATAATAATTTTGAAGTGGTATATGAGTTAGTATTTAGTGAAAAAAATATTGAGATTGTCCATAATATAATTAGTGATTTGAAGAAATTAGAAGTAATAGAAAAAGTGTCTTTATTGTCTCCTCAACTTAATTTACCAATGTAAGGGAGTTTTTGATGAGATTTACTGATCGGTTAGAGTACAAATATGTGCTTGATCTAAAGACATATTTTGCTTTGAAACACAAATTAATGATTTTTATGAAACCTGGATATCACACAAAAATATCGTCCACAGGACGTTATTTTGTTCGCAGTCTATATTATGATACTTATGATTTTAAACACTATAAAGAGGCAGAAGACGGGCAATTCGGAAGAATTAAATGTCGAGTACGCACTTATGAACCTTTTATTGCGAATGCAGAAATAATTTCTATTGAAATTAAAACAAAACATGGTCAAAATGTTAAAAAATACAGTGAGTTAATACCTTTAAATGAATATTTGGAATTTTTAAGAGACGGTAGTTTTAACAAGTCCAGCGTTGTTCTTGATGAATTTACCCGCCTTATTAATAATTATAATTTAGAACCAAAATTAATTATTGAATATGAACGAGAAGGTTTCGTCACTAAAGATAAAAGCGATTTAAGAATCACCTTTGATCATAACGTTAGAAGTGCAGTGTCAGAAGTTCTATTTGACGATAAATTGATTGGGGTTAGAAGACATAGTCCAACTGTAGTTTGTGAAATTAAGTGTGGAATGAAAAAACCGGTTTGGCTTGAAGCTTTAGTTAAGGAATACGGATTAAAAGTCGTAGGCAACTCCAAGTATGTACAAGCTGTCCAAAGGATGAATCCGAATATTATTAGAAACGAAGTTTATTCAAACGCGCCATTATTTACTAAAAAAGTAGAT
>DIGC01000094.1:3156-9298 GCA_002419445.1 Caryophanales bacterium UBA5732
GACGAAAATCTTGAAAGAGTAGTTAGAGACATTTTAGATAAAGAAGAAGGCAGTATTTACGCTAGTAATGTCCGAAACATTACTGCTTTAGAATTAATCGGCGAGAATATAACTAATCTTGAAGGTTTACAATATTTTACGTCGCTTGAAAAATTAGATTTAGAAGATAATTTCGTTGAAGATGTTTCACCGTTAGCTGAACTAGAAAAACTGACTTGGCTTAATTTAAGAAATAATGAAATTACTAATCTAGCCGAGATTAATTTTTCTGAGATAACAGCTTTACCATTGGAGTATTTATCACTAAGACACAATGTCGTTCGCTTTGGCGACGACCAACAAATTAGAATTTCGGATATTACGATTTTAGCTGCGTTTACAGATTTAGAAACACTTGACTTAAGAGACAATCAAATAACCGATATTTCATCCTTAAAGTCATTAACTAAACTCACTTATCTTGATATTAGTCAAAATCCGCTGTTAGATAAAACATTAAGCGACCTAGAAAATTTGGTTAATCTTACCTATCTAAATATTAGAGAAACCGGAGCTACAGATTTAGAGGTTTTATCGAATCTAGTTAATTTAGAATATTTGAATATCCACTCAAACACAGAATTGACTTCTATTGCATTTTTATCGGATTTAACTGAGATTGATACGTTAGTATTGCAAAATGTTCACGTTGGCTCACAAATAAGTGTTTTAGCTAATCTTAACAAGTTAATAAGAATCAATTTACAGAATACCGGAATAACAGATTTGACGGTAATCAAAGACTTAATGGCATCAGGTGCATTACAGGATAAAGTTATCGACAATATCCAAGCTGATGTCAATATCGCCGCGAATCCATTGTCAATAGAAGAATATGCAATGCTTGAACCGTATTGGCATAACGTTAGTATAAGAGTACCGGCAACTTTGCCAACTGAAAATCCGACAACGCCATTTATAAACGAATTTATGGCTTCTAATGGTGAAGCCATTAAAGATTTTTATAATAATAGTGAAGATTGGATTGAAATATATAATCCAACTAGCCAATCATTGGACATAAGCGGTTATTTTTTAAGTGATAATTTTGAAAATATTATGATGTGGGAGTTTCCTCAAGGGACAATTATCCCTGCAAACGGATATCTTGTTGTCTTTGCTTCAGGAAAAGATTTAATTACCTCGACCGGAGAGATTCACACTAATTTTAGTATCAGTCGCGATGGCGAAGCCTTAATTTTAACCGATCAATCAGGAGAAATAATTATTGATTACGTCCCAGAACAAATTGTCCCAAGAGATTATTCTTATGGAAGAAAGGACGACGGATCTAGTCAGTGGGTTTATTTTGATTTACTAAATTTAACACCGGGCAATTCAAATGATAGTGCTACACCATATTACGAAGACGATTCGATAATACCAACGGATTTTGAATATAACATTGAAACATTCGAGAGGCTTTTTAATGATCAACAAAGTAAAAATATAATCATCAAAATCTCTGAAACTGAATGGAATAATTACGACCAAGAAATGATAGCTTACAGCGAACAATTCAATGGCGAATTAAGAACTGATTATTATGCAAAAGCTGATTTCTTGTATGAAGATGAAGAAGGAGAAGTGTTTGTTGGTAATGTTGGCTTTAGAACCAGAGGGAATTTCTCTAGAGTGAGAATTCAAAATGACGACGGTAGTTTAAATATGTCAAATTTCAAAATTTCTTTCCATGAAACGTTTTCTTTAGAGGAATATAGTTTTAATAAATTAAGAAGAGTCTTTGAACTTGAAGAGATAGACTTGAAATGGAATCGAAATGAAGATCCGACGTATTTAACGGAGAAATTTTCACTTGATTTGATGAGAGATTTTGGAGTACACGCTGCTCATACAACATTAGCTAATGTTTATATTGAAATAAGCGGCGAAAGATATTATTATGGAGTCTACACATTATTTGAACCAATAGATGAAGAATTTTTGGAGCGTCGATTTGTTAATGAACAAGCTGACGGTGATTTATATAAAAGTTTGTGGCAACAATTTGGTCCGGCTTCTCTAAGAACGGATTACCCTACCAATGCAATTGGCATAAAGGACGTATCAATTAATTATCGACCTACCTATGATTTGAAAACTAATAAAGATACATTCGACCCTACGGACTTAAGAGCTTTTATTTCCTCAATAAATAGTTTAAACGGACAAGATTTTGACGACTATATATCTGAGAGATTTGATGTTGATAGATTCTTAAGATATTTGGCCGTAGGAGCTTTACTCGGTAATCCTGACGATTACCGAGCGATGGCCAATAACTATTTCCTATATAACGATCCGGTAAATGATGTTTGGACTATCATTCCTTATGATTATGACCACGGTTTGGGACAAGGTTGGGACGGTGCGCCAATTTTTACCAATTGGACTGTTGATACCGACATTTACAGTTGGGGGAACTTAAATGCATATATGCAAGGGAAAACATACGCTAATCCTTTATCAGATAAAATTCTGAAAATTGATCGCTATCAAATCCAATATGAAAATTATCTTGAAGAGTTAATTAATCCTGATAATTCGTATTTTAATTACGATTATTTTTATACCATTTACGATAATCATAAATCTTTGTATCAAACTGATTTAGGAAATGCGATGATGTCTTTACCATTTGGACTGAGAAATGTCGAATGGTACTTTACCGCAAAAACACAATCAGTTTCCTCACAACTTAGTTACTACCGAAGTAACCCAACAGAAAGACCATAACGAAAATAAAAAAACCTGACTTTAGATACCAAAAAGTCAGGTTTTATTTTATTATTTAATAATTAGTGAAATCGGAAAGTGATCTGATAAAAATAGATCATTATATAATTTTCTATGTATGGTTGGTTTACTAGCGATGAGTTCTTTATCAAACCAAATATAATCGATTGGATAACCTTCTATTCTTGTGGTAAAACCGTGAAAAGTTAAGGTGTCACCGGTATAATCTTTCCAACATGAATTTAGGTATTTAGATAAAATCTCGTCAACATTTTCAGAAGGATAAGCGTTGAAATCACCCATCAAAATAAACTTATAATTGTTTGTTCTTTTTTGATAATACTGGACTAGTGTATTTAAACTTTCAAGACGAGCAGTATGAGATATATGAGAAAAATGAGTATTAATAATTTCGTAAATAACGCCATCAATTTCTAGATGTGCAAAACAATAAATTCTCGGGAAATATGCATCTTTTTGTTTACTGCCTTTAATAGTTGGGGTATCACCGAACCACCTTGTTGCGGTATATAAAAGTTGATGATTTTTTTTATAAAAAATCGGATTATACTCATCGTTTTCAGAGCGAGGCTCACCCACAAAATTATAATCTACCAGCCTTTTTACTAAAACATCTAGCATACCCGGTCTCACTTCTTGAAAACCAATGATATCAGGTTTTTCTTCTTCCAAAAATTTTACAATTCCCTCAATTCGATGCTTAAAAGAGTAAATTCCATCGGATTCTACGTCAACTCTAACGTTAAAGGTCATTACTTTCATCTTAGCCATCCTCAAAAAAGTAGATTATAAATTCATCTGATCTAAACTATTTTTTAATATTTTAGCTGATCTGCTAAGTTTTTCTTGTTCATCTTCGGAAAGTTTTAAGTTAACGACGTGATGGACTCCATCACGGTTTAAAACCGCAGGCAGACCGATGTATAAATCTTTATCGATATTATAGACGCCATCATTATATACTGACACTGGCAAGATACTATTTTCGTTATCGAAAATTGCATTTGTTATTCTAACTAAGGCCATACCAATACCATAATAAGTTGAGTTTTTCTTTTTGATTATTTCTTGAGCGGCATCTCTAACTTTTATGTAAATATGATCTAAATCTTCAAATTCAATTTCCTTCATGCTTTCGATAACATCTAGCATTGGTTTAGTTCCAACATAAGCTTTTGACCAACAAACAAACTCACTGTCTCCGTGTTCGCCTAAAATATAAGCATGTATATTTCTAGCGTCGATATGGATGTATTTAGAAATTTCGTATCTAAGCCTTGCTGTGTCTAAAGAAGTACCGCTACCTAAAACTCTACTAGACGGTAATCCAGATTCTTTCCAGGCAACATATGTTAGGATATCCACTGGATTGGACGCTAATAAGATAATACCGTCAAAACCTGACTCCATTATGCTCTTAGTGACTGATTGAATAATTTTAGCATTTCTGTTTAGTAAGTCAATTCTTGTTTCTCCAGGTTTTTGACTAACTCCTGCGGTGATCACAACTAAACCCGCATCTTTGCATTCAGAGTAATCTCCGGCTTTAATTGTCATTTTTCTAGGAGCGAAAGCTAAACCGTGATTTAAATCCATAGCTTCGCCTTCAGCTTTATCTTTATTTACATCTATAAGTACTAACTCTTCAATAGTGCCTTGGTTAACAAGCGCATATGCATAACTCATGCCCACAAAACCGGTGCCTACGATTACGACTTTACTTTTTGTCATTTTTTAAAACTCCTTTTCTTTAATTTACTACCTCTTTATAATACCATAATCTAAGTCTGGGAGAAAATTATAAGCATGAAAAACTCTGTAAATAACACAAAATGCTCTAAAACTATTTTTTTTGTTATTTTTAAGATTAAATTTAGGTTATGGAAAATAAAAAATGATTGTCAATCAACAATCATTCTTAAATATTCTTTAGATTTAGTTTTTTTCGATATATTGAATGAATATCGTAATAGCCGCATCTATGATTTCTTTTTGCACGTGATCTAAAGTATCATTTTCTGTGTGATAAACACTAGCTCTTTTTTCGTTACTCCAAGGCATACCGATTAATGTCGTTGATTTGACTCCGATTTTTGCTAGTTCACCGGCATCTGTTCCACCGGTAAGAAAAGCGATTGGTTTAGAGACAGCTTTATAACCATTCGCTATAGAAATATTGACTAAAGTGTTGGCTAAATCTTCGTCTAATTTGACTGTCCCATTGATATCGGACGTTAAGAAGAATAAGTCATCTAAATTATAAGCGCAATCAGTATTAAGCAGATAAGTTGGCAGTTCTTTAAGTTCTTTTTCGTGAAGTTTCGCAAAAGCTCTTGCGCCTCTTAAACCTTCCTCTTCAGCATCGAAACTAGTGAAAATAATGCGTGTGTCTTCTAAACGATTTTCACTAAAATATCGACTTATTTCTAGTGCCATGGTACTCGCGATAAGATTATCGCCAGCGCCAGGAGTACCTTTTTTTGAGGCGAAAAACCACATTTGAACGATTAAAATAAGTCCTGAACTAAGAATGATTTTAATAATTAAATTTACTATGTCATTATGTATGAAAATTAAAAGGATTGGAACAAGACACATCATCAAGACATAGGCGATGGATCCGGTAACCCTTAGGTTATAAAGTTTTGGTTGATGAATGAAAAAATTAAAAACTCTAGCGCTGTCGTGATGACCGCTAATAATAATTTGTTTTTTTGCTTCATTTTTCGGTTCGACGTAACCGACAACATTACTGGCTTTCTTTTTCGGATATAACCTATCGATTATCGGTAGATAAAAGAAAAACTGTAAAACGAGAATTAAGATGCTTAATAATGCTAGAATAATTGATATAATTGGCAAGTCGAACCAGAGAAAACCTACAGCTAAGACAAAAGAAACAACTAAGATTTTGATCCATCCTAAAAAAGCTCCTTGGTAGATAAAAAATTCTTCAATTTTACTTTTATCGGCAAAACTGTCAATTTCGTTTTTTAATAATAAGGCAGACTTATTAGCGGAATCAGTGCCAGCTAATCTTGGACCTGTTTTGTCAATTATTTGTTGCGCCAAAGAAAATGCTCGTTCTCTAATTTTAGTTATTTTTTCCATAATTATTAGACCTCATATCTAAAAAAATAAATATCACACTAATTTCTAGTTATAATTTTATCATAAAGCATCCAAAATTAAATAATATTTATCATTATGAATAAAAATGCTCATTTTGCTTTTAATATCTAGAGATTAATGGTTAAATTAATATTATCAAAGATATAAAAGGAGATAAAATGAAAAACCCAGTTGTAACAATGCAGATTAACAGTGGAAATAAAATAGTAATTGA
>DIGC01000075.1:0-803 GCA_002419445.1 Caryophanales bacterium UBA5732
GTTTCATTGATTGGGTTATCCATTCTACCTTGGACTATGTAATTTTTATTCGCATCAGTTTCTGCGTGACGCAAAAGATATATTTCTGTCATTTTATCACCATAGGTATTATACTATATTAAGTAAAAATATAAAGAAGATTGCAATGAAAATGTTTACATTCCTTTAGTTTACATTCTTTTTTTCTTAGTGTATAATATTATTACTTAAAAGAGGTGAAGTGCGTTGAGAGTAGTAGATATAATTGAAAAGAAAAGAATGGGCATTAACTTGACTGAACAAGAGATTGAGTTTGTTATCAGCGGTTATGTTAAAGGAGAAATTCCTGATTATCAAATCAGTGCTTTATTGATGGCGATATATTTCCAAGGCATGTCAAATATGGAAGCTGCATTTTTAACAAAATCGATGCTTTATAGTGGGGACATTATCGATTTATCAAAAATTAAAGGAATTAAAGTGGATAAACACTCTACAGGTGGTGTTGGTGATAAAACAACACTAGTTTTAGGACCGCTAGTAGCTTCTTTAGGAGCTAAATTAGCTAAATTATCGGGTAGAGGCTTAGGCCATACCGGTGGGACTCTTGATAAAATGGAAAGTATTCCCGGAATGAGAATCGACTTAAGCGAAGAAGAATTCATCAATCAAGTCAATGATCTCAATATTGCCGTTGCCGGACAAACAAAGCGTCTTGTTCCTGCGGATAAATTGCTATATGCATTAAGAGATGTTACAGCGACAGTGCCGTCAATTCCTTTGATTGCATCTTCCATCATGTCAAAGAAATTAGCAAGCGGGGC
>DIGC01000075.1:866-1873 GCA_002419445.1 Caryophanales bacterium UBA5732
GGCAAAGCTTTTGACAAGAAAGTTTCTGCTTTTATCACCTCAATGGATGAACCATTAGGTTATGCTGTTGGGAATCGTCTTGAAGTTAAAGAAGTTGTAGAAACTTTAATGGGTAAAGGTCCTAAGGATTTAGAAGACTTATGTGTATCAATTGCAGGATACATGGTTTATTACGCCAAACAAGCAAAATCAATTGAAGAAGCCACACAACTTGCGAAAGAGAATTTACATAACGGGAAGGCTTTAGCTAAATTTTATGAATTTATCAGCGCACAAGGCGGACACATTGACGATCTAGAAAACTTTGTTAAGGTTGATGAAATTGTTCCATTTATCGCTAAAAAATCCGGTTATATAAAAGAAATCAAAGCTTTAAATATTGGTCTAGCATCAATGAAACTTGGTGGAGGTCGAGCTACAAAGGATGATGATATCGATCCTATGGTTGGTATTGTTTTGAATAAAAAAGTCGGAGATAAGGTTAGTAAAGGTGAAACTTTAGCGTTCATTTACACTAATTCTAAAGTTAATAATGATATTTTAAACCTTTTAGAAGAAGGTTATGATATCGTTCAAAACCCAGTAAAAACGACTGACATTATCATTGAGATTATTTCTTAATAGTAGATATTTTATTATTAACTAAATGGTTGTTATATTTTGGTTAAATGATATAATTAAAGTATAGAAGTGGGGAGCTTGGAGTACCAGGCTGAGAGTATAACTATTCTGTTATAGACCTTACCTGATCTGGATAATGCCAGCGTAGGAGTATGATAATACTTATTAGGTCCCTTTTTTAGGGACTTTTTTGTTCCTAAAAGAAAGGAGAAAAATATGAAAAAAGATATAAAAGTAGTAGCTGAAGTCGCTGTTCTTGTGGGAGTAGCCGTCGTGTTAGACGTTATTTTTGGAATTTTATCTTCAGGTATTTTTCCTTGGGGAGGTAGTATTTCCCCGGCGATGTTACCAATTTTCATCATTGCTTATCGAAGAGGCGTAAAAAC
>DIGC01000075.1:2000-2687 GCA_002419445.1 Caryophanales bacterium UBA5732
TTTTAGGCTTAGCCGGTATCTTTAAGAACAGTTTGACGAATTTAAAACCGTTTATCTTGGGAATTGTCTTTGCATCTCTAATCCGCTATTTATCACATGGCTTATCCGGTGTTTTGATTTGGGGTAGTTACACAAGTTGGTTCAACGAAACATATGGAACCAATGTTAGTCCGTTTATTTATTCGTTTGTCGTATATAACCTGCCTTATATGCTAACTTCGACAATATTTTGTATCTTGATAGGAATCATTTTATTTAAAAGAAAACTTTTAACAACGAACCTTTAATGCAAAAGTAGAGAAGTTTACTTCTCTATTTTTTATCAAATATTTTTAGCACTCAATACTTGACAGTGCTAATATCTGTGTTATAATATTAATGAAGATTTGAATTTTAGGAGGATAATATGAGCAAAAAAACTATGGAATTTAAGACTGAATCAAAGCGTTTATTAGAATTAATGATTCATTCTATTTACACAAACAAAGAAATCTTTTTAAGAGAGTTAATCTCGAATGCTTCCGATGCGATTGATAAGTATCATTTATTGAGTTTGACCAATGAAAATTTGGAAAAAAGAAATGATTACGAGATCCATTTAGAAGTGGATAAAAAACATCGTAAACTTAAAGTCATAGACAATGGTATTGGTATGACTTATGATGAATTAATCGATAACATAGGCAC
>DIGC01000075.1:2868-4593 GCA_002419445.1 Caryophanales bacterium UBA5732
GATAAAGACACTGTTGGGACAGAAATCATTTTAACGATTAGAAAAAATGAAGATGAAGAAGATTATGATGATTTCTTGGAAGAATACAAAATTCGTTCTTTAGTAAAAAAATATTCAGATTACGTCAAGTATCCAATCACTATGGAACATGAAAAACAAGTAGCTGTGAAAGATGACCAAGGAAACGAAATCGAAGATAAATATGAAACGGTAATTGAAAACGAAACAATTAACTCCATGACCCCAATCTGGAAGAAAAATAAAAACGAAGTCTCTGATGAAGATCTAAATGAGTTTTATAAAACCCAATATTATGATTATGAGAATCCTTTATTCAGCATTTGGACAAATGTTGAGGGCGCTTTAACATATAAATCAATTGTTTTTATTCCTGAAAAAGCTCCGCAAAATCTTTATTCTGAAAAATACGAAAAAGGTCTACAACTCTACGCAAAAGGCGTCTTCGTAATGGATAAATGCAAGGAACTAGTACCTGATTATTTACGATTTATCAAAGGTCTGGTTGTCAGCCCGGATTTAAACTTAAATATCTCACGTGAGATTTTACAACAAAATCGTCAATTGACGCTAATCCAAAAGAACCTTGAAAAGAAAATCCTTAATGAACTTGAAAAAACCTTGAAAAACGAACGTGAAAAATACTTAAAATTCTGGAAAGAATTTGGCGTAAATATTAAATACGGTGTTTATGATAACTTTGGTATGAATAAAGAAATGTTACAAGATTTATTAATGTTCGAAACTGTCAATGAAGACTCAATGGTTACTTTAAAGGAATACATTGAAAAAATGCCTAAAGATCAAAAAGAAATCTTCTTTGGGTCAGCACATTCAAAAGAAGCTATTAAGATTTCGCCGCAAATGGATGTTGTTAAAAAGAAAGGTTATGATGTCTTAGTCTTAACCGATGAAGTTGATGAATTCATGATTAGCATGCTAAATGAATATGATAAGTTGAAATTCAAGTCAATTAACCAAGGTGACTTAGATATTCTCAATGATGAAGAAAAAGAAGTTATTAAAGACCTAGAAACTAAAAATAAAAGTCTTTTAGAGAAGTTAAAGGAAGTTTTAACTGACAAAGTAGAAGACGTTAAACTTTCAACTAGATTAACTGACTCTCCTGTCTGTTTAGTCAGTGGAGATGGTTTATCATTTGAAATGGAAAAAGTTATGAATCAATTACCGGGTGAAAAAAGTCTAAAAGCTCAAAAAATCTTAGAAATTAATCCGAACCACGAATTATTCCGTGCGATTGAAAATTTATACGAGAATAATGATGAAGCTATTGCTGATTACGCTGAAATCTTATATAATCAAGCGTTATTAATCGAAGGGTTAGAGATTAAAGATCCAGTCGGTTTTTCCAATAAAATGGTCAAAGTCTTAATCAAGGCTGCTAAGAAAGAAGAAAGTAAATAATGGAGACAATCTTAAAAAAGATTAAAGAAGAATTCAATGCTTTTGTTAAAGAAGATAAAGTGAAAATAAAATTCAATAAATTCCATAATTTGCAGGCATTGTCACTATTGCCAGCGACAAATATTCGTAAGAAAATGGTCAAAATAGAATTTATTTACTTTGTTAAAGAATCAGGACTAGATGTGAAGATTACTTATATTAAAAGAAATGACGAACAAAAAGAAATCGAAAAAGCCTTCACTTTTTCTCAAGTTACGAAAGATTTAAGCTTGCCAATGATTG
>DIGC01000034.1:0-2775 GCA_002419445.1 Caryophanales bacterium UBA5732
TGGATGTATATCGGTCCGCAAGGAATAGTGCATGGGACTTACTCGACGCTTCTTAATGCCGGAAGGATGAAATTAGGAATTCCGGAAAAAGCCAATCTAGCTGGAAAATTATTTGTTTCTAGTGGGTTAGGTGGAATGAGTGGTGCTCAAGGAAAAGCCGCTAATATTGCAGGAGCCGTTGGAATAATCGCTGAAGTTGACTATTCAAGAATAGAAACAAGATTTAACCAAGGTTGGATAAATGATGTTAGTGATGACTTGGAAAAAGTATTTGTTTTGGCCAAGGAATACCTTTTGAGTAAAGAACCTAGAGCTATAGCATATCATGGAAATATAGTTGATTTACTGGAGTATGCAATAAGTAATAGTATTCATATCGATTTATTAAGTGATCAAACAAGTTGTCATGCCGTCTATGATGGTGGATACTGTCCAGTAGGAATTGATTTTCAAGAAAGAACTGAATTATTACATTCAAACAAAGAAAAATTTGTTAAATTAGTAAATATCACTTTGAAAAAACATTTTGAAGTGATTAAGAAGATTGTGCAAAAGGGCACTTACTTTTTTGACTATGGCAATTCTTTCATGAAAGCTATTAGTGATTCTGGCATCAAAGAAATATGTAAGAACGGTGTTAATGACATCGATGGTTTCATCTGGCCATCGTATGTTGAAGATATAATGGGTCCAGTTCTTTTCGATTATGGATATGGACCATTTAGATGGGTTTGTCTAAGTAGAAAAGACGAAGATTTAGAAAAAACAGATAAAGCGGCAATGGAATGTATTGATAAAGATCGTAGATTTCAGGATTTGGATAATTATAACTGGATAAAGGATGCAAAGGAAAACCAATTAGTTGTTGGGACTAAAGCCAGAATCCTATATCAAGATGCTTATGGAAGGTTAAAAATAGCGCTTAAGTTTAACGAGATGGTAAGGAATAAAGAAGTTGGACCAATTATGTTGGGCAGAGACCATCACGATACAGGAGGTACAGATTCGCCATTTAGAGAAACATCAAATATTAAAGATGGTTCAAATATTATGGCTGAAATGGCAACTCATGTTGCACTTGGCAATAGCGCAAGAGGAATGTCGTTGGTTACTCTCCATAACGGTGGTGGCGTGGGAATTGGAAAAGTGATAAATGGTGGGTATGGAATGCTCCTAGATGGTTCTTTTGAAACTGATGAAATATTGAAAACGGCCATGTTGTTTGATGTAATGGCTGGAGTATCTAGACGTGCTTGGGCAAGACAAGAAAACTCAATAAAAATTGTTGAAGAGTTTAATTCTTTAGATAATAATTCGTATGTCACATTACCAAATTTGACAGACGAATCTAAAATTAGCGCTTTAGTACAAAAACATTACATAAAAGGAGGAAAATGAGATGGCTAGAATAGTAGAATGTGTTCCTAATTTTTCTGAAGGTAGGGATAAAGAAAAAATTGAGAGAATTGTTGGTGTTTTTAACAATCGTGATCAAGTGAAATTAATAAATTATGAGGCTGATGGAGATTATAACCGTACGGTCGTGACTTTAATTGGAAGTCCTGAAAAAGTCATTGAAGCAATAATGGATATGATTAAAGTTGTAATTGATGAAATCGACTTAAATCATCACACGGGTGAACATGCAAGAATGGGTGCTGTAGATGTTATTCCATTTATTCCTGTTAGTGATGTGACAATGAGTGAGTGCGTAGAATACGCGAATATCCTAGCGCAGAAGATTTCAAACATTTATGATATACCTTGTTTTATGTATGCAGAAGCAGCTAAAGAGGAAAAAAGGATTGCATTGCCGAATATTCGCAAAGGCGAATTTGAAGGCATGAAAGAAAAGATAAAATTACCTGAATGGAAACCTGATTATGGTAGAGCAGAAATACACCCTACTTTTGGAGTTATCGGTGTTGGGGCAAGAGATTTTTTAGTTGCCTATAATATTGATGTTTTGACAACC
Organism: Caryophanales bacterium UBA5732; assembly: GCA_002419445.1. Classification (GTDB taxonomy): domain Bacteria; phylum Bacillota_I; class Bacilli_A; order Izemoplasmatales; family Hujiaoplasmataceae; genus UBA2289. The sequence continues at coordinate 1,976 of DIGC01000034.1, forward strand.
GATGAGAAAAAAACCGCCAATTTTGCTAAAGCAATTAGACAATCAAGCGGTGGGTACCAGTATGTGCAGGCTGGTCCGGTTTTTTTAGAAAACAGGGGCCACACTCAGGTCACAATGAACATTTTAAATTTTAAGAAAAATCCTATTTACAGAATTTTTGAGACCGTTAAAATGGAAGCTAGACGTTATCATATGGAAGTTCCGAGCGCTGAGATAGTTGGATTGATTCCTAAAGATGCTTTAGTTAAGTCATTGAAGTATTATTATGACGTTGATGGAATAGAATTTCCTGAAGATATTACTTTACACGAAGTAGTTCGCATGAGCGAACATTATTTAAAATTAAGAGATTTTTCTGTTGATAAAATCATTGATTATTTCTTATAGGGCAATAAAATGAAGAAACTAATTATTCACAATATCAAAACTCTATACACTAACAATAATCAACCGCCTGTCAAGGGTAAGTTGATGAGTGATATTATCAGTATAGATAAGGCTTATATTGTTATTGAAAACGAAATAATTAAAGCGTTTGGGTCAGGAGATTTTCAAAAATTCATAAACAAAGACACTGAGTTATTTGATGCCTTAGATACGATTGCTATTCCTGGTTTGGTTGATAGCCACACCCATCTTGTTTTTGGTGGTTCTAGGGAACATGAATTTGCAAAAAAAATTGCTGGTGTAGATTATTTAGACATTCTTAAAAGTGGTGGTGGAATCTTAAGCACTGTTACAGAAACGAAGAACGCCAGTTTTGAAAACTTGTATGATCAAGCCTTAAAATCATTAAATGA
>DIGC01000034.1:2804-8891 GCA_002419445.1 Caryophanales bacterium UBA5732
GAACTGAAGATTTTAAGAGTAATAAGAAACCTAAACATGAGTCATCCTATTGACATTCGCGCAACTTATTTAGGCGCTCACGCCTTACCGCAGAAATATAAAGAAAATCGTGAAGATTTTATAAAAAAAATAATTATGGACTTGGAAATAATCAAAAGTGAAAACTTGGCTGATTACGTAGACGTATTTTGTGAATCAGGAGCCTTTAATGCTCTTGAAACGCATAGAATTCTCAAGAGAGCTAAAGAATTAGGGTTTGAAATTAGAGTGCACACGGATGAAATAGATTCAATTGGCGGTACTAAGGTAGCGCTTGATTTGCGTGCAAAAACTATCGATCATTTAATGGCTATCACTGATGAAGATATCCTAAAAGTCGCTAAAACAGATACTATTGCTAATCTTTTACCATCAACATCTTTCTTCTTAAACAAAAATTTTGCTCCTGCAAGGAAACTGATTGATGCTGGCGCGGCTGTTAGTGTTTCAAGTGATTACAACCCAGGTTCAACGCCATCTGAAAATTATCAACTGACTCTACAAATTTCTGGCAATAAGTTAAGGATGTCTCCTTCAGAAATTTTAACTGCAGCGACGATAAATCCGGCTTATAGTCTTGACATACACAAAAAAGTTGGTAGTATAGAAGTTGGAAAAGAAGCGGATATTTTACTTTTAAACTGCAAGAACTTAGATTACTTTATCTATCATTATGGAATTAATCACACATATGCTGTTTTCAAGAGAGGTAAAATCGTTGTTAAAAATAGAAGCTTGGTTGAGGAGAATTTTTTATGAAATTAGTTGATTTAAAAGTATGCGATTTTTTAGATGAGTTAGCTTCTTCATCCCCAGCTCCTGGCGGTGGAAGTGTCAGTGCTCTTGCTGGTGCTAATGGATGTAGCTTAATTCTGATGGTTAGTAATCTTACAATTGGTAAGAAAAAATTTAAAATTCTTGATTTGAAAATTCAAAATTCTTATTTAAGTAGTATAGAAATATTCAAAAGAAATAAAAATGAATTTACTGAATTAATTGATTTGGACACTGATGCTTTTAACAAATTGATGGAAGCTTATCAATTGCCAAAAGAGACAGATGAAGAGATAATTAAAAGGACAAAGGAAATCGATAAGGCAACTTTAGGGTGTATAAAAGTTCCTCTTAAAGTCGCCGCTTTAGGTTTAGAGTCTTTGAGAGAAATAGAAAATATAATTGAATATTCTAACAAGAACACAATCTCAGATCAAGGAGTGAGCATATTAATGCTTTATTCTGCAATTGAGGGTGCTGCAATGAACGTTTTAATTAATTTACTAAATATTAATGATGAAGAATTAAAAAAAGAATTTAAACATTCGATTAATAACATATTATTAGAAACAGATGACTTAAAAGAAAAGTTGTTAGATGAAATTAAATATCTTTTAAAATAATTTAGGAGGAATGAAATGAGAATATTCGCTGATACAGCAATTATCAAAGAGATTGAAGAGGTAGCTAAATGGGGAATTATATCTGGAGTTACTACTAATCCTTCTTTAATCGCAAAATCTGGCATTACTCTCGAAGATGCCATTCGCAAAATTGTAAGCTTGGTCGACGGTCCTATTAGTGCTGAAGTCGCGGAGTCAGATGCTATTTCCATGGTTGAAGAAGCTAAAATATATGCGAAGATGCACAAAAACATCGTTATCAAAATTCCTATGACTATTGAGGGAGTAAAAGCAGTAAAAACATTGAGTTCCTTGGGTATAAAAACAAATGTAACATTAGTGTTTTCGCCATCACAAGCTTTAATGGCCGCTTCAGCAGGAGCAACTTATGTCTCTCCATTTATGGGCCGACTCGATGATTTAACTAAAACTGAAGATGCTGGATTTAAGCTTTTAAAAGACATCAAAGAAATGTTTAAAACCTATAACTTTAAAACACAGATTATTGCTGCCTCGATCAGGCATTTGGAGCATGTGAATCAATCAATTAAGGCTGGAGCAGATATCGCAACGATACCTTACAACGTTTTGCTGGAAATGGTTAAACACGAGTTAACTGATAAGGGTTTAAAGATATTTAGAGAGGCGGCAAATAAATAATCATGATGAATGATGAGATAATGAGCTTAGCAAAACAAGCTTTTAATCAAACATGGGACTATATAGAAAAAGATAATCGTACAGTAGAAGAAACATTAAAAATGATTGACCTAACTTTTAAATCAAAATACTATTGGTCTTTAGTTGGGAATCATGTCCATTTTATTAGGAGTAATTGGCAAGTTTCAAGAGTATTTGCAGAAGCTAATCTTTTAGAAGCAAGTTTATATTATGCTAAAAGAGTCTTAGATGACACATTAAAACTTAACCTGCAAGATTTCGATTTATTCTTTGCTTATGAAGCTAATGTTAGAGCCTATCATTTAATTAAAGACTTTACTCATCGTGATTTGATGCTAAAAAAAGCAAAAGCCTCAATAAATGGCATTGAAAAAGATTCTGACAAACGATACTGCTTATTGGAACTTGAAAAGATATTGAAATTATAAGAAATTATAGATATCGGTTATTTAGATTTTTCTAAAATTCCGATATCTTTTTTATGATTTTTTTGTGATGACAAGTCAATTTGTTTGACAACTGACAACTTGTCATATAGAATATGTACGAGGTGAGATTAATGCCCAGTAATACGTTTTTAAATTTATCAAAAGAGAAACAAGAAAAAATAATCCAATGTGCTTTAACTGAATTTTCTGATAATCCATTTTCCGAAGTTTCTATTAATAAAATTGTAAAAAACTCCGAAATTTCCAGAGGTAGTTTTTATACGTATTTCGCGGATAAATACGATTTATTAGTCTATCTTTTGGATTTATTTAAAGATAAGATGAGGAATAAAATGTTTGAGTTAAATCAAGGCTTTCAAGGCGATTTAAAATCATTGATTGTCGGAACTCATCAACACATTTTTGAACTTTATCAAAATCAAACTAATAAAAAATTTCTTTTTAATGTCATTATTTATTTTCATACTCATAGCGATGAAGAACTTAAAAGCCAAAGAGAACAATTATCTTTTTTAGGTGATTGCAACGAGATTTACAATGTCTTAGATTTAAAGCAATTTAAGCTTACTTCTGAAAAAGCTATTAAACAAACAATTGATATTGCTTTTTCGATTTTAAAAAACGTTTTATTTATTTCGGCAACAAAAAAATTAGATTATCACGAATCAAAGACCTTGCTTGAAGATTATTTGAATATTCTTGAACAAGGCTATAGGGAGGCACAAAATGCTTAAATTACAAAATATTTCCAAAACTTATGTTATAGGTGAATTTTCACAAGACGCTCTAGACAATATCACTATTGAATTCAGAAAAGCTGAATTTGTTACTGTTTTAGGACCATCTGGATGCGGAAAGACAACAATGCTTAATGTCATCGGTGGCTTAGATCACGCTGATAAAGGTGATTTAATTATCAACGATAAGTCAACCAAAAACTTTACCGATCAAGAATGGGACATGTACCGTAATAATTCAATAGGTTTCATTTTCCAATCCCATAACCTAATTTCACATTTAAGTGTTTTGCAAAATGTTGAAATGGGCTTATCTTTAAGTGGAGTATCTCGAAGCGAAGCTAAAAAAAGAGCGATTGAAGTGCTAGATAGAGTGGGATTAAAAGACCATATCCACAAAAGACCAAATCAATTGTCTGGTGGACAAAGTCAAAGAGTTGCTATCGCTAGAGCTTTAGCTAATAATCCTGATGTAATTTTGGCAGATGAACCGACAGGATCACTCGATTCCGAAACATCAATTCAAATTCTCGATTTAATAAAAGACATCGCAAAAGATAAATTGGTTGTTATGGTTACACATGATTCTGAGATGGCTTATCGGTATGCATCAAGAATCGTTAAATTAAAAGACGGGAAAGTTATTAATGATTCAAATCCAATTAAAGAAGACATCAAAGATGATTCTAAATTGGATTTAAAGAAAACAGCAATGTCTTTTAAAACCGCATTGGTATCATCTTTAAATAATATTAGAACAAAATTAGGAAGAACATTACTAACAGCTTTTGCTGGTAGTATTGGAATTGTTGGTATAGCTTTAATTTTATCGCTATCTAATGGGCTAGGTCAAGAAATTGACAAGTTTGAAAGAGAAACATTATCAGGTTATCCTATAACCATTACAGAATCTAGGCTAGATTTTGAGAAAATGAGACAAGCCACAGAAACTGACTTAGAAATGTATCCCGAACAAGGGTTTGCGACCATGTACGATGAAAATCGTTTCCAAAGTTTTTTTGTTGAAAATGTCATTACCGACGCTTACATTGAATATGTTGATAATTACGTGACAGGAGATGGGTTAGAGACCCTAAGTGGTGTTAAGTACCAAAGAAAAGTCAATATGTCATTGCTCAAATTTATGCAGATTCCGCTGGTAGGGGATATGTATTTCCCAGTTTATACGGAAACTATCGTTGAAAATGAAGATTCTAATCCAGCAGATGTATTTGGTTTTGACTTCTCATTCTTTACTCTATTGCCTGAAGGCGATGTGTTTAATAATAATTATGAGATTATCTACGGAAATCCTGTTTCCCAAGATTATGAAAATCAGAATTTTCAAGTCTATCTAGTTGTCGATGAATATAACAGAATCTATAAATCAACTCTAACTGTATTAGGATTTGATACGGCATCAGAGACAGAATTTAGCTTTGAAGAAATAATTGGAACTGAGTTTAAACTTTACATGGGCGAATATAATGTTCAAACTAGTGATATTAATGAAGCAATGGATCTAACAATTGCGGGAATAATTAGAGCTAAAGAAGGTTCTAATGTAGCTCTTTTATATAATGGATTAGGATATACTTCTGATTTGGCTGATTACTTATATACAAATTTTCCAGAAGAAGTAGGTGCTATTGATACTATTTCCTTATATCCAAGCAATTTTGAAAATAAAGATTTAGTCAAAACATATTTAGATAAATATAATATCGATAAAACTGAAACCGAAAAAATCGAATATGTTGACCAAGCAGCTACTATAACATCAATGGTTGGGGGAGTCATTGATACTATTTCAATAGTTTTAATTGCCTTCGCTGCCATTTCATTGATAGTATCATCGATTATGATTGCGATAATAACTTACATCTCAGTTATCGAGAGAACAAAAGAAATTGGTGTATTAAGAGCTTTAGGTGCAAGAAAAAAAGATATTTCACGTGTATTCAACGCCGAAAATTTAATTATTGGTTTTGCAGCTGGAGTTGTTGGTATATTGGTAAGTATTTTATTAATAATCCCTATAAACGTAATTATTAACAATTTAGCTGAAATCCCTAATGTAGCTAAGCTTTCATTTTTACATATTTCCTTCTTAATTCTTGTTAGTGTTTTATTAGCTTACATCGCCGGATATATACCTGCTAGAATGGCATCAAAGAAGGACCCTGTAATCGCTTTAAGGACAGAGTAAAGTTGAAAAATTAAATATACAAAAAAAATCTTATATGGTATAATTGCTTGAGTCAAGCAAATTACCATATATTTTTTTTATGGAGGTAAATTTATGGATTTATTTAAAAAGTGTGACGAGTTTACATTAGCTGAAGAATACAAAGAATTAGGGATTTATCCTTATTTTCACGCTTTGGAAACTAAACAAGACATTGAAGTTTTAATGGAAGGTAAAAGAAGAATCATGATTGGTTCTAATAATTACCTTGGTTTAACTGGCGATGAAAGAGTTATCGAGGCTGGAGTCAAGGCTTTAAAAGAGTTTGGATCTGGTGTTTCTGGTTCAAGATTTTTGAACGGAACACTTACTACGCACATAATATTAGAAAAAGAATTAGCTGAATTTTTGAATAAAGAAGCTTGTGTAACTTTTTCAACTGGATTTCAATCAAATTTAGGGATACTTTCTGCTATAGCTGGTAGAAATGATCTAGTTTTTAGCGATAGAGAAAATCATGCCTCTATTTATGATGGAATAAGATTATCTTATGCTGAGATGGTTAGATTCCAACATAACGATATGGTGGATTTAGA
>DIGC01000012.1 GCA_002419445.1 Caryophanales bacterium UBA5732
ACTTCAACACATACAAAAAAATTGATGGATGAAGCTATTGCAATTATTGGTGATGTTTTAAACCATTTACCTGAAGACGAAGAACAACTGATGGCTTTGTTAGACAAAAAACATGAATAAAACAGTTGTAATCAGTGGCGCATCAAGCGGAATTGGTTTTACGACAGCAGAGTTTTTACATAAAAAGGGCTACAATGTAATTGGCTTATCAAGAAAATATCCTGTAGAAAAATATGATTTCAAATATTTACTATGTGATATTACGAAAGATGCTGATGTAGACAAATTTGTTGATACACTAGGAAAGATGATTGATCAAGTTGATGTTTTAATAAATTGTGCTGGTATGGGCGTTTCTGGGGCAATAGAATATAGTTCAATAGAAGAAGCTAAAAAGATTTTTGATGTTAATGTTTTTGGACAAATTAGATTGACGAAAAATTTAATGCCTTTAATTAGAAAAAGCAAAAATGCAAGAATAATCAACATTGGATCTGTCGCCGGTGAAATTGTTATTCCTTTTCAAACATTCTATTCAATGACAAAAGCAGCTGTTAGTATTTTTTCTGAAGGGTTAAGAATCGAATTAGCGCCATTTAATATTCAAGTAACAACCGTGTTACCAGGCGATATTAAAACTAATTTTACTAAAAACCGAGAAATGCCAAACGTTATAGAAGACGATATTTACAAAGACAGAATAAAGAAATCTTTAGCACGTATGGCAAAAGATGAAGAACAAGGAATGCATGCTTTAGTTGTTACTAAAGTAATTTTTAAACTCATTAATAAAAAAACTCTACCCGTCGCCAAAACGGTGGGGTTTCAATATAAGTTATTCGTTCTATTAAAACGAATATTACCGAAGAGATTAGTAAGTTATGTGGTCAAAAAAATGTATGGGTAAATCCATACATTTTCTTTTTCTTGTGATATAATGAAATTATACGAGGTGATAAGAATTGAAAATATTTGTTGAGAAAAAAATGATGGGAAAAGCAAATTACCCAAAAATACTAGAACAATTTAGTGATGTCAATTTCGTTGATACTTTAGAAGATAATTTTGATGTTGAAGTAATGATTATTATGAATTCAACATTAAAAAATATAAACATCGATAAATACAAAAACCTTAAATGGATACAACTTTTAATGGCAGGTTATGATAACGTTGATGTTAAGGCTTATAAAGAAAAAGGGGTCTTAGTTAGTAATGCTAGAGATATCTTTTCAACCTCAATAGCTGAAGATATATTTTCTAAGATTTTATTTTTTAACCGTAATACTAAATTTTATTTAGAATCAATGAAAAATCAAGTTTGGTCACCTATAAAAAAAGAACCTGAGATTTATGGTTCAACAATTTCCATCTTAGGAACTGGATCGATAGGTCAAGAAGTAGCTAAAAGAATGAAAGCATTCGGCGCTAATAGAATCCTAGGTTTTAAAAACATCCATACCAGCGTTCCGTATTTTGATGAAATTTATACTGGAGAAAATGGGTTAGAAACAGTTATCAAAGAAGCTGACTATCTAATTATAGCTTTACCACTAAACGATAAAACGTATCATTTAATTGATAAACAAAAGATATCTTGGATGAAGGAAAATGCGGTATTAATTAATGTTGCTAGAGGAAATATTGTCGATCAAGATTATCTTATTGAAGCGCTAAAACAAAAGCTAATTCGCGCTGCCGGATTAGATGTAACTGATCCTGAACCTTTACCCAAAACTAGTGAACTTTGGAATCTTGATAATGTATTTATCACCCCTCACAACGCTTCTAGTAGTCCCTACATGAAGCAACGGCTTTATAAGATGGTTATTCAAAATCTTTCCTTGTATCTTGCAAACCAAAAACCTAAATATTTGTTATAAAAAATGAGGTAGACTAAAATCTACCTCATTTTTTATAATAGTTTTTCTATAACTGAAGCTAATTCTTCAGGTTTGACTTTAGAGCCATAACGGCCGTAAACATTTCCTTCTTTATCGATAATAAATTTTGTAAAATTCCACTTTATCTTTGAACTACTCATATCTTCAGTCAAAGCTGGTTTAAATTCTTCTTTGCCAGGCGTTTCATCGTCAGGCTTAACACGCTTAAGATATTTAAATAAATCGATTGCATCATCACCATTTACTTTTATTTTAGCAAAAGTTTCAAAGGTTGTGTGATAGTTCGCTTGGCAAAAACCAGCAAGTTCAATATCAGTACCTGGAGCTTGATTTAAAAATTGATTACAAGGCAAGTCAATTATTTCAAAACCTTTTTCTTTATATTTCTCATACAATTCTTGAATGCCCTTATATTGTGGAGTATATCCACATTTTGTTGCGGAATTAAAGATTAGCAAAACCTTACCTTTAAATTTATCTAGTTTTATTTCTTCTCTTTCGATGTTTTTTATTGAATAATTATATATTGTCATTTTACCACTCCTTTTGACTACATTCTAACACTAAAATCAAATTTTATGAAGTGATGTGCTATGAATTTAGCAAATCACTTTTTTTCTTGATCCTTATGAAGACAATTAACATTAGAATCAAACCGATAAGAATCATTAAAGCTGAAAAGTCGAAAACATAGATGGGAGACAATTCATATAAATATCCCCCAATTAATGGACCGGAAATCATTCCAATAGAATAAAACGATTGTCTTACTCCCATAATCGAACTATAGAAACCATCACTAGCGTTATCAGCGATAAAATTTTGTTCCAGTGGTTGATAGATTGCTTTACTAATGACGTATATCATGTAAACAGTATAGACTACCAACAAAAAATCATTTGCCCTAAAAACGTATAAAACAACGATAATACTTACAAGTTGAGTAATCATCATAATCAGAAGATTTTTATGCAGTTTTGTAATTAGAGGAACAATAAGGACGCTGGTAATAATTGATACTATGCCAGTTACAAAAACAAAATTCCCTAAATCTTGTGAATTGTATCCTAGACTATCGAAATGAACATCGAGATATTTTGAGAGATTGGTAATAGAAATACTGACGAAAGTTAATGAAACCAAAAATAACAAAAGATTTGTGTTTATTTTTCTAATGTTTTTGAAGCTTTCGATTAAAGTCGGTTTTTTAGTTGATTTGTTAATAACATCTTTTTCTTTGATGAGTATGAATACATTTAATGCGTGAAATAAATTTAACAATGCTTGAATTAGAAAAACAACTCTTAAATCATCGGTGTTAAGAAAGCTTACCAATGTTGGGTTTGTGCTGATAAAACCGCCAATAACATAACCAATGCTTGCCCCAAGTGCAAATGTCGCAGCTAACCAAGCTAAATGTTTAGCTCTTTGGTTTGGTATGGAAACTTCTATCATATGTGAAATAAATAACGTCATACTCGCGGCGACACCAAAACCACTGATGAATCTAAAAAAAACCATCCAGTACATATTGTTTGCGTAACCAAACCCAAGTTGGCCGACACTGTAGATTAATAGTCCCAGCACCATTACGAATCGTTTCTTTCCTCGATTGGCTAGAACTCCCCACAAAGGCGCACCTAGCATTAATCCAAAACTCATGGTTGCATAAAAAAAACCAAACATATAATCAGGTATCTCCAAACTTCTGACGAAAGCAGGAGTAACAGGGTGACCGATATTATGAATAACACCTTGGATAAAATATAAAATTATGATACTTATGACTGCTTTTTTCATATTACCACCCTCATAATTCAACTATTTAATTATATCTTAAATTTACTTATTATTGAAATGGTTTGAAACAAAAATAATAGGCAACTTTAAAAGTTGCCTATGATACTAAAAGTTAAACCTATGAATGAAGTTCGATAATTGCTTCTTTAAAACCTCAGGTAAATTATCTTTATATAGTTCTTTGTAATAATTTGCAATTGAATCAACTTCATTTTTCCAATCTTCTGCATCAACTTCAAATAGTTTAACCAAGTTATCATACTTTATATCAAGATTACTAGTATCTAACTTTTTGATTTCCGGTAGAATACCAATCGGAGTTTTGATGAAGTTTTCAACGTTTTCAGTTCTTTCTAAAATCCACTTCAAAACCCTGCTGTTTTCGCCAAAACCTGGCCAAAGGAATCTACCATTGTCTTTTCTAAACCAATTTATATAGAAAATTTTAGGTAAGTTTTCTTCGTCGCTTTGTTTTGATATATCCGCCCAATGATTTATATAGTCTGCGATATTATAACCAATAAAAGGTAACATTGCAAATGGATCTCTTCTAACTTTCCCGATATTTTCGTCAATAGCCGCTGCAGTAATTTCTGAGCCCATAATTGAGCCATAGAAGATACCATGGTTGAAATCATAACTTTGCATTACCAAAGGTATTGTTGAAGGTCTTCTACCTCCAAAAAGCATGGCTGATATGGGAACTGGTTTTTCATATTCTTCAGCTAGAGAAGGACAGTTAGTCAATGGTGCTGTGAAACGTGCATTTGCATGATCTGGCCGATTTTCCATGCCCTTAAACCAATCGTTTCCATGCCAGTCGATTAAGTGATTAGGTTCTTCAGATAAACCCTCCCACCAGACATCTCCATCATCAGTCAAGGCGACATTTGTGAAAATAGTATCATGTTTTATTGATTCCATAGCGGTTGGATTGGTTTTATAAGATGTACCCGAAGTAACTCCAAAAAAGCCAGCTTCAGGATTGATTGCATACATTTTTTTATCTTCGTGTATCTTTAACCAAGCGATATCATCGCCGATGGTTTCGGCTTTCCAACCTTTTAATGTAGGATTAATCATAGCTAAGTTGGTTTTACCACAAGCGCTTGGAAATGCACCCGTAATATATTTAACTTTACCCTTAGGATTGGTCAGTTTTAGTATCAACATGTGTTCGGCTAACCAACCTTCATCTTTAGCTATAGCGGAAGCGATTCTTAATGCAAAACATTTTTTTCCAAGGAGTGCATTTCCACCATAGCCTGAACCATATGACCATATCATTCTTTCTTCTGGAAATTGTGTGATATATTTTTTTTCCATCGGAGCACAAGGCCATTCTGGATCTATGTCACCTGGTTTTAATGGAAAACCTACTGAATGAAGACACTTCACAAAATCTTGGCCTCTTTCAATTAAATCTAGTACTCTTTTTCCAGTTCTGGTCATGATATGCATATTTAGAGCAACATAAGGACTATCTGTTACTTCGACACCTAATCTTGACATTTCAAGACCAATAGGCCCCATGGAGAAAGGAATAACATACATGGTCCTACCTGACATTGAACCTTTAAAAAGATCCCACATTAAAGGCATCAACTCTTCTTTAGATATCCAATTATTTGTAGGTCCAGCCGATGATTGTTGAGAAGTGGAGATAAAAGTTCTCTTTTCTACTCTAGCCACATCCGATAGATCAGATCTAAACAGTAAAGATCTAGGTCTTTTTTCAGAATTTAAGCGAATTGCCTTTCCTATAGATACCAACTCTTCAGAGAGTTCGTCATACTGAGTTTGTTCGCCCGTCCAGATGACGACCTTATTTGGCGTAGTGTGGTCGCTTAATTCTTGAATCCAAGCATTTAATACATTGTTTTTCGTCATTTTGTTCTCCTTTATTGGATTTTATTTAAATATTTTGCCTATCTTCGACAAATATTTGTTATAATGAATAATGAGGTGTTAGAAATGGAAATAAAAAATAAAAGTATTGCCTTATTAATTGACGCTGAGAATATTAGCTCTAATTATATTGAAATCATCATAGACGAAGCGAATAAATATGGAACAATAAATTACCGACGTGTTTATGGAGATTGGACAACTCCACAGCTAAATCCTTGGAAAACAAAGATTAGTGAGTTCGGTCTTACACCTGTCCAGCAATACGCCTATACATCAGGAAAAAATTCATCAGATTTTACACTGATTATTGACGCAATGGATATTTTATATTCTGAAAAAGTAAATTCTTTCTGTATAGTTTCTAGCGATAGCGATTTTACTAAATTAGTCACCAGATTAAGAGAAGATAATATGTTTGTATTTGGTATGGGAGAATCTAAAACCCCGATTTCATTAGTAAACTCTTGTGAAACGTTCGCTTATCTTGATAAAATGCTAAAAGCTGAACCAAAAGTAGATGTTGTTGAAGTTCCTGAAATTGAAGTTAAAGAAACAAAGAAAAAAACTCCTAAAACCGAATCTAAAACAATAAGTTCAATTACGCCTTTAAGGAAAATTAAGCAAGAATTAACAAATATTATCAATACTAATTTGGAAGACGATGGCTGGGCTTATTGGAGTTTAATTGCCCAATTACTACTAAAGAAGTTCCCGGGATTTCATCCACGTAACTATGGAGACAACACGAGAATTCTTCAATTCTTCGAAAAAATGAAGGAATTTGAAGTTAAAAAAGAAACGACAGTAAGTTATATTCGAAATAGAAAATAGACTAAGCCTTTTAAGGCTTTTTTTATTTGTAATTTCTTTTGATGTAAGGGGAATTCATTAAATGAAGCAAACCGGGATAATTTACATCGAATTCGATGATATTACCGACTTCATAATTTGTATTTGTAACATCGAGAATTAAGTGATCACTGCTGCCACCAATTATTTTAATTCTCTTATCAATTGGAAATAGATTATTTAATTGGACGTCTTGTTTTCCAATTGCCAAAATCGCTCTTTTCATTAAACCTTTATCTTCAATTTCTACTTTTTCTCCAAAAGAATTAATAGACATCTCTCCATCAGGAAAAGACGGTTTAGTTTTACATTCGATAATTTCAGCCTCTAGTGTAAATATCTGATTATTAAAATTTGGGATTAAAGTTGAATATGAGGTTTCTTTTCCAAAGAAAATTGCTTCGCCGATTCTTAATGAATTTACCTCTTTAGGAATCTCATTCTTTCCAAAAAGAAAAACAGAAGAGGAATTACCTCCAGAAATAATATCTAAATGGATATTGAATTTATTTTCGATATCTTGTTTTATTTTGACTAGTCTATTAAGAATATTTTTACTCGGCACTACTCCTCCATAACAAGTTAGATTAGTTCCAATGCCCTTAAGAACTATATTATCAAGATTAATTATTGTTCTGATGTCCTCATAAAAATTATCTTTATAAAAAGCACCTTCTCGCAAGTCTCCAAGATCAAACATAAAAATAATTTCATATTTTTTTCCATGCCTTTTAGCCGCATCATTTAGCGAAATTATAGTTTTCACTTCGCTGTTTAAAGAGAGATCTGAATAGGTGATTACATCTTCTATTTCAGAAATGCTCGGCAGACGAAGTAATACCTTTTTTGCGCTGAGATTTTGATAAATTTTGAGATTTTCTATTCTAGAATCACAAATATATTCAAAACCGCAATCGTCGATAATTTTGGCAACTTTCAAATCACCAGCTACAACTTTAATAACTGGCATAACTATTTTAATGCCATTTTCGCTAGCATATTTTTTCATCATCAAACAATTTTCTTTAAGTTTTAATAAGTTAATATTAATTCTAGGATACATTTTAGTTTATCTCCAGACTTTGTTTTAGAAGCTTTAAAGCCGCTTCTGGATGCTTTTTTGACAGCACGCCTAAAGAAGCCATTATGTAGTAATTATCAATCAAAATATTTGTTTCAGAAGAAGGAGATAAAATCAAATCATTTTGCTTACTGAGTACTTTTTTAATAATGTTCAAGCGATTAGGCAATCTGGTCAATGCACCACCAGTTCCGATGAGATATTTTACACTACTTAAGTCTTTACCTTCAGCATACGCAACTTTTCCTGAACTGTTGAACATGTATACTAATCTGCCTGAATGTCTCTTAAGAGAAACATCGAAAGCTACCTCAGTAAGCTTTTCGGTTAAAGGAATCTGTAATCCGCTGGGGATTGGTGTGTAATCACTAATCAGTTTATCTAAAGCGAATTCACTTAATGATAATTCCTTAAGTAATTTGTCTTTACCTATCAAATTAATAATATTATTCATATTGATGTATACACCTAAATCGCCCTCGACAGTTCTTTTAGCTAAAGGTTCAGGAGCGATTAATATTTTATTTATTTCTTCTCTACCCTCCGTCACAGAGTGAATGTCTGTTGTTGCGCCGCCAACATCGACTGTAACTAAATCGCCAATTGATTTTTGTAACAACATTGATGCTTCCATTACGGCTCCTGGAGTAGGAATAATCTTTTCGGAAATAATCTCTTTTACATGTTCCATGCCAGGGGCTTGGATAATATGCTTTTCAAAGACGTCTTGGATAATTTTCCTTGTGTTTTCGACCTCCAAGACATCTATCTTAGGATACACATTATTGCTTATATAAAGATAATTTTCTTGACCGTTTTCTATAAAATACTTTTTAACAAGATTGTGATTTTGAATGTTTCCAGCATATATAACGGGAATATTTAATCTTAGTCCCGCGATGATTTTTGCATTTTCTAAAGCTGTTTTCTTTTCTCCAAAGTCAACACCACCCGAAATCATAATGATATTTAAAGATTCATTTTTTATTTCGTCAATTTGATATTCATCGAGAATACCAGAAGTTATCATTTTTAAATTGGCTCCAGCACCTAAAGCAGCTTCTTTAGCAGCTTTAACGGTCATGTCATAAACTAAACCGTGTACGCTCATTTTTAATCCGCCAGCAGCACTAGAACTCGCAAAAGTTTCTTTTGCGATTAATTCAGTGACTTTTAAATTTTGCATTAAATTTGCTTTAGCTTGATTCAAACCGATTGTCACATCACCTTGATCGACTGTCGTCGCAGCATAGCCGCTACCTAAAAAAGTAGGATTATTAGTTTTTAAGTTGTCAAAAGCGTTGACTATAGTAGTAGTTGAACCAATTTCAGCGACCAATGCGTCAATTTTCATTCATTTCTACCTTTTTCTTGACCAAGAATGACGCTACGTGATGCCCTTTAGTTCCGCGGCTAAACCCAGCATCAGCACCGTTTTTCTCCGCAATTTCAGGAGTAACTTGAGTCCCGCCAGCAACGATTATTAATTTGTTTCTAACACCTTTTTCTATAGCGTATTCGTGGGTCTTTTTCATATTTTTATAATGAACATCGTCATGCGAAATTATGGTCGACATAAGGATTGCATCAGCATTTGCTTCAATTGCTGCGTCGACTAGTTTTGTTATTGGTACTGATGTACCTAAATAAATACAATTTATGCCATATTTCTCAATTCCACCATGTTTGATGTCAATTATTTCTCTTAGACCAACAGAGTGTTCGTCCTCTCCAACTGTTCCGGCGATGATTGTCATTGGATGTTCTTGGATATATTCTCTAATCTCGTTATCGCTCAATAAATCAGGTTCTTTTGATAAAACTAGTTTATCAAGGTTAATTTCGATATCTAGTCTACCTTTAAGTTGAATTCTTGTTGCTTCAGCGTTTTGTAAAATCTCTTTATGAATTATCTCAACATCGATTAAATTCATCTTTTTCGCAATTAATAATGCAGCGGCTTCAGCGTAACGCACAGAAGTTGGTAAAGTAACATCCACAACCAATATACCATCCCCTGCCCACTCAACTTCGGGCTTAATTAAATTGGAGTTTAGGTATTTCTTTGTGTTTTCTAATCTCATATTGACGTTATCTGCTTCATCTAGTTCATCAATATATTGAATTTTACTACGGTCTTCAAAAGTAGAACCGTTAATTAATGATGATGGGGACTCACCTTTTTTTAAACCATATTGTTCCACATTATTATAACCATAATGCGCTGTTACAGGAGCGAAGTAATCTGCATCTCTTTCAAATACAGTGTTATTGCCAATACCGCCATTGATTTTTCTTGAGATACCATCATAAT
>DIGC01000104.1:0-3890 GCA_002419445.1 Caryophanales bacterium UBA5732
AATCACCTCTAACTAAAGCCATTATAACAAAACTAAACGCTTTTTTCAAATAGAGTATAAGGAAAATGCTAGCTTTTTTAAGAGCTAGCATTCAAGAAAGAAAAGGTGTATTACATTAAAAACCCTGTATCTTCTAAATCATCTTCTTCGTCGTCATCTTCATCTTGATCTTCAATTTCGACTTCTTTATATTTACCTTCTTCTTCAATTTCGTAAATATAAACTGTTTCGCCAAATTCATCTATTGTTTCAAAAATTTGGATTTCGCCTTCGGTACCATTAACTTCATATTCTAATTGATATTTGATACCATCGTTTTCAATTTCTTTTTTGAATTCAAATGAATTTTCGCCGTCTTCAACTTCAACTTTGTATTCGTTGTTTTCGTTCTTGATTTTTATAGAAATTTCTTTTTCAACGCCATTGATATAACTTTCTAATTCAAACTTTGTGGAAGCTTCGTCTTCTTCAGTTTCAGTCTTATATGTCATTTTGATAAAGTTTTCGCCATTACTTGCGACTAAAACCATTTTTTCTTCTGTTGCTGTTTCAGCTTCTGGAGCGTCTAAAGTAACACCTGACGTACCGTCTACTTCTGTAGTTTCTTCTTCAGTTATCGAATCTTCTGTAGTCGCTTCTTCAGTTGTAGTTTCAGTAGTAACTTCTGATAAATTTGTGAAAGAAACATCGTCTAATTCTTCTTCATCATCGTCAGATTCTTCATCTTCATATAAATCATCATCTTCATCATCTTCATCATCTTCATCTTCGTATAAATCATCATCTTCATCATCTTCAAATTCATCTTTGTCTTCTAAATTGTTGTAAGCCATAATAGTATATTCTTCATCATTTATGATAAAGATACCTGTAATTTCTGATGTTTCTACGTCAACATTATAATATAGAACGTAAACTTCTTCAGCGACAGTGATGTTGATCATGAATTGATATTCAACTCGATCTGATGCTTGTTCGACGATCTGCGCAAAATCAGTTGCGCCATTTTCCATAAAGACTTTTAATAATTCTAAATAGTCATTTACAGTTTCTAATTCTTCTTCAACTTCTAAAGCATCATCGCCTAATGTTACAGCTAAACCTTGGGAAGTCTGCTCACCACTTAAACTTAAAAAGTTTGCGGATAGATAAGCCATTGAGGATAAGGATTGTTCACTTGATAAACTTTGAGTTTCCGGCTTGACGGAACAAGCTGTAAAACCGATAGCTACTAAACCTAAAAATACAATTCCTAATAATTTTTTCATAATTGCTTCTCCTTTATTTTTTTTTATTCTTAAATAATATTTGTTGTTACGTTAATATATACAAAGGAGAAAACGAATTTTCTCCTTTTTAATATAAAATTATTTATTTTTTTTAGACATTATAGCTGATCATATAAGATCCAAGGTTTAAATCGTCGTCTTCTTCATCTTCAGTGTCTTCTTGATCCTCTGGGTCTTCTTCACCGTCTTCGTCATCCTCATCATCTTCTTCATCTTCATCAGGATCGTCTAAATCGATGTCTTTTTCTAATCCTTGTTCATTGATATGATAACTATAAACTGTTTTACCAAACTCATCAATACTTTCGGTAATATAAACTTCACCATCTAAATCATTGACTTGGTATTCTAAATAATAAACAGTAACGCCATTTTCCGAATACTTTTCTAATTTATAAGAATCTTCGCCTTGTTGGATCGAAACTTTTGTTTCGTCGTCTTCGATCTCAATGGAAATTTCTTTTTCGATATAGATGTTATTGATACTTTGTTTTATCTGATATTTTTTTTGAATCTCATTATCAGTTTCACTTTCATATTCAATAACAATATAATCATTATTATTTCTAGCGACTAAATCTAAATTGAAACTATCGTTCTTTTCTTCAAAAGTACCTTCAACAGTTAAGACTTTACTTCCGATGGTAATTTCCCCGGTAATTTCTCCGTCTTCATCAATCTTAAGCAGAAATACGTATTCTTTATTATCGACTAAATAACTTATTCTATAATCATAGATGGAATCGGTTAAGTTTTCAAAAACGGCGTTATCCATAAAGGTTTCGTCATCAATAAAAACTTTTAACATATTGAAATAGTAATTAAAATCATCGATATTCTTTTCAAACTCAGTTTCTTCTTCAGCTAAGGGTAAATAACTGAGAGTCGTCGTAGCTGCACTTAAGGTGGCGTTAGAAATTATTGAAGCTGACATATAAGATGTTTCCACTAACTTCTTAGTTTGATATTCAGTTAGGGCGATAGGAGTATATGGCGTAGCCGGTGTGTTAGTCGCAAAGATAACGACAACTAATAAAATCGCCGTGAAAACTGTCAAGACGAATTTAGTTTTTATTGGTCTAAAAAACGACCAAAATGACTTTTCTTGATTAATTCTATCGATAACGTTATTGATCGTTCTTGATTTAGAAATTTCAATTCTTTGTTCATCAAATTGACGATTCATTTTTTCCATTTATGCCACCTCCTTTTTTATTTTTTCAATACTTGAAGAAATTGCTTTATAAATTGTTTTATCGGGTATTTCTAAAGTCTCGGATATTTCCTTAACTGTTAAATTACTAAAGTAATAAAGCTGCATAATCTCAAAGTGTTTTTTTGATAAGAGTTTTTCCATCGCTTTAAGAATTCTGTTAATTCGATCATCATTTACGGCTTTTTCTTCAATATTCTCATCAGCTTTGTTAACCGTATCGTCATACTCCAAAGTTTTTCTACTTACTTTAACTCGAGAAGAGTTTAAATAATTAAGGACGTAATTCTTACTGATGCGATATAACCAAGTTCTAAAAGCTGCTTTCTTTGAGTCGAACTTCTTTAAATTCTTAAAAACCTTAAAGAAAATCTCCTGTAACAAATCTTCGGTTTCATTGTAATTATTAACCATGTTGTAAACATATTTGAAAATCTCATTGTGATACTTATCCATCAGTTTTGAATAAAGATTTTTATCACCATCGAGAATTTCATTGATTATTTCAATGTCATTCAAAGTATCACAACCTTTCTTAATAAATTTATTCTATCATAGAAAGGTAAATTTGCTAAATAACTTTACTTACAAATAGTTATCTATTTTCTATGTAAGTTTTTATAGGCGATGGTTTCATAACTTCGGATAATGTTTGTATTAATTCGATAATTATCGGATAGATATCCGGTTAAGATTCCCGTAACCAACAAAGCCACAAGTCTAAATAACCAAAAGTATAAATCTTTACTATTACTTAAAGTCAAAGTAACCGGCATTAATGGTCCAATTAACAGACCGGAAAAGAAACCACTTACCATACCTGCCTTCAGACCTAGGTGAACGCCGGCGATAATTACAGGTAAATACATCAACTGCGAAGAAAGATCGTTTATTCCGCCTCTAACAAAGGTTAAGTAATAAATTAATGCATCCAGCGCTAACACGACCGTGATTATAATAATTGTTTTTCTTCTTTTTTTAGCTTCTCTAGTTGTCATGACAAATAACCTCAAACATTCTTTCAATAATATATACAATAGATATACGGATAATTCGCAAAAAAAAGCAAAGTTTTTTTTAAAACCTTGCCTTTTTATGATTATATTTGATTTTTTTGCTTAAAAATAGTCTATTTACCCGCGATTAATCATCTTTTATTCATAGACTCTCGCAGTTTCTTTATGATTTAAAACTCTTAACGCGCCATCAACTAAAGCTTGCATTTCATCTTCGCCAGGGTAAATTATGGCTAGTTTAATCGGATCGATATATTCTTTAAGTAAATTAGTGAAATACTTGCTATAAGCGATACCACCGGTTATAAGTATTCCGTCGATATCACCTTTTGCCGCAAAATACATCGCCCCAATTTCTTTAACCACGGTATA
>DIGC01000104.1:4073-5048 GCA_002419445.1 Caryophanales bacterium UBA5732
CCGCCCAGAGCGTTATTAACGTCAACGACTCGACCCTTTTTATGAAGACCAACGCTGATGCCGCCGCCTAAATGAACGACGATCACATTGACTTCTTCATAAGTCTTATTAATCGATTGAGCGAATTTTAAAGCAATCGCTTTTTGATTCAATGCGTGAAAAATACTCTTTCTTTCGATTTGTTTAAGACCGCTAATTCTCGAGATATCCTCAAACTCATCAACCACTACCGGATTAACAGTATAAGCTTTTTTATTATACTCTTTAGAAAAATCAAAAGCGATGATTGAGCCTAAAGCCGAAGCGTGGGCGCCGTATTTCATACTCCTTAAATCATCAACCATACTTTGTGAGATTAAATAAGTTCCACCGCTTAAAGGTCTCGTCATTCCCCCTCTACCAACAAAGACATCGATGTCCTTAAGTTCATAACCGCTACTGTTTATGAGGTTTAAAATCATATTTTTTCTAAAATCAATTTGGTCAATGATAGTTTGAAAATGCTTTAGTTCATTAACGTCATGTCTTAAAGTTTTTTCTTTCAAAAGCGTTTCATTATTATATAAAGCAACCTTGGTTGAAGTACTCCCAGGGTTAATTACTAAGATTAGATAATCCGTCATGATTTAACACCGCCAAAAGGATAGAATTTAATTTAGCTTCACTTGAATCAGCTCTTGAAGTCAAAACAATTGGAACTTTAGCCCCTAAAATAATGCCTGCACTTCTGCCGTTAGCTAAAAAGACAGCGGTTTTATAGAAAACGTTCCCGGCATCCAAATTAGGAAAAACCAAGATGTCGCAGTCGCCTCCGACGATGGAAGTTATCCCTTTTTGTTTTACTGAATCCATTGAAACTAAATTATCAACCGCAAAAGGTCCGTCAATATAAAAGTCGATCTCTTTGTCTTTATAATAGTTGACAATCGCTTCAGCGTGAACCGTTGATTCAATCTTTGGATTAACTTTTTCAAC
>DIGC01000104.1:5191-7693 GCA_002419445.1 Caryophanales bacterium UBA5732
TTTTCACTCTTGATGCCGTATTCATTGTTTACTACCCCTTTAAGCATTACCTTGGTATCGATAAGACCTTTCATAATTACGTCAACTTTGTGATCATTAACAAGGTCCATTGCGATTCTAGTGGCTTCGTCACCATCATTAGATTCGATGATTTCATAAGGTTTATTAAGTTTAAACTCACTGATTAATTCTTCAATTTCTTTTTTCTTGCCGATTAAAATGGGATCAATTAGCCCTAAATCACTGGCTTCTTTTATAGCCTCGATAACATGGTCATCATGCGCGAAAACAACCGCAATTTTCGTGCGGTTGATATTTTTAGCCAAGACTTTTAAATCATCGATTGATTTAAGCATACTTAACTCCTAATTTTCTGACATAGGCTTTTCCAGCTTCAATTGCGTCTTTATTAATTTGAACTAAATCCGCTTTTTTTTCGCCAAGAATTTTCTTGATGACATATTCAATCGTCGCATCGGAAAAAAGTTTCGTCAGTTCTAAATAAGCCCCCATCATCACCATATTCGCAACTTTGATATTGCCAAGTTCAGTCGCGATATCATTAATCGGTACTCCGACCACAAGCGCATGAGTGCTCTTTACTTCTTCATCGATTAAACTTGAATTATAAAGAATCAAACCCTCATCAGCTAAATATTCTTTAAATTTGTCAAGAGAAGGTAAGTTAAAAGCTACTAAGTGATCGGCATTCTTAAACACTGGTGAATTTATTTGTTTATCGGATACAATCACGGAGCAATTAGCAGTTCCGCCTCTAGTTTCAGGACCGTATGACGGAAACCATAAACCGTTTATTTCATCTTTAGTTGCGCTGTAAGCTAAGATTTGACCAAACATCATCACGCCTTGGCCACCAAAACCAGCTACTTTAATGTTCTTCGCATCCATCTTTAGTTAGCCCCCTTATCTTTAAATACTCCTAATGGAAATACCGGTTCCATTGCCGTCTTCGACCAATTCATCGCATCAACTGGTTTTAATCCCCAGTTAACCGGACAAGTTGCGACAACTTCAATCATGGTAAACCCTTTATTTTCCATTTGATATTGGAAAGCTTTTTTAATTGCTTTTTTAGCTTGAATTACATGTTTTGGATCATAGGCAGCCACTCTTTCAAGATAAGCAACTCCATCAATCGTCGCAAACATTTCACTGATTTTTATTGGGCTACCATGATGAGCTTGATCTCGACCGTCTTGAGAAGTAGTCGTCTTTTGACCGATAAGACTAGTTGGAGCCATTTGTCCGCCAGTCATACCGTAGATGGCATTATTCATAAAGATGACTGTGATATTTTCGCCCCTGTTAGCGGCGTGAATAGTTTCAGCGATCCCAATACTCGCTAAATCGCCGTCGCCTTGATAAGTGAAGACGATATTTTCCGGTAAGACTCTCTTCACACCGGTTGCTAGAGCACAAGCTCTACCATGCGGTGCTTGTTGAGCGTCGCAGTTAAAGAATTCATAAGAAAACACGGAACAACCAACCGATGCAATCGCTATTGAACGGTCTAGTATCCCTAATTCCACTAACACTTCTGCGACTAATTTATGGATAATACCATGAGTACATCCTGGACAATAAGAAAGTTTTTTATCGGTTAAACCAGATGTTTTTTCGTATTTTACTTCCCACATCTTATTTCACCACTCTTTCGTTAAAGTTTTTAATCGCATCGACGATTTCTTCCGGATCCGGCAACATGCCGCCGACTCTACCGAAGAAACCAACTTTTTTCCGTCCGCTATTAGCGATTAAAACATCATCTAGCATTTGACCCATTGATAATTCACAAGTAAGAATACCCTTAGTCATTTCTGGTATTTGATCAAAAGCAGCTTCTGGATAAGGGAAAAGACTAATCGGCCTAATCATTCCGACTTCAATTCCTTCCTTTTTTAACATTTGAATTGCACTTCTGGCAATTCTTGCCATCGTTCCATAAGCTACGATTACATATTCAGGATTAGCAAAATTAATAAGTTCAAATCTGGTTTCATTTTTCTTGATTACTTTATATTTTTCATTTAATTTAAGATTATGTTGCTCTAATTCAATCGGGTCTAAATATAATGAATTAGCGACATTTCTTCGACCTGGGTGATTTCTTGTCCCTGTCGTTGCCCAATCCTTTTCCGGTAAAAATCTTTCTCTTACCGGTCGATCGAAATCAACTGATTCCATCATTTGACCAATCAGCCCATCAACCAAAACCATAACTGGATTACGGTAGTAATCAGCTGTATCAAATGATTCTTTGACGATATCGATCGTTTCTTGAATACTTTCCGGAGCGAAAACGATTAAATGATAATCGCCATTACCGCCGCCACGAGTAGCTTGATAATAATCAGCTTGTGACGGTTGAATACTTCCAAGTCCCGGACCTCCACGCATCACCGATACTATTAAACAAGGCAGTTCAGCTGCGGTTATATAAGATATACCTTCTTGTTTCAAAGCTATCCCCGGAGATGAACT
>DIGC01000104.1:7832-8564 GCA_002419445.1 Caryophanales bacterium UBA5732
ATAGCCGCAAGCGCAATCGCTTCATTACCTTTCATCAATACTTTAGCCATTATTTATTCACCTCAACTTTAATTACTGAATCCGGACACATAATTGCACAAAAAGCGCAGCCTATACATTTTTCAGGTTCTGATACCCTAATGATATTATATCCTGCTTTATTAAGTGTCTTCATGTCCATGTAAAGGATATGTGTCGGGCAATACTCAACACACAATCCACAACCTTTACATACTTCTTCGTTAAACGTAACTTTTCCTTTTGGCACTTTTTTTCCTCCTTATAACCAATTCTTTCTAAAATATAATTTTAATTTTAGTATTTCACCCTGAAATACCAAATTATCCGCATAAATTTCTTCCCAAACCGTGGTATAAACGATCGGTAAGTTTGTTTGTTTGCTTACTTCTTTAATGATTTCTTCGCCATATGCGATATCTTCTAAAGTTGTGTCTTTTAAAAGGTTTGAGTTATTAATTAACCCCGTAACCTTAAAACCGCCAATTCCTTCAATCTTATTAATTAAATCGATAATCTTTTCAAAACCGTCACTCTCAGTGCGAAAGACATTAATGACTAAATAAAGATCAATATCACGGTCATTATAATCTTCAAACTGTCTTAATAATTTAGCTCCAATGTCATTTCCCCCTAAGTCATAAATCGCCCTTTTACTTTCATCATGAAAAGGCAGATAAACTCTTTGGGAAATATACGGCATATCAACATGCA
>DIGC01000102.1 GCA_002419445.1 Caryophanales bacterium UBA5732
CCACCCCTTTCGGAGTGGCTCATATGCCGCCGATCATAATCTAACTTATGACACATGGATTTTCAGTCCATTGCTCTACCAACTGAGCTACCGAACCATAATAGTGGCGGTCCGGACGGGATTTGAACCCGCGATCTCCTGCGTGACAGGCAGGCATGTTAACCCCTACACCACCGGACCTAATAAAATTGGTTGCGGAGGGAGGATTTGAACCTCCGACCTCTGGGTTATGAGCCCAACGAGCTACCAGACTGCTCCACCCCGCGATATTTTTGTGCTACTATATGATATCAAACACAGATAATTTTGTCAATGTCTAAATTTTCTTTTGGTGGAGTATAGCGGGATCGAACCGCTGACCTCCTGCTTGCAAGGCAGGCGCTCTCCCAGCTGAGCTAATACCCCTTAAGATGGTACCCGAGGCCGGACTTGAACCGGCACGTCATTGCTGACATTGGATTTTAAGTCCAACGCGTCTACCTATTCCGCCACTCGGGCAAGTGGTGACCCGCAGGCGATTCGAACGCCTGACCCTTTGATTAAAAGTCAAATGCTCTACCTACTGAGCTAGCGGGTCAAAAAGCTGATATGAATCGACTACAGCTAATGTGAAGTGTCAATAATAGGATTCGAACCTATATCCTGAATGCTTTACCAATTAAGCTATCATGACATGATAATGGCGGAGAAAGAGGGATTCGAACCCCCGCGGCGCTCACACGCCCTGTCGGTTTTCAAGACCGATCCCTTCAGCCGGACTTGGGTATTTCTCCGTTCATTTTTTTAATTAAGGTGGTGGACCCAGTAGGACTCGAACCTACGACCGATCGGTTATGAGCCGATAGCTCTAACCAACTGAGCTATGGGTCCAATAATTGGTAGCGGCGGAGAGACTTGAACTCTCAACCTCACGGGTATGAACCGTACGCTCTAGCCAGTTGAGCTACACCGCCGTAATTTTTTTGTAATGGTGGAGTATAGCGGGATCGAACCGCTGACCTCCTGCTTGCAAGGCAGGCGCTCTCCCAGCTGAGCTAATACCCCCTAAAAAGAATGGTGGGCCTAAATGGACTTGAACCATCGACCTCACGCTTATCAGGCGTGCGCTCTAACCACCTGAGCTATAGGCCCCTTACTTCTCTTTGCAATGCGAATAATATTTTACTATTTATCGCTGTATTTGTCAATTAATATTTTCCGTTTTTTTTTACAAAAATATCATTATAACCAAATATAGGCCATGAAAAAGAGAAAATAATAATTGAGATTAAAACATATTAAGTATTTTTGGGGTATTTGACTTCATTTTTAACTAATTTTTTTCGGATTATTTCTTCTGGATCCAAGCCTAAATCCGAGCACATAGCCAAAGAATAGATTAAAACATCAGCTATTTCTTCTTCAACATTTTCCATATTTGGAGATGTATCTTCCCACTGATAGTTCTCTAATAACTCAGCCGCTTCAATGATTATTGACTTAGCTAAAGATTGAGGAGTGTCGTGTTTTCTCCAACCACGATCATCCCTGAATTTAATAATATCATCTAGTAATTTTTTCATTTCAAGACCTTCTTTATTCTCTTTTTTAAATCAACTCTATCAATCAATACAATCCGTTCACAACCCAAACATTTAATCTTACAGATTGTGCCGAAACTGATAATTTCCCATTTGTTTTCACCACATGGGTGACCCTTTTTTAGGACCAATACACTGCCTTCTTTAATCTCTTCATTCATGTTTTTCACCACTGATTAGTTTTTTAACTAATTCAATTTCTTTTAAATCCTGAACGGTAATTACAATTTTATTACTAGTAATTTTGACAGGTTCTTTAAATTTTAAATGCGAGTTAATGTTTTCACGAAAACTCATTAGTTCTGTTTGCAAGTCTAAAGAGATAGTTTTTCTTTTTATTTCTTTTTTCTTTTTTTCCTTTTTTACCATCGATTCAATGTCGCGAACAGTTAAATGTTCTTCAATAATCATTATTGCGATTTTCTTTATGCGTGAAACATCTTTTAATTTACTTAAACTTCTAGCGTGTCCCATTGAAATATTACCATGATTGATTTCAGCCAAAACCTCCGCTGGCAATGTTAAAATTCCCAAAGCATTCGAGACGTAAGAACGGCTTTTACCAATTTTTTGAGATAGTTCTAAATGGGTTAGATTTAACGATTGAATAGCGTTTTGATAGGCTTCTGCTTCTTCGACGATAGTCAAATCTTCTCTTTGAATATTCTCTAGTAAAGCAAGTTCGGCGAGGTATTGATTATTATAATCTCTGACGATAGCGGGAACGGTTGAAAAACCAGCAATCTTAGATGCCCTGCATCTCCTCTCGCCAGCCACCAATAAATAGCCGTTAGCGACCTTTTTGACAATTACGGGTTGTAACACACCATTAATTCTAATCGAGTCCGCAAGTTCATTTAAAGACTGCTCGTCGAAGTGACGACGAGGTTGAAAGGGGTTAGGCGAAATTTTGTCTAACTCGATATCAACTACCTCTTCTTTTTCGATGTTTTCAATTTGGTTTTCTAGTAAAAGGTCTTCTAATCCGCGTTTAATTAATTCATCTTTATTCATCTCTGGCCACAACCTCCTTTGCGAGTTTTTTATAACTTAATGATGACTTGCTTTTAGGCGAATAAACAGTAACTGGTACGCCGTAAAATGTTGCATTTGAACAGGTGATATTTCGAGGAATAATCGTTTGAAATACTTTTTCCTTAAAGTAAGTTTTTATTTCATTAACAATCTGGAATCCAGAGTTTACTCTATTGTCTAGCATTGTTAATAACACACCATAAATCGTTAGATTTTCTCGATTGACTTTTTTCTTTGTTTGAACTGATCTAACTGTATTTAATAACTGAGTCAAACCATCCATCGCTAAAAATTCACATTGGACGGGAACGATGACGCCATCCGAAGCCATAAGAGCGTTTGTAGTTATATACCCTAGAGATGGCGGACAATCAATTAGAACATAATCATATTCGTTTTTGCCTTCTTTTAGTAATTCATAGAGAATAAAATCGCGATTGCTGTCGGCAATAATCTTTTCATCGACACCTTCCACCATAGTTTTCGCTGGCAAAACGTCAATCAAAGGATTGGCAGTTTTAATTTTTACATCAGAGAAAGTTGCTTCTCTCTTAAAACAATCAAAGATACTTTTTTTAAAGCTACCTCGATTTATCCCCATACATGTTGTTGCGTTAGCTTGATAGTCTAAGTCTATCAATAATATCCTTTTGTTTAAATCAGCCAGTGAACTAGCTAGATTTATGGCAGTTGTGGTTTTCCCAACCCCACCTTTTTGATTAGCAATCGAGAGCACTAAAGCCATAAACTCACCCTTTCTTCTTGTTGTATTTTCTTAGTAAATCTAAGTTGTCTTGATAAAATGCAATTATTGGTTCTGAAAAGAAATCCGTTAGATCAATCTTGTTAAAAATATCATCAACGCTGATTTCTTCATATTTTAGATCTTTCCAACTGCTGCCTTCAGATATTTCATCATGAAGATAGAGATATATTAAACAAAAAGCGATAAATTGTTCGTCAATTAATGTGGTTATACTGTTTAAATCGTAATTATATCGATCAGTTTGATAATCTTTGGTAGTGTGGAATTTTAAATAGAAACTAACAATCATGGAGAACATATCGGAATTTTGATTAAGTAAGTACTTGCCAAGAATATTAGAATTTTTCTTCATCGCAATACTTATTTCATCGTTTTTAAGTATTGAATCTAAACCCTTTTCATGAATATAAATATATAGATCAATTAGGTTCGCAATTTGTTTACCGTCTTTTAGGATTTGTTCCGCAATAAACTCGCTTAATTCAAACGCTGCTTTTTGAAATTCCAAATCTTCGTAAATTGGCGATTTTTTCATCGAAGCTCTCATATCTTCGACATAGTAGAGAAGTTCATCTTGATAATTACTATTGAGATTATTCATTTTCACCCACTCTAAGTTTAAATCCGCATAAAGTTTTTCGTTATTTAGTATTTGAATGAAACTAACTAAATAATAAATGACTAAACCCGCAACATAGATATAAACTGAGCCGGTTATATCTTCGACCAACAACAGTCCTGACCCATAGGATAAGGTATATAATATCCCTAAAACTAAAGTTAAAGTACCATAGATAAAATATGAGTAAATTTCTTGGTAAAAAATAATAATTGTCAATGTTATATAGAAGAAAATATAAGCATAAAAACTGCTGATACCCCTAGTATAGAAAACCATAAGTAATATTGAATAGATAATCGATACTTGAATTGCGGTGAATATCTTATTAAACTTAACTAAAATAAAACAAAATAAATAAAATAAAGCAAAAGCCACTAACGATAAAATCTTGATTGGTAGATTGTAATCAAGGAAAAAAGAAAACGGTATGGTAACTAAAGTTATGATAAACAAAAACGCCATAACTACATGAACTTTTAACTTTCTCACTTCACTGACTGGTAAGAATTCGGAATGAAGAATCTTTTTGAAAAATCTAATCATGACTCTTCACCTCTAAAATCCATCTCGTCAACTATTGCGTTGAATACATCGGCATTATCTCGATAGATTTTCATAATTTTCGGATCAATAAAATGATAGAGATCGGAATTGATGAATGTATCATAAAGTTCTTGATTCGATAAAGGTTTCATTCCTGATAATCCTTTTTTTAACACTACAAAATAGACGACAAAACAAAGAATTTTTACTTCAATGCTATCCGATTGTTTATTAAAACTTTGAAAATGCGTTGCGGAAAATATTTCTCTTGTTTTGTATTTTTTAGTTTGAGTATGTTTTAACTTTAAAATCATTTTCCTTATTTCAGAGTTTTTATTCAACAACAATCGTTCTAGCCTTTCCAAATCTAATTTAGTATGATTAGGAAACTCTTTTAATATTGAAGTTTTATCAACGCCTTGAGTTAGTTTTTGTAAGATTATCAATTTCTCTTTAAAAGGATTTGGCGCATCAATTTTTTTACTAAATTCTTCTAGTAAATTTGCGGTTTCTTGATAATAATCTCTTTGATGGATGATACTGGATTTGTTTTTGGTTTTAAATTCCATTAAGAGGTCTAAGTTTCTAAATTCTTTTTCCTTGGCATA
>DIGC01000100.1:0-5626 GCA_002419445.1 Caryophanales bacterium UBA5732
CAAAAGTTTATTTAGATAATGTTGATATCAATGTTATATCTGAATTGTCACCTGACACGACAGCTCCTCAAATTTGGGGCGTTGATGAATATTATGTAGTTTCAGGAAATGCCTTTGATCCTTTAATGGGATTAAAAGTATATGACCACTATGACAAGACTTTAACTTTAGATGATGTTGTTATTGTATCAAATGATGTTAACACAGACTTAGTTGGTATTTACACAGTTGAATATTCATTAACTGATGCTGCTTTAAATGTAGCAACTTATACAAGAACAGTTAATGTTATCGCTGAAGTAGATGCAGCTGATACAAGAATTAACTTTATCGATGGTAACTTCGAACTTCAAACACCAATAACAATTGATGATACTAACCAAGGTTGGACATTAAAAGGCGTTGGCGGATATTCTTCTTCATTTGTTGATGATAGAGGCGGAAAAGTTGCTAAAGTAACAGTAACTGATATTGGAACAATTCCTCACAGCGTACAATTCCATCAAATGCTTATACCAGGATTCGTTTCAGAATATGGAGCGATGTATGAATTCACATTCTGGGCAAAAGCAGATGCTGCAAGAGATATCGCTGTTCAACTTCAAGAAAATACTGGCTGGGTAGTATTAACTAATAAAACAGTTTCTATTACTACAGAATGGGCACAATATGAAGTTGTATTAGTTAACGGAATGAAAAATTATGATAAAGTTAAGATTGGTTTCTTCTTCGGTCTTATCGATTCATTAAATCCTGCTAACAGTGTCGCAACATCTATTTATATTGATGACGTTGACATTCAATTAGTCGGATATGTTAAAGATGAAGTAGCTCCAAGAATTTACGCTCCTAATGCAGCTGTAGCTGTAGCTGAAGTTTTTAATCCAATGGCAGGCGTTAGAGTTGGCGATAGCACTAAATTACCAACTGTAGTGATTTCAAGCGTTACTCCTGGATTAGTTACATATGACGAAATAACTAAAGCTTACGTAGTGGACACAACTGTAGCGGGAACTTATATTTTAACTTATACATTAACAGATATGTATGGTAATGAAACAATTTATGAACGTACTTTAGTTGTTACTGACGGTACAGAAGCATCAAGTCTTGTAGTTGTAAACGGTGATTTCACCGTAGAACAACTTGTACCTTATGCTCAACCAGCAGTAGATGGTTGGGGATGGCACGGAAGTGGCTCATTCTTAACTTATATTCAAGATGGTATGGCGACAATTGATGTTTTCAATACAATAAATGTTTTCTATGGTACGCAATTCTATGAACAAAATAGAGTTTTAAATCAAGGTGAAACCTACCTGTTCACATTTATGGCAAAAGCTGATGAACCAAGATTGTTACAAATGAATCTTGAAGGTACAGGTATGACAACAGTTTCAGCGATTTTCGAACTTACAACTGATTGGCAGACATTTACTTTCGAATATACTCATACAGCCACTACAAACACAGCTGTAAAATTCGCTTTCTTCGCTGGTAACATCCACGGTGTTTCCCCGACTACAAAAGTTTATTTAGATGATATAACAGTTGATAGAATATTTACTCTTTCACCTGATACTGAAGCTCCTCAAATTTGGGGCGTTGAAGATTACAACATTATATTAGGCAATACGTTTGATCCGTTTATGGGGTTAAAACCTTGGGATAACCAAGACAGAAGCTTGAAAACAGAAAATATCGTAATCGTTTCTAATAATGTTGACACAAGTACAGTAGGAACTTATACAGTAGTATACTCAATAACAGATTCTTCTCGTAATTCAGCTACTTATTCAAGAACAGTTAATGTTCTAGCAGAAGTAGATGCAGCTGATACACGAATTAACTTCATCGATGGCGACTTTGAACTACAAACACCGATTACAACTAGTGACGACAACCAAGGTTGGACTCTAAAGACTGGTACCGGCGGTGCAGTTGATCCAGCACAATTTGTAGCTGATCGTGAAGGAACAGTAGCTAAAGTTACAGTAACTAATGTAGGAACAGTTCCTCATGGTGTACAATTCCACCAAATGAATCAACCAGGATTTGTTTCTGAATTTGGTTCAGTGTACAAATTTACTTTCTGGGCAAAAGCTGATGTTGCTAGAGATATCGCAGTACAACTTCAAGAAAACACTGGTTGGGTAGTATTGACTAATAAAACAGTTTCTATTACAACAGAATGGACACAATATGAAGTTATTCTAATTAACGGAGTAAAAGCATATGATAAAGTTAAGATCGGTTTCTTCTTTGGTTTAATTGACGCAGCTAACCCTTCAAAGAGTGTTGCTACATCAATTTATATCGATGATGTAACTATCGAATTACTTGGTTATGTTACAGATACAGTCGCTCCAAGAATTTATGCACCAGATGCAGCCGTTGCAGTTGATGCAGTTTTCAACCCAATGACTGATGTTAAGGTTGGAGATAGCTCTAAAATGCCTACAGTTGTAATTTCAAGTACTACTGCAGGACTAGTTACTTATGATGCAATAACTGCTACATACACAATCGATACTTCCGTAGCTGGAACTTACACATTAACATACACAGTTACAGATGCTTTCGGCAACGAAACAGTATACGATCGTCCTTTAATCATTAGTTAATAAATTAACACAAGTTAACAATTACATAATGGACCTCCAAAAAATCAATCAGGCAGGGTTGACCTGTCTGATTGATTCCATTGGAGAACCTCTTTGGCTTTTTCATTGTTAGACAACCCCTTGAAAGTCAGTTTTTTTCGCTGATTGGTTTATGTAGAAATATTGACCTAGATATTTAAAGATGGTAAAATGTTTTATTGATTAAAAAAGAGGTACTTATGAAAAAAACAATTTATGATGTTGCAAAAGATATGAATCTTTCACCGGGGACAATTTCTAAAATATTGCATAATAAAGGAAACGTTAATCAAAAAACGCGCGATAGAGTATTAAATTATGTAAAGGAAATTGGATTTGTCGCTGATTATTCAGCGCGGATTTTAAAAGCAAAAAAAAGTTCGACTTTAGGTATTGTTTTTTCTGACATCGCTCATTTTGGGCTGGAACATCCTTTCTTTTCCAGCGTCTTGCAACATTTTAAAAACTATGTAGAGAATTTGGGATACGAGATTGTTTTTATCGTTAATAGAATTGGCGAACAAGAACTTTCATATTTAAAATGGTGTAAAGTAAAAAAAGTTGATGGTGTCTTGATTGTAACAGGAAACATAAACAAACCAAATATTATCGAATTAGTTAATAGTGACATTCCCTCAGTTTCGGTTGATATCCAAATGAATAATTTAATTACTGTAATATCAGATGATGATTTAGGAATTAAATTAGGCGTCGGGTATGCCATACAAACTGGGTTAAAACATTTATGTTGCATACCTGGTCCTTTGACTTCAAGAGCTTATTATGAAAGATTAGATTCTTTTAAAAGAGTTTTAGAAGGCAACAACTTCGTTTTCAATGATAAGAATTACGAAGAAGCCGAATCTTATGGTTTTACAGGCGGATATAATGCGACAAGAAGACTCTTAGATAAAAATGAAGAGAGGCCCGATTTTATCTTCGCGTTTTCAGATGAACTAGCTTTTGGGGTGATTAGGTGCCTTGAAGACTCGGGATATAAAGTCCCAGAAGATATATCCGTTATTGGTTACGATGATGTTTATTTTGCTAAACATTTTTCTCCAGCATTAACTACAATTCGTCAAGATAAAAAAGAAATTGGTGAAGTTGCAGCTCAAAAATTACTAGATATGATTGACGAAAAAATATTACCGAAACCATTTGTTGAACGAATTCCGGTAATGTTGGTTGTCAGAAAATCCACGATTTAATGAAATATTGAAATTTTTATGGTAAGTCAGGAGGACAACTATGAAGAAATTATTATCATTACTTATATTTACATTACTTGTAATGACTATTGTATCGTGTGGGGGAACTACTACTCAAGCGCCTACAACAGCTGCGCCTACGACTGAAGGAACAAGTAATACAGATACACAAACAACAAATACTGATACAGAAACTACAAACTCGATAACGACTACAGGCGGAACTGAAGAAATTACACTTTCTTATGCCGACTGGGGTAATGCGGAAATTAACCAAATTTTGATTGATGCTTTTATGGTAAAATATCCAAATATCACCGTAGAGTTAAGGACTGACATAGTCGGTAGTGGCGCTCAATTTACCGGTAATCTTATTAGTGCTATGGTAGCTGGAGTTCTACCTGATGTTTTTGCGATAGATAATGTACCAACAGGTTATTATAACGGAATGTTACTAGATGTTACCGATTTATGGGATAATGACCCGGAAACAAGTTTAGTCTATGAAAATATAGCTAGTACAGGCGTGTTTGGTGATGCTCGTTACGCACTTCCATCTTTTCAATTTATTAAGGGTATCTACATCAATATCAGTTTACTAGATTCATATAATATTCCTCTCCCTCCAAAGGATTGGACATATACCGAATTTGTTGAATTAGCTAGACAGATTCGTCAAGTGGGTAGAAATGATTTTGTTTATGGGATTGATCCTTGGTATGGGGCTTTAGATTTTGAAACA
This sequence comes from Caryophanales bacterium UBA5732, assembly GCA_002419445.1. Classification (GTDB taxonomy): domain Bacteria; phylum Bacillota_I; class Bacilli_A; order Izemoplasmatales; family Hujiaoplasmataceae; genus UBA2289. Next base: position 4,596 of record DIGC01000100.1, read on the forward strand.
ACTTTCCCGATGCAAGACAATGCCGAAATCGGTTATAACACTTGGGATGGAACGAGATTTAATTTTACTTCGCAAGCCTGGATTGATGCTTACAATCTAAAATTGGCTTTGATGGAAGAAAGAGTAGTAGCTGATTATACAGATGAAGAAATATTAATAATTGGCGACATATGGCCTTGGTACGAAGGCCTAGTAGGTTTTAATATCGACGGTTCATGGAATCTATATATGGTTGAAGAAATGTATGAGTTGAACGGTCTAGAAGTTGGCTTTTGGCCATACCCTGGCGGTTCAGCCGGACAATTCCCGCCAACTATCCTTGATTATTTAGTAATATCATCATTAACTGAACATCCTGAAGAAGCTTATTTACTAGCTAAATGGATGAGTTTTGGTGAAGAAGGCTGGCTATTACGTTTAGATGCTATGAAAGAACGAGGAGATTTATATCTTGATCGTTACCCGATTGCAGATTATCCTGAAGTTTGGGCTGAGATTGATGAATTTACATATTTTATTGAAGGATTGTCTGAAAATATCGCTTTACTTCCACAAGGAAGACCAGATACAGATAAATGGTTACCTGGTTATAAAGGTTTCTGGGAATGGGTCGGTAATGAAGAAAATGACTATTGGACAAGAATTAATGAAGGTTTAGTGACTCCCGAAGTATTTGCTTCGGAGTGGGAAACGCAGATTAATATTATGATTCAAGAAGCCATTGATGAAGGCAGCGAATAGTAATCGATTTATCAAAATATAATTGAAGAAAATACTTATGAATATTTTAAAAGTCTAATTCTGATATCTACGGAATTAGACTTTTATATTTTAATTAACAAAAGTCAGTAGTATATGGGTTTCGATACTTATTTATAATAATCTAGCACATTGAATAACCATTTTCGAAAATAACCATATACATTTTTTAAAATATGATAAAATGATATTAATAATATTTTAATTTTTTTGGTATATCACATAAAATCTGGACAATCATTGTAATCATTTTATTAAGATTTTAGGAGGTA
>DIGC01000100.1:5659-6675 GCA_002419445.1 Caryophanales bacterium UBA5732
AGAGAAGCTATTGAAACAATGCGTAATTGTCGTTATACATCGATTCCAATCTTGTCAAACACGGGAAAATATGTCGGATCAATTTCAGAAGGTGATTTGTTATATAACTTAGACAAAGTCGGCAGAGATGAAGTAAAAAATATTAAAATTTCCACTATCACGCGTCATCGAAATTATGATGCGGTAAACATTAATGAGACGATGTTAATACTATTATCAAGAGCTTCTAACGAAAATTTCGTTCCTGTAGTAGATGACTCTAATCAATTTTTAGGAATAGTAACTAGAAAAGAATTATTGGATTATTTCTTCGAACACAATTTTATGGTGCTATAAAATTTATATATTGAGGTAATAAAATGAGAAAAATTATTGGTTTAATCTTTTTTGCACTCAGTTCATTGATTATTGTAAGTATTTTCTTTGGCAGTTTTGAACTTATCGCTGATTTACTTCAAGACCTTGAATCAGAAAACTTTTTAACTGCAGTTGGCTTATTTGCGGCTTTCTTCTGGGACCTTATTTATCAACCGGTTGTTGTGCTGTTATTAAGTGTTATTGCTATGGGTAGTTATTCAAGTTAACCAATTAGATTACAATTATTATATTTTTGGAAAACTAAAAAATTCCGTTTTTAGGTTTTTATCTTGCAAAAATGCGATAATTCTATTTTCAAACTATCTTAAAGGTGGTTTTTATTTTTATAGTCGTTCAATTTTTGGCATCATCTTGACTTTTAAATTGAATGAGTATATATTGTGATTAAAGTAGTTTATTTTTAAGGGGGGAAACATGAAAAATAGAGTTACTGCAGCTTTGCTGGCGATTTTACTTGGAGGATTTGGCGTTCATAAGTTTTATTTAGGAAAAACTGGTACAGGTATTCTTTTCATACTGTTTTTCTGGACAGGTATTCCAGCAATCATTGGATTAGTTGAAGGCATTATTATGCTTACGCAGTCTGATGAAGAATTTAAAGAAAAACAAGGTTTGGAAAGCGTTGTACCGACTTCAGG
>DIGC01000071.1 GCA_002419445.1 Caryophanales bacterium UBA5732
TTGTCACTGTAAAATTTTCTTCTGTAAAAATATATGTTTGCAAGATAGGGTTTTCAACCAATGGAGATCGTTTTAACATCCTCTTCGTAGTTAGTTTTTGCATTCCGAGTGTAAGCAAATAATATACGAGTAGGATTCCTATTAATAGACCTGCATAACCCCATTGTGCCTGTGTTGCCATGTAAATTGCAAATCCCAAGGAAATAATTGTTATAATAATAAAATTTTTTATCATGTAGGACTGTGCGTAAAATTTGTTATATTTAAGAATCAAATCACGATCATACATAGTGCTATTGACAATTTTCATATACTCTCCTTTAAATATTTATTTTTTTGAATAGGATAGGATATATTCCTAATCCGATGATAACCATTATGACATATCTCAAAAAGCCAAGCAAGCCAGCAATGATACTAAGAAACAATTGATTATCAACTAAATTTTCCGGGTTAACTATTAAATGGAATAATTCTTTTAACCCCAGCCTAACAGCCATTACTACTATAACGCCGATGATGAAACGAATTAGATTCTTTAGTATATTTTTATGATTGATGAAGTTGACGTATTTTCTTTCTATTTTTATTCCTATAACAAACCCAACTAGCGTCCCAATCATCTTAGCTAATGCTTCAACATTAAAGTAATAGAGTTGAGAGTTAAAAGTTTCTTCAGTCAATTTTATTGCATTATAAGTGAAAACAAAAATTAAAGTTACAATCGAGGCGATCAGGATGATATTATACAGTAGTTTTAAATCTTCTTTTTTACCTAACCATCGATATAGTAAGTAGGTAATTATTATTCCTAGTAAACTACCAACTACTACATCGGATAAATAATGAACCCCTATGTACATACGACTAATGGAAACTAGAATGGTAATAATTATTGCAAATATTAATAGAAATCTTTTCTTTAGAAATTGATATGCACCAAAAAATACTGTTGAAGCCGATTGAGCGTGTCCGCTAGGCATTGAATAACCACCAGCGGTTTCCGGCCTTAAATTGACTATTGATTCGTCAACGACGAATGGCCTAGGTCTCATGAATATAAATTTTAAGACACTATTTAATCCTAATGAGATGAAAACAGTGATACCAAGTCGTTCGCCAACTTTTTTGTCAATGGACCAGTATATTAAACCAAGTACTGCAATAACAACCATTTCTTCGCCAAACATGGTAAAAAACTGAAAGAGTGAATCAAGAAAACTAGACCTGAAGCTTTGAAGCCAATAAATTATTTCTTTTTCAAAAGTCATTTTATCACTTCCTTAAAGGATTAAGCCATAAATTATTAGACCCATCATACCAGAGACTAAAATTATAAAAATAGGATGTATTTTCTTCCAGATTCTTGTCATTGTGAATACACAAGCAAAAATCAGTAGAGTACTCCATTTAAAATCAATTTCACTCAGTTCAAGAACAGATATGTTAAAAATACTCTTTAGTATGAAACCTACAGCTACCGAGAAAATAATTCCAACGATAACAGGCTTAACTCCGGACAAAAATCCAACGACATATTTATTTGAGGCGAATTTATGAAATGCTTTTGCGATTATTAAAATGATAATGAACGAAGGAAGAACTACACCAAAAGTAGTTAATATTGAGCCAAGAACACCTTGTTGGTTATAACCTATAAAGGTCGCGATATTAATTGCAAAAGGTCCAGGAGTTGATTCAGAGATTGCTATAAAGTCCATTAATTGCTCAGATGTCAGCCAACCCTTGGTAATTACTTCTTCTGTAATCAAAGGAATCATTGCGTAACCGCCACCAAATGTGAAAATGCCGATTTTGAAAAAAGTGATGAAAAGTTCTAATAAAAGTTTTATACTCATACTTCTTCACCTCTTGCTTTCACTAGTTGATAGATTATGCCAATCACACCACCGATTACAATTACTAGGATTACAGGTAGGAGTTCAAAGAGAACTAATAGAAAACCAATTAGGATTAAAAAATAACTTAAAAGTTTCTTATCTAATTTCTTGTACATTCTTATAGCTGCGTTTAAAACTAAAACCGCTACACCAATTCTTATACCTTTAAAGGCGAATTCTACGTAAACGTTATCTTTAAACTGCATGAAGAATGCAGCGATTAAAGTAATAATTATTAGTGAAGGTAGTACGACTCCTAAGGTCGCCAAAGCTGACCCTGAAACTCCTTTTACTTTATATCCAATATATGTGGCTGAATTGATAGCGATCGGGCCAGGTGTTGATTCTGCTATGGCAATGATATCAAGAAACTCATCATCAGTTATCCATTTATACTTTTCTACTGCGTATTGATGAATAAAAGGGATCATTGCATATCCCCCGCCAAAGGTAAATAAACCTATTTTAAAAAATGTCCAAAACAAAATAAATTGCATAAAATCTCCTTTTTGTTATTGTTCTTTAAATGTAGATAATTCTTCAAATATTATATCATGAACATATGTACTTAAGGTATTAGTATCCATATCTTTAAATTCTTCATATTTAATCACGGGTAAAATCTTAATATAAACTTTTGTTCTAAAAACTTTAAAGAAATCAACAGTTTTATGCATGTTAAACAATACCACAGGAGAAATATCGGCTTTGGCTTTTTGTGGTAATCTAAAAGAACCGCTTTTAAATTCTTTCATTGTATTACCGTGATTTCTTGTGCCTTCAGGAAAAAGTGCGATAGGTTGGCCATCTTTGACTTGTTTTATAGCTTGAAGGATCGCTTGTAGGGCTTGGCGGTCTCCAGTTTTTCTCGACAGAGGAATCCCGCCGGTACTTCTTAAAATATTCTTAATTAAGGGATATTTAAATAATTCTTCTTTGGAAATAAATGCTAGAGAGTACTTTCTATATGCTTGCAAGATATAGAGTGGATCAGTATATTCGACGTGATTTGAATATAAAACGAAATTACTATCTTTCGGTAAGTTTTCTTTTCCTAAAAATATCGGTTTAACTCGAAATAGAAAATTAAAAATATAAACATTAAAGTGATAAAAACCAAAGTTTTTAAACTTATTTTTTGGAGATGTCTTTTCTGTCAGATAAATAAACGAAACAAAAAACAACAGTACTAGGAGGATTAATCCAATATTGATTAAAACAAAAAATAATAAAATTTTGAAAACATCCAATAAAGCAAAAGTTAAATCGTTATCGATAGCGTAAAGAACCGTTAACAATAACGAAACAAAAGCTTGTATTAAAGCAATCATGTTATTTTATCCTTTCATAGACAGCGAATGTTAATTCTTCATTATCATCGGATTTCACTAATTTGAAATCTGATAAATCGATATCAAGATATGTATCGCCTTCATAAACTTTCTTAATATGGGTAATATAGAGTTTATCTGCGTAAGGTAAAGCAAGTTCATAAACAGTTTTACCACCAATAACAAAGATTTCTTCATTTCTAGGTTTTTTTAGAAATTCATGTAAATCAGAAATCACTTCAACGCCAGGGTAAGAAAATTCATTCAAAGAAGCAACGATAGATTTGCGATTTGGTAAGGGCTTGTTTAATCTTGAAACTATTGATTCAAAAGTAGTTACCCCCATAAGAACTGTTTTGTTTAGGGTTATATATTTGAAGTATTGCAAATCTTCAGGATAATTCCATGGTAAATCATTGTTTTTGCCGATTAATCCTGTTGGATCCATGGCGAATATCATGCTAATCATTTTTAAACAGCAACCTTTCCTTTGATAGTTGGATGAGGATGATAATCAACAAGTTGAATATCATCAAAAGCAAAGTCTTCAATATTTAATTTATCTGCTAATAACAATTTTGGTAATGGTTTAGGTTCTCTCTGTAACTGTAATTTGACTTGCTCAAGATGGTTTAAATAAATGTGTGCGTCACCAATAGTGTGAACAAATTCATAAGGTTCTAAATTGCACACTTTAGCTACTAGCATCAATAACAAAGCATAGGATGCAATATTAAATGGAACGCCTAAGAAGGCATCAGCGCTTCTTTGGTACATTTGTAAAGATAGTTTATTGTCTGATACGTAAAATTGAAACATCATATGACATGGCGGTAAAGCCATGTCTTTAATTTGAGGCGGATTCCAAGAATTGACAATTAAACGGCGGCTATCAGGGTTGTTTTTGATTTGATCAATGATCGTAGCTAATTGGTCATACCCATTAAAATCTCGCCATTGTTTACCGTACACCGGGCCTAAATCACCGTATTTCTTTGCGAAATCACCATCATTTTTAATCATTTCAATAAATTGATCTTGATTTTCACCCTTATAGTCAGGAGATTCCGTGAAATTTCTATAAGGCCACTCATTCCATATTCTTACATCATTATCAACGAGATACTTGATGTTTGTATCGCCTTTGATGAACCAGATTAGTTCGTGAACGATTGATTTAAAATGCACTCTTTTTGTAGTTAGTAAAGGAAATCCCTTGGTCAAATCAAAACGCATTTGATACCCAAAGGTGGAGATTATTCCGGTATTGGTACGATCAGGTTTTTGAAAACCATTATTTAAAATGTGTTGTAAAAAATCAAGGTATTGTCTCATATCAATTCATAACTAAATAGATATTGTTAGTTATGCTAACCTCCAATCGAATATATTCTAATAAAAATTATATCATATTTTTCGATATTACCAACTCAAAACGTAAAAATAAGTACCCTCGGGTACTTATTCACTATCATTAGTATTTTTATTAATAAAACTAATCTTTTCAACAATTATCTCAGGATATGAGAGGATGATTTTCCCGTCTTGAATAAAGTTCTTTTGTTGTAAACGGGCCTTTATTCCTACCGTATAACCCTTTCTACAATAACTTACAGTGGCTTCGGCTATTCCGCTCCAAAGTGTGCATTTAAAAAAATCTGTTTCGTATTGATTGCTTTCTCCGCTCTTAAATCCCCTTTTTACCGCTAAGTTAATTGTCGATACCTTCATACCATTATCCAGTACTGTTAATTCCGGATCACTGACTAACCTGCCAACAAGAATTACTTGATTCATTCTTATCCTCCTTTTAAATTAGATTATAACAATTAACCTTAAAATAACTAAACTCTGGAATTTATCATAGTTTATAAGTTTTTATCTAGAATACACAATCTTTTCTTAAAATTAAAAAGATAAGTCAGCTAGACTTATCTTAATAAATTATTTTTTTTACAATTAATATTAATTCTCTAATTTTTAGAATTCAAATTTCACATCTTGACGCTTTTGTTCTTCAGCTTCAAAATATGGTTTCTTTTCCATTTTAATCATGTTCGCAACAATACTTTGTGGGAAAGTAACGATGATAGTATTGATAGTTGTTACATTCGCATTGTAAAGTCTTCTAGCAGCTTGTAGATGTTCTTCAGTATTAGCGACAGCTGATTGTAATTCCAAGAAAACGGTATTCGCTTTTAAATCTGGGTATTTTTCTACTACAACATTAATTCCTTGAGCAACAGTGTTCAATTGATTAAAGAATTCTTCTTTATCTTTTAAAGTTGCATTTTGTGGGATTCCTGAACGCCATTTAACAACGTTTTCTAAAGTTTCTGCTTCATGTTTTGCATAACCTTTAGTAGTTTGCAACATCTTTGTAAGCATATCAAAACGTTTAGTTAAAGCCACGTCAATTCCTGACTCAGCTTCATGAACCTTAAGTTCTAGTTGACGTAAACGGTTCATTACTCCGATGAACCAGAAAACAATGATAAGAATTAAAGCTACAAAAACAATACCAATAATTCCAAATGTACCAATACTAGTTCCGAAAATATTAAACATAAAAACCCTCCTTAGTCTTTCTTAAATAATTTATTATTAAGTTTTAAAGATACAATAAAATCTTTAATAACTAATAAATCTTGTTTGAATGCTTCAATCACTGACTCATCTAATTTGATGAACATTTTTAGTTCGAAAGTATCTCGACTATTATTAATAGCGACATAGAGATGATCGCCTAAAAACGACATACTAATTCTACCTGGGTTTCGTCTTTCGAGGTTGAAGATAGCTTCCATAATGTCCGGTGTCAGAATATAGAAAGCAGTTATTTCTTCTTCGGCAAAAATTTTGAATTTCTTATTAAAGTCCACAGATTCCATTTTTACTTTGTTAAACTTTCGTCGGGAATAAGGTGAACCAGCTTCTAAAACTTGTAAATTACCGGAAAATTCTTTATTGAAATCAAATCTAAATACTCTACCCAAGAAATAAGTTACATAATAAACTCTTGTTCCGTTTTTTGTATGTTGAACGTGACGTTCATCTAGTCTTACGTCACTAGAAACAAAACTTACATCGCCAATGCTGCCACCGATAAAATCTTCAGAATGATATCGATCTGCGTGTTTCAAAAATTCAGATGAATATACGTCAAACTCACTTAAACCTCTGTCAGGGTAATACTCTACATCTGGTATCAAGGTTTGGAACATCTCTGTGAGAACTTCATTTTTAAAATTTTTTTTGATTTTAATGAACTCGGACATGCCAACTGCGAAAATCCCTAAAGTAATGATTCCTAGAATACTGGCGAAAACAACCCAAAGATTGTTATCGGGACTACCATAATAGAGGATTAAACTGATTAAAGTTAAAATTAAGAAGGGAATTGATAGTAAAACTTTCTTTTCACTGCCCTTTTTCTTTTCATTAAACTTCTGGAATTTATCACTATTCATTGTCGGCTACCTCCAAGTAGTTTTTCTTATCGGCAAAAGCAACACAAGCTTTTAAAGCGCGTTGCCAGTTATAGTATAACTCATTTCTTTTAATATCGGTCATATTTGGATTAAATATCTTATCGACAATCCATTTTTTCTTAATTGTGTCTTTATCCCATAAACCAATCCCCATGCCCGCTAAGTAGCAAGCGCCTAAGGCTGTGGTTTCATTGATTAAAGGTCTGAAAATATTACAGTTTAGCATATCAGACTGAAATTCCATAAGAAAATCATTTTTCGCTGCTCCACCGTCGACTTTTAAATCGCTCAATTTAATGTGAGCTTCATTTTCCATCAAATTAACGACATCTTTTGTTTGATAAGCAATCGCTTCTAAAGCCGAACGAACAATATGATTTTTACTAACGCCTCTAGTCAGTCCAAAGAAACTACCTCTAGCGTCTTCTTCCCAGTATGGAGTTCCTAATCCCACAAATGCAGGAACAAAATATACTCCTAAATTGCCTTTGGCTTTTCTAGCCATTTCTTCAGATTCGGCTGCGTTTTCAATGATACCAAGGCCATCTCTTAACCATTGAATTGCACTCCCTGCCACGAAGATTGAACCTTCAAGCGCGTATTCTACTTTACCATTAATTCCCCAGGCAATCGTCGTTAGAAGTCCGTTATTAGATAATTTTGGTTCTTTACCGGTATTCATCAAAAGAAAGCATCCGGTCCCGTAGGTGTTTTTAACATCACCGGGATTAAAACACGTTTGACCAAAGAGAGCTGCCTGCTGGTCCCCGGCAATTCCTGATATCGGAATTTCCTTACCTAGTAAAGTTAAATCCGTATAGGCATTAATACCGCTTGAATCGACAACTCTTGGTAAGATATTTTTAGGAATATCAAGAATTTCTAAAAGTTCATCATCCCACTTCAAATCATAGATATTATAAATTAAAGTACGAGAAGCGTTTGAATAGTCAGTAATATGATATTTTCCATTGCTTAATTTCCATATCAGCCATGAATCAATGGTCCCAAAAGCCAGTTTGTTTTGTTTTGCGAGGTCTCTCGCTTCTTTAACATTGTCTAATAACCATTTTATTTTTGTACCTGAAAAATAAGGATTGATTAATAATCCAGTTTTTGTTTTGAATTTTTCTTGATGTCCCTTATCGATCAAATCATCACATATTTCTTTAGTTTGTGATGATTGCCAAACAATTGCTTTAGCTAAAGGTATTGATGTCTCCTTATTCCAAATAACAGTTGTTTCTCTTTGATTAGTAATGCCAATTGCGTTAATATTTTCAATTGTTAACTTGGCTTTTATTAAAGCTTTGTCTATACAAAAAACAACACTCTCCCAGATCTCATCCGCATCGTGTGAAACGTACCCAGGTTTTGGGAAGTATTGCTTGAATTCTTTTTGATGGAAAGTTACTATTTTTCCATCCTCATCAAAAATTATGACGCGTGAGGAGGTTGTTCCTTGATCGATAGCCAATATATGTTTCATCCACATTTTACCTCATTATTTATTATATCAAATGATGTTTAAAAATTAAATGTGAAATGATATAATAAGCATAGATATTTTTTTATTCAGGAGGTTTTTAAATGAAACAATTCACACTCCAAGATTATCATAATAACTCAATACACCTATATCAATATGATCCGGAAAACGAAATCAAAGCTGTTGTTCAAATAATTCATGGAGCTTCTGAGCATTTCGCCCGCTATGGATTATTTTCTGAATTTTTGGCTAAAAACGGATATCTAGTTGTGGGATGTGATATAATTGGTCACGGTCTTTCTACTGATACCTATGATTATGTTCATTTTGCTGATAAGAATGGTGATATCTTGGCATATGAATCAGTTGTGTTAGTAAAGGAATATATTGAAAAAAATTATCCTGATAAAACATACTTTCTTCTAGGACACTCAATGGGCTCGTTCTTAGCGAGAAAATTAATTCTTGATTTCCCTGAATTCTACGCAAAAGTCGTAATATCCGGTTCTGCATACACTTCAAAAATGTTAGTAGGTTTAGGAATCTGTCTTACCAAAACGGTTAAACTTTTTAAAGGCCCTAAGTATGTGTCAAAATTGATTCAAGACATGAGTATTGACGCTAATCAAAAAAAGATGCGTAAAGATAAAATCATTAGCGGTATCAACGAGGAATGGTTAACGAGAGACACGATAATTCAACAGTATTATCATAATTCCAGAATGTGTGGTCAACCTTTTACTGTCAGCGCTAATCTAGACATGTTCTCTTGGATTAAATTTGTCAATAGTTCCAAGAATTTAGCTTCGGGAAATTTTAAACTGCCACATTTATTTATCTCCGGCGGTCATGATGCACTATCCAATTACGGTAAAGAAATAGAAAGTTTGGTTATTAAAATGAAATCATTGGGATATGAATCAGTTCAGTACAAAATATATCCTGAGGCTCGACATGAAGTCTTGAATGAAATTAATAAAACTGAAGTTTATAATGATATCTTGGAATTTTTTAACAACTAAAAATATCGGCGCTCAATTCAAAATGAGCGCC
>DIGC01000063.1 GCA_002419445.1 Caryophanales bacterium UBA5732
ATAAAAAAAAGACTCATTTATCTGAGTCTTTAAAAACCGAATTATTTTTCTTTTTCCCGAATTTAAAATAAATAATCCACGCACCTAACAGCGCAAAATACGCAAGCATCATCCAGAGGATATTTAAAGGATGACTTTGAATGTCAAAAACCGAACCTAAGAAGATTAGAAATAAGATGATTACTAACCTTGATGTAACTGTTAAAAAGATATATTTTGAAACCTTCACTTTAGTAAGCGACAAAGCATAATTCAAAATTGATGAAGGTAAAAATGGATTAGATAAAAACATTAAAACCAGCCAGATGTTTTTCCCTTCCACAATATTCAAAAACATTTTTCCGTATTTGTTTTCTTTAACTTTTTTCACAAAATAATCAGCTAAAGTAACTCTAATAATCATAAAGATCAAAAACATCCCTAGGAATGATCCTAACACTGATAATCCGATAGCTAGTAAAGTTCCGTTTAAAGCTCCAAAAGCTTGCGAAAAAACACTTAGATTGAAAGCGACAATAACTGTTAAAGGTATTGTCGGTAAAACAGCTTCAATAAAAGGCAAAAGAACTCCAAATAGTGGAGCCAACCAAAGATTCTCTTGTATTAACTGCCTAATAGCTTCGAGCCATTCATAAAAGAAGTTCATATTCAACCTATCCTAATCAAGAAAAAAAGCATCCAATGGATGCTTTTAAAGTATCTTATTGAAGCGCAAATGCTTTTAAAGTTCTAATCATTTGAGATGTAAATGAATATTCATTATCATACCAAGTTAAAACTTTAACTAATTGTTTTCCATCAACTGTCATTACTAGAGTAGATTGTGCATCGAACAATGTTCCGTAAGTAATTCCGATTGTATCTGATGAAACGATTGGATCTTCTGTATAACCAACTGTATCTGATTGAGCGTTCTTAACTGCTAAGTTAATTTCTTCAACAGTAACAGGTTTCTTTAATTCAACTACTAAGTCTACGATTGAACCAGTAATAACTGGAACTCTTAACGCGATGCCATCTAATTTACCTTTTAATTGCGGTAAAACTAACCCTACTGCCGCTGCGGCACCAGTTGAAGTTGGAACGATATTGGCAGCTGCTGCTCTACCTCTTCTTGTATAAATACCTTTGTTGTGAGGTATATCCAATGTAACTTGGTCATTAGTATAAGCATGAACTGTAGTCATGAAACCTTTAACGATACCAAAATTGTCATCTAAGATTTTAGCGATTGGCGCTAAACAGTTTGTTGTACATGATGCTGCACTGATAATTTTTTCATCCCCTGATAAACTTTCATGGTTAACACCATAAACGATTGTTGGGATTTTTCCTTTAGCTGGTGCTGAGATAACTACTTTCTTAGCTCCGGCCTTAAGATGTTTTCCAGCGCCTTCTTCTGATACGAAGAAACCTGTACATTCTAAAACCACGTCAACACCTAATTTACCCCAAGGTAATAATTCTGGATCTCTTTGTGATAAAACAGGAATATGTTTTCCTTCGACAACGATGTCTGTGCCTTCAAAAGATACTTTCTTATCGTATCTTCCTTGAGAAGAGTCATATTTCAGTAGATATGCTAATTGTTCTGCATCCGTCAAATCATTTATTGCGACAATTTCAAAATCGCTATTGCCAAACATAACTCTAAATGCTAAACGTCCGATTCTCCCGAACCCATTAATTGCTACTTTTACTGCCATTTTTAATTTTCCTCCTAATTTATAGAATACTTCTTTATTTTACTATAAAAACCATAATTTATCAATAAACTATGCTTGAATAAAGCGTTTTCAATCATATTTATTATTTATAATCAGTTTTAGAAAAGAAAAAATGAAGATAACTCTCCATTTTCAAAACTTAAATTTCTTTCTTCGCATTAGCCATTGCTTGTTTAATACAATTTTTGTACTCGCAATCGTCCTTACATTCGTCGCAAACAACAAATTTTCTAAACTCTCTGGGAATAAATGCTCGTATTTCATCTTCATTATAACCCGTTTGCATAATCTGATCATTAATGATAATCGGTCTTTTTAAAATAGTAGGATTGTCAATGATAAAATTAGTTAACTCCGAAAACTTCATTTCTTCAGGTTCAAGGTTACTTTCTTTAAAGATTTTTGATCTGGTTGAGATAATATCTTCAAAGCCGTTTTCCGAATACTTTAACATATTGATAATGTCATTTCTTGTCAGCTTAATTCCAATAATGTTTTTTTCTCTGTAAGGAATGTTATTTGTGTCTAACCATTTCTTAGCTTTGCGGCAAGAGGAACAACTAGAACTTGTATATAATGTAATCATAATCTCTACCTCACTTCTTAATAATTATATCATAAACTGTCGTATTTTAAAGAACTTTTTTTCAAATTAGTGATATAATAAAACTAGCAAATTTACAGTGGAGGTAAACAAATATATGAAATGGGATTTAACTTATCTTTTTAAAAACCTTGAGGAGTTTGAACAAGGTTATGAATCATCAATAAAATTAATTGATCGACTTGCCACATATAAAGGCAAACTTAATCAATTTTCTAGTTTTAAGGAATTCTTTTTACTACAAAAAGAGTTTGAACAAATTGGACTAAAAACTTATCAATATTCTTCACTTCTAAGCGACTTAAATAAAAAAGACTCAGAAAATTCAGCCCGTCTGCAAAAAGTTCAAATCGTTTTTGCTAGACTCCAACAAGCTTTATCTTTTGAAGAACCGGAATTAATCTCTTTAGGAAAAGAAAAAGTAATTGGCTTTATTAATCAAGACAAAGCTTTGGAAGAATTCCGTTTTCCAATGGAAAAACTCTTTAAACGTCAAGAACATATTTTAGATGATAAGAGTGAAGCGTTATTAGCTAATTACTCGCAATTAGCTAATGCTGGAAAAGGATTATATAGTTCCTTATCAGTAGCTGATATTGAGAGCCAAGATGTAATGCTGGATAATCAAGAAATTGTTACGATAACAAATTCTAATTACCGTGCCTTTATTCAAAAAAGCAACTCTGCTAAAGAAAGAAAAGAGATCTTTGAATCGGTATTTTCTTATTATGATGTTCATAAAAACACTTATGCTTCGATCTATAAAACCGTACTTGATGCCGACTATGCTCAAGTGAAGATTAGAAATTACGCTTCTTCTTTAGAAAGTTATTTATTCAATAATAATATCCCAACAGACGTTTATCACAATTTGACTAAAGTGGCTAGAGAAAACACTCAAGCAATCAAAAAATATATTGCTTTAAGAAAAAACTTCTTGAAGTTAGATAAATATCATACCTATGACAGATTCTTAGATTTAGTTAAAACCGATAAAGAATATGAATACAGTGAAGCGAAAGATTTATTCTTTAATTCGATTAAACATCTTCCTACTCACTTCCAAGAAAAAGCGAAAGATGTTCTTAAAGACGGTTTTGTTGATGTGATGGAACAACCTGGAAAGCGCACCGGTGCTTACTCAAGTTCAATGCCAAATCTTCATCCTTTCATTCTTTTAAACTATTCTAAAACCTTAGGAGATGTCTTTACAGTCGCTCATGAAGCCGGACATTCAATTCACTCTATGTATGCTAGTGAAACTCAACCATCAACTTTACAAAACTACACAATCTTCGTCGCTGAAGTCGCTTCTACTTTCAATGAACATAACTTATTAGATTATATAATCAATGAATCAGAAGCTTCTAAAAACGAAAAAATCGCGCTTTTACAAAGAGCGATTGATGACATTTTAGCTACTTTTTATCGTCAAACTCTCTTTGCGATATATGAACTGGAAACTCATAAACTTGTTGAGTCTCAACAACCCATTACCGCAGATACCTTATCAAAAATTATGATTGATCTTTACAAAGAGTTTTATGATTTAGATATTACTAAAGAAGAAGTTAAACAATATGTTTGGGCTTATATTCCTCATTTATTCTATACTCCTTTCTATGTCTATCAATACGCAACGAGTTTCGCTGCTTCTTTAAAATTATATGAAGATGTTAAGAATAAAAAAGCTGGTGCTTTTGATAACTATATCAACCTCTTAAAATCAGGCGGTTCAGATTATCCAGTCGTTCAACTTCAAAAAGCTGGAGTTGACTTAACAAAGGAAGACGCTTTTAAAGCCGTTGTTAATAGATTAAATGAATTAGTTAATGAATTAGAACTTGTTTTAAATTCTTAAACATGATATAATCACTACGAAATCGATGATCTGGAAGAGTAATCAAAGTAAAGGATATCAAAAAGAGAAAAGACAAATTGGTGAAAGTCTTTGTATTCTATCTTGATGAATGGACCAGTGAGAGATACTAATAACATCCGCTTTATCTTAAGCGTTACAATAAGATGTGAGTGCTAGTTATTTAACTAGAACTAAGGTGGTACCACGGTTATTAATTTTAGTCGTCCTTTCTTTTATTTCATGAGAGGACGATTTTTTATTTATAAGGAGGTTAAATTTATGAAAAGAATCGTATCCGGCATTAAACCTACAGGAACCCTTACTTTAGGAAATTACATTGGAGCTATCAAACAATTTGTTAAACTCCAACAAGCAAGAAAAGAGGATGAATTCTTCTTGTTTATTGCTGACATGCACGCTATCACCACAAGACAAGTTCCTCAGGAGCTAAGAAAAAGAACTTTGGATATCGCGGCGATGTATTTAGCTTGCGGTTTAGAAAAAGATAGAACTGTTCTATTTATCCAATCAGAAATTGTAGAACATGTCGAACTAGGTTATATTCTTCAATCTAATACTTATATGGGCGAATTAGAAAGAATGACCCAGTTTAAAGATAAAATCGCTAAACAAGAATCATCAATTACTTCTTCTTTGTTTACCTATCCAGCCTTAATGGCTGCGGATATCTTGTTATATGACGCTGATTATGTTCCTGTAGGCGAAGATCAAAAACAACATTTAGAATTAACGAGAGATATTGCCAATCGTTTTAACAACTTTTATGGTGATTTTTTCAAAGTTCCGGAACCGCTTATTCCTGAAGTTGGTTCTAGAATTATGGACCTGCAAGAACCTAATAAAAAAATGTCGAAATCAGATGAATTCGACAAGGGCTATATTTCTTTATTTGATGACGAACAAGCTATCAGAAGAAAAATCAGATCTGCGGTAACCGATTCTTTAGCTAAAATCCAATTTGATCCCATTAACCAACCTGGTCTAGCTAACTTATTGACAATTTATGCGTCTGTCACAGATAAGACTATCGCTGAAGTCGTAAATATCTATCAAGATTCAACTTACCAAGACTTTAAAGAAGCTTTAGGTGAGGTCTTAGTTCAAACTTTAATCCCGATTCAACAGCGTTATCATGAACTAATCAATTCCGAGGAGTTGCAAAATATTCTTGACAAAGGCAGAGATCTTGCTAGTGAATATGCATTTAAAAAGATGAGAAAATGTAAAAAGAAAATCGGTTTAGGTCGAAAATAAAAATCGCTCCTTTTTAAAGGGAGCGATATTTTTATATACTTTATTCATACTGTTTTTTTAATATTTTAAAATTCCAAAAATGGTTAAATAAGAATATGAACGTCATCATTGAACCAACAACAATAAACATTAACTTCATATTATAATCGGCTAAAGCGCCGATTATCGGAGCGAATACCACAAGTAATAACGAAGAAAACTGCGCTTCAATGCTTAAGACTGAAGCTCTCTTAGTTTTATCGCTGGCATTGCCAATTTCTTCAATCATTACCGGTTTTCTTAAATTAATAAAGACATAGATAAAAACGAAACTAGCAAAGATAATAAAGAGATTGTCTAGATAAAAACTTAATACTAATGCGACACCGGCCGATAATAGCCACATAATATTAGCAAGATTGAAGTGATTAACTTTTTTGGCAACTTTGTAAGAATAGCGACTCGCTAAAGAACTTATTAAATAGATTATTGCATAGATTATTCCAATATAGATTTTTAAGTTATCTTCTTCGCTAAAACTCGTAAAAGCAACTAAACCCGCTGTCACGGATAAAGCGATGATAATCGGTTGAACATAATCTTTTATACTTTTATATCCGGCTTGATATAACGCTTCATCAAGAACTAATCTTCTAACTTTTTTATCTTTAAATGTGTATTTGATACTTTCGACATTCTGTTTCAAGAAATCTTTAAAATTGAATCTAGTTTCTCTCTTCTCATTCAGATAATTAGGATAACTAGCAATCAGCAACATATCCAATAAATAAGGAATAATTGATAATAAGAACAAATATTTAATCTCCGGTAAATAAATCACAAAAACAATTGCGACTAAACTCATGACCATTGAGCCAATTAAAGACATCGCTCTAGTTTGACCATAGACTTTTGTTTTTGATGCGGCAATATCATTATGATCCAAGAAAGACATAATCATCGCTTTATGGGTTCCCGATCTAAAAGCATCGCCTAATCCAAAAAGCATCATCGCTAAGGCGAAAATCCAGAAGCTTGTGGCGATGAAGAATAAGAAAAAGGAAATAATATAGAAAACAAAGCACATAATCAATTCGGCTTTTTTCCCATACATATCCGCAATTACTCCAGAAGGGATTTCAAAAATATAAATAATTATTTCTCTTATCGATATTAATAAACCGACCTGAAACAAATTTAAACCGCTAATCGTTAAATAAATAATTAAATAAGGTTCAAAGAACATTAAGTTCTTTAAAAACCCATACATTTCAAATTTGAATACTTGAAATTTGAAATCCTTTAATTTAGCCATTTACACATCTCCTAAAATAGAAAAAAGCATTGGTATGCTTTTTACTTCATTTCGTTAATCTCATTGATGACTCTAGTGATTGCTTTATAAGCTTCATCCTCATCTTCACCATTAAAAATAATCTTAATCGTCTTATTAGCAGGCACACCGAGTGACATAACACCCATTATTGATTTCATGTTGACCTTACGTTCTTGATACTCCATAACCATTTCTGATTGAAAACTGTTAGCCTTAGAAACCAATTTGGTTGCCGGTCTTGCGTGCAGTCCATTTTCGTAAGAAATCTTAAATTTACCATCAATCATAATTTACCTCCACTTTTATCTGAATTTATTTTATCAACTAAAGTTTGAGCGTTAAATGGTAATACCATTTTAACATTATTTCCAGAAATAAAAACCCCAGTAGCACCGATTTCTTTAAATGCATCTAATTTTGTTACTTCAATGTCTTTTATTTGAAATTTTACACGACTGCCGTCTAATGAAGCAGTCACAATATTAACTATTCCGCCTAAATTCTCTACTACCTTTTCAAAGTGATCAATTCCTTCAACTTCTTCTTTACCCTTTGGTTTGATTGTAACTATTCTTACTATCACGAATATACCAATTACAAACAAGATTACTGGCCACCAAAAATTCGCATTTAACCAATCAACCAAAGCCAGGTTAATCCCAAACACTTGCACTTGTATCACCTCTTAAGAAATATTTTATCATAAAATTAATAAAAATAGATATATGGAAAACAAAAAAAACTTGTTTTACTTTAAAAGTTGCAAATAACCAACTAATAATATATAATTTTCAAATGAAAGGATTGATAAAATGTCAAAAATTATTGAAGCAGTAATCGAAATCCCGATGGGAACCCAAAACAAATACGAAATTGATAAAAGCCGTAACATCATTAAATTAAACCGTGTATTATACTCAAAAATGACTTACCCAGCTGAATATGGCTTTATTGAAAAAACTTTAGCTGAAGATGGAGATCCTCTTGACATTCTAGTTCTAGCTACTACTCAAACCTTTCCGGGCTGTGTTGTTGATGCTAGAGTTATTGGCTATTTAGATATGTATGACTCCGGCGAAAAAGATGAAAAAATTATCGCAGTAGTCGATGCAGATCCTCGTTTTGACGACCTACAAGACATCAAAGACATGAAAGAATTGCAACAAAGAGAAATTAAATTATTTTTTGAAAATTATAAAATCTTAGAGCCAGGTCATCATGTTCAAGTCCTCGATTATCACAATAAACAAGAAGCAATTAAATTAATCGAATCTTGTCAAAAACGTCACGTTGAATACATTACAAAACTTTTATAAAACCTACAAGTTATTATTACTAAAATCTTAAAAAAACAAGCATCCATTTTTTGGATGCTTTATTTCTTTGTTATTTTTGGTGAACAACTTCGCCATTAATCATAACGACTTCAGTTTTTGTGAGGTAATGGAAAGGATGTCCATCCCAAATAACGATATCAGCGTCTTTACCAACTTCGATACTACCAACCTGATCTTCAATATGGTTAATCTTAGCGGCGTTAATTGTTACGGC
>DIGC01000114.1 GCA_002419445.1 Caryophanales bacterium UBA5732
GCGGTTTTAAGCATTTGTTCTTCAGTTTCATTAGGTAAACCGTTGATGATATGAACAACAACATCAATGTTTCTTTCACGTAAGGCTTTTACTGTTTTTATAAAGGTCACTAAATCATGACCGCGGTTAATGGAAATGAGAGTAGAATCATGCATCGACTGTAAACCTAGTTCGACGGTAAGATAGGTTTTTTGATTAATTTCCGATAATAAATCATAGATGCTATCATTAAAACAATCCGGTCTTGTGCCGATATTTAAACCGATAACGTCTTTATCAAGTTTTAAGGCGTCATAATAGATTTTTCTTAATTTCGCAAGTGGTCCATAAGTGTTGCTGAAAGATTGAAAATAAACGATATATTTACCATCTTTCCATTTGTTATGCATCAGTTGTTTAATGTTGTTAAATTGAATTTCCAAACTATCAATTTTGTTTCCGCTGAATTCGCCGCTACCTGAGTCTGAACAAAATATACAACCAGCTTTCGAGATAGTTCCGTCACGATTTGGGCACGTAAAATCACCGTTAAGGGCAATCTTAAAAACTTTTGTCCCGAAACGGTTTCGATAATAATTATTTAGGGTATTATAGTACTTTTCATTAGTAAAATAATTCATAGTCTCACCCACAAAAATTATATCATAATTTGAAATATTTAAGATATTTATTTAAAAATATCAAGCATCTAATAAGTCATTAGAAGTGGTTTTTCTTGAAGTTGATAGAAAAAATGATATAATAAGTAAAGTAGGTGATGCAGATGTTCGAAATATTCGCTAATAGTATAGTTTATCCCAAGAATATTGTTAACTACCATAATAAAAAGGGTGGTTTTGTTTTTCTATATATTTTAATTCTCGTAGTGTTAATGAGTGTTGCTACGATTGTTTTCTTTATCTCTCATAAACCGCAAATTATAACTGAAACTACTACCGGTTGTGAAATCGTTGATAATAATTTAGTATGTACTGGTGAAAACTATAATGTCAATAACAGCTTTGAAATGTATGATTTTGACGTTCATTTTATCAGTGAAACCGATCAAATCTCGGATATAACAAATCGTGACGTCTTGTCGATAGTTGTTCAAGGATCCACATTAAATGTTTTTGTTGGCGAAAGAACAATTAATTCAATTGAATTTTTGACAACTTATGATCTTAATTCTCTTCAAGAAGTTGTAAGTATCCTTAAATATAGTGTGATATTTGCCGGTATATTTCTCGGGTTACTTTCAAATACTTTTATTTTAATTTTTATTATTCTGATTTCCACGATCCCTTTTATGAGATTTAAACAATATATCTCTTATAAGAAGTTATTTAAAATGTTAACCTTTGCGGCAACACCGATGGCTTTCCTGTTTGCGATTTATAATTTAATTAATTTCGATATGTTAATTTTCTTTATATTAATGCTCTTTGCCTATCGAAGCGTGTTTACTTTACAAAGAGAAATCCAATTTAGATTAATTAATAAAGCAAGCGGCAACCAAATGCCTGAACAAGAAAACCCTGATGATCTCAAATATGAGGATTTAAACGACAAAGAAGAAGAAACTTCTGATAATGATGATGAAGAAAATCAAGAAGATGAATAATTAGCATTGGAAATAAAATATATTTATGTTATAATACATTTAATTACGATGATATAGAAATAGTATGATAATGAGTCTTTTTAGAGAGTTAGTGGCTGGTGAAAACTAATATTGAACTTATCAGAATTAGTCTATGGAGTAGGTTTTGTGAAACTCGTGAGCAAAACCCGTAAATCTTGCGTTAAAGATAGATAAGCGCTAACTTTATTATAAAGAGTTAGAACTAAGGTGGTACCACGGAAATTTTCGTCCTTTACATGAATTGTAGAGGACTTTTTATTTAGGAAGGGTTGAAAAAATGAGCGAATTTATTCCAAGCTTTGAAGACAAAAAAATCGAAAAAAAATGGCAAGATATTTGGTATAGCAATAAGTATTTTAATGCCCATGATTTTTCCGAAAAAGAAAAATATTATAGTTTAGTTGAGTTTCCGTATCCAAGCGGTGCAGGAATGCATATCGGTCATATTCGCGCTTATTTATCGTTGGATGTAATTTCTAGAAAAAGGCGAATGGAGGGGAAAAATGTCTTATTCCCTATCGGTTTTGACGCTTTTGGATTGCCAACAGAAAACTATGCAATTCAGAATCAAATTCATCCGCGAACAGTTACCGATAGAAATATCAAAACTTTTATCGAACAATTAAAAGCAGCTGGATTCTCTTTTGATTTTTCTCGGATGGTTGATACGACTAATCCAGATTATTATCGCTGGACACAATGGATTTTCTTGAAACTATATGAACACGGTCTGGTTTTTAAAGACATAGCCTATGTTAATTTTTGCCCTAGTTGCAAGGTTGTTTTATCAAATGAAGAGTCACAAGGTGGAAAATGTGACCGCTGCGATAGCGACGTTGTTCAAATGGAAAAGGCTGTTTGGTTCTTAAAAATCACTGATTACGCTGAAAAATTACTTGTCGGTCTTGATGAATTAGAATCTAATTCAAGAATTAGGATGGAACAAGAAAAGTGGATTGGCAGATCTACTGGCGCTTATATTAATTTTCCCATCTCTGGTAGCAATCAAGTATTAAAGGTCTTTACCACAAGACCAGACACGATTTATGGAGCGACTTTTATGGTTATCGCTCCTGAACATCCTTATGTTGAAGAATTTAAGAATCAAATTGAAAACCTTGAGGAAATCAGAAATTATCAAGCAAAGGCTATGTTGAAAACTGAATTTGAAAGAATTGAACTGGCTAAAGATAAATCAGGTGTCGAGATTAAAGGTTTAAAAGCGATTAACCCGGTTAATAATCAAGAAATACCAATTTTTATCTCCGATTACGTCATGATTACTTACGGGACCGGTGCGATCATGGCTGTCCCGGCTCATGATACTAGAGACTATGATTTCGCTAAAAAATATAATTTGGAAATTGTCGAAGTGATTAAAAACGGAGACATTACAAAAGAAGCTTACACCGATACAGAAGAAGGCGTTTTGATAAATAGTCCATTAATTAATAACTTAAGCGTCGAAGAAGCAAAGAAGAAAATCATTAATTATCTTCAAGAAAATCATATCGGTGAAGAAGCCAAGCAATATCGAATGAAAGACTGGGCGTTTAACCGTCAACGTTATTGGGGAGAACCAATTCCGATTATCTATTGTGAAAAATGCGGAATCGTTCCTGTTCCTTATGAGGATTTACCGGTAACTTTGCCGATGGTGGAGAAGTTTATTCCGACTGACACTGGAGAGTCGCCGTTAGCTAACATCGATAGTTTCGTTCATTGTACCTGTCCTAAATGCGGCGGTCATGCCCATCGGGAAACTGATACAATGCCACAATGGGCTGGTAGCAGTTGGTATTTCTTAAGATATATGGATCCTTTTAATCATGAAGAATTAGCTTCTAAAGAAAAAATGGAATATTGGGGTAAAGTCGATTGGTATAACGGTGGGATGGAACATGTCACTAGGCATTTAATTTACTCAAGATTCTGGAATCAATTTCTTTATGATATCGGTGTTACTGTCCATAGAGAACCCTATAAAAAAAGAACTGCACAAGGGATAATCCTAGGTGCAGATAACGAAAAAATGTCAAAATCCAGAGGCAATGTTGTTAATCCTATGGAAATCATTGATGAATACGGTGCCGATACTTTAAGAACTTTTGTCCTATTTATCAGTGACTATGAAATGGCTACTCCTTGGAATGAACTGGGTCTTAAAGGTGCGAGAAGATTTTTAGATAAAATTTGGCGGATGTTTCCAATTGTAAAAGAAGGTTCTACTTATTCTAAGGAATTAGCAAGAATAATTCATGAAACGATAAAAGGCGTAAGCGAAGACATTGAAAACTTGAAATTCAATACCGCTATTGCTAAGTTAATGACGCTTGTTAATGAGTACAACAAAATGACTGAATTAACCACAGCCGATTATGAAGTTTTACTGCAACTTCTTAATCCAATCGCTCCTCATATAACAGAAGAGTTGTGGCAGATGTTGGGTCATGAAACTTTATTAGTTCATGAAACTTATCCAACATATGATGAAGAAAAATTAGTAAAAGATGAAGTGGAAATGGTTATTAGTATCAACGGTAAAGTTCGAGATAAAATGCTAGTTGATAGTAAAATAAGCGAAATTGATTTAGAAGCTTTAGCTATTGGAAGCGATAAGATCAAAGCTCATCTTGAAGGAAAACAAATCGTTAAAATCATTATCGTACCGCAAAAGTTAGTCAATATAGTTGTTAAATAATCCTCATTTTTGAGGATTATTTTTTTAT
>DIGC01000082.1 GCA_002419445.1 Caryophanales bacterium UBA5732
TCAGCGAAGTCTCCGCCGCCAGAAGCTCGGTAATTGTTAACTACGAAAGAAAATTTCTGTTTATCAGAAACCGGTGCGTTTTCATACTTTAGTTATTTGATTCTCTTACCAAAAGGTTCAGACAAATCAATCAAGTAGTCGATACCGTCAAACATATCGTAATTATAGTGTTGCATTTTAGGATAATAAAATCTAGGATTTATTTTAGGTTCTCCATCTTCACATATGAAATACTCGGCGTTTTTCTCTAGGATGCGTTTTAATACCTCACCGCTAACTTCCAGTACCGATAAAGTATTAGCATAAACATAGGTCGATAAAACATTCCTTACCGTTATATCTTTAGAAAAACCAGTTACTTCATTTGGTAAAGATGTGGCAGAAATCATCGCCTTTGAATATTCAAGTTGAACTTGATTTATAAAGGTGACAATCGGATGTTTATTAAGTCTAGCACTAAACATATCTTCAACCTTTAAGTTATCCAGTACAACATTACCAATCTTTTTATCTAGAAACTCCTGGCAAGCTGTTTCTATTTCAGAAATCAAACTGATTACATTTTCATCTTCTTGGTAATTATCAGATTTAACTAAAGTAGCTTCTTTACTTTTAACAATCCATTTATCTTCAAATTTGAATTCAACGTCTATCATTCCGACGCTTTCACCTCTTGAACCGCTTTGGATAATAGCTGCATCATTAACAAGTTCTGAGATTTGTCGGTGTTGGTGGGCGCTAATAAACACATCTATGCCTTTAATGTTATTTATTATTTTTGATCCTAAGTTTTCACCGGTATCAACGACGTAAGGTTTATTCGTAACTAATTCTCTTTCAAAGCCACCGTGGTAAGCAACGATAATAAAATCCACTTCTTTTCTTAATTTCTTTACTGTCGATTTTAAAGATTCATAAGCATTAACAAATTTTATATCTTTGATAAAACTTGGATTTTCCCAGTTAGGTATATATTGAGTAGTTAACCCGATAATGCCAATCTTAGGCCCGCCTTTAAATTCTTTAATCTCATATGGGTAAGTAAACAGATATTCATCATCTAGATTATAAATGTTTGAACAAAGGGTTTTTGCGTTTATCATTTTAATAAAATCTTCAAGATAATCCAACCCATAGTTAAAGTCATGATTACCGGGAACGAAATAGTCATAATTTAAGTAATTAAAAACTTTAGCTAAAGGATTTGGATAATCATTTCTATTTAGTTGATGAAAGTACATTAAAGGGTTACCTTGCAAATCATCACCGATATCTAAAAGAATCGTGTTTTGATTTCGTTTTTCTTTAATAATATTGCTTACTATTGATAATCCATAATCAACTTTACTATTATCAGCGTAATTTTTAGCTAAAATATAGCCATGAATATCACTTGTAGAAAGAATGCGAAGACTGAAATTTGAGTTCATAACGATAATCATACTCCCTTCATTTTTATTTTACACTATTTTCTCTTATTTTTTTCGATTTTATCTTTAATTTATCAATTATTGTAGTAAAATATAAGTATTATAGAAAAAGGGGGAGAAATGATTCTATGAAAAAAATCTTAAGTCTGTTTTTATTTACATTTTTGGTGATGGGGATGTTTGCCTGCGGTGGAACTACAACCGCTGCGCCAACAACAGCCGCACCTTCTACAGAAGCACCAACTACTACAGTTAACTATGTTAACCCTACGGTACTAGAAGTACAATTAATTCCATCTAGAGACACTGCTGTTCTTGAACTTCAAAGACAACCTTTAGAAGATTTACTAGCTGAAGAACTTGACATGGAAGTAAATGTTACAATCGCAACTGACTATAACGCTTTAATTGAAGCAATGAAGTCAGAACAAGTTCATGTTGGTTTATTAGCTACAGCTTCATACGTTTTAGCACATGATGAAGGTGCAGCTAATGTTATCCTAAAATCATTACGTTATGATGTAGATGACAATGGCCAATTACTTACTGATCAACCATTAGTTGATGGTTACAAATCACAATTAGTAGTAGGCGCTGACTCTGGCATTACTAGCGTTGCTGATCTTGAAGGAAAAACTATCGCTATCGCATCATTCACTTCTACTTCTGGTTTCGTTTGGCCAGCTAACTTATTAGCTGATAATGGTTTAGACGTAATGACAGATGTAACTTGGATTAATGCTGGTGGACATGATGCGGCAATCTTAGCTGTTTATAACGGCCAAGCTGATGCAGCTTTCACTTTCAAAGATGCAAGAACATTAGTTGAAAATGATTACCCAGATGTTTATGACGAAGTTATTTTCATCACAAATACTGAAAGCATTCCAAATGATACAATTTCTGTTATTCCTAACCTTGACCCAGTTTTAGTTCAAAAGGTTAAAGATGCATTTATCGCTATCGCTCAAACTGAAGAAGGTCTAGCTATTATTAGAGCCGTTTATAACCATGAAGGTTATGCAGTAGCTGTTGACAGTGAATATGATATCGTAAGAACTTATTTAGAAAGACAAGAAGACTGGACATTCGGCGAATAATTTTAATTTAAGTAAAATTCTATTAATAGCCACCGTAATGGTGGCTATTATACTAAGGGAGAATTAACATGATAAAATTTGTAAACGTAAATAAAACTTATCCTAACGGAACTGTAGCTTTAGTCGATGTCAACCTTGAAATACAAGAAGGTGAATTTGTTGCTATATTAGGACTTTCTGGTGCTGGTAAATCAACAATGTTAAGAACTCTCAACCAAATCATTGATGTCACTTCGGGAAACATCATTTTTAACAATGTTGATGTTAACACCTATGAAATGTATGGAGACAATATTGAAAAAGAAATCGCAAGACAAAAAGAACTGAATCCGGAGTTTGATGAAACAAAACTAAATCTAAAAGAAATCGACATCACGAAAATCAAAGGCAAAAAACTAAGAAAAATGCGTTCTAATATTGGTATGATCTTTCAAAACTTTAATATTATCAAGAGAATGTCTGTAATTCAAAACGTCCTATCAGGTCGAATTTCTTATAATCCGACTTGGCGAACTATCTTCGGATTTTTTCCAAAAAAAGATAAAGAAATAGCTTTGCAAGCACTTGATAGAGTCGATATCATCGAAAAAACTTATCACCGAGCTAGCGATTTATCGGGCGGGCAGATGCAAAGAGTTGCTATCGCTAGATCTTTAGCGCAAAACGCTAAAATTCTACTTGCTGATGAGCCAGTCGCTTCTTTGGATCCAATCACGACTTTTGAAGTGATGAGATTCTTAAAAAAAATCTCTGTTGAAGACGGAATTACTATGATTGCTAATTTACATCACGTTGACTTAGCTTTAGAATATGCAACCAGAATCGTTGGCGTTAAAGAAGGCAAGATTGTATATGACATTCAAATCAAAGGCAAAAATAAAAAAGACATTATTAAAGATTTAGAAATCGTTTATGGTAGGCCAATATCTCATGATGATTTTGTTGGAGAAGAATAATGAATCAAGCGTTATTGAGTAAAATTCCGCCTAAACCAAGAAGAATTAAATTTTACTCAACTATTATTCTCGTCTTTGGTATTATCATCAGCAGTGCAATGTTTTCTGGTTTTAGTGTTATCGATATTATTTCAAATCTTCGTTTTGCTTTTCGTTTAATCGACTCAATGTTTTTTCCACCAGCTTGGGACTATGCTGACAATGTTATTAAACCATTGCTGCAAACTGTTCAAATGGCCATTGTCGGGTCCTTTTTTGGGGCTGTTATCGCTTTTCCTGTAGCGTTAATTGCCGCTGGAAACTTTATTAAGATTAAATGGTTAAATCAAATCACCAGAATCTTCTTAAACTTTTTCAGAACTATTCCCGCCCTGGTATTAGCTTCACTTTTCGTCTCTATTTTCGGACTAGGAAGCTTTGCTGGTATTCTTGCCTTAACTATCTTCTCTTTTGGTTTAATTTCAAAAATGACATATGAATCAATCGAAGCGATTGATTATGGACAAGTGGAGGCTATTATCTCTTTAGGAGGTAATAGGTTTAATATTTTTCGTTATGCAATCTTACCACAAGTATTACCGCAATTTATCTCTTATACCCTCTATGCATTCGAAGTAAACATTCGGGCTGCAGCGGTTTTAGGATATGTCGGTGCTGGCGGTATCGGTCAATACTATGAAATTTTCCTGAGCCTTCGTCGATTTGAATTTGTTGGTATTATTGTTATGATCTCCTTTGGTGCAGTATTACTTATTGACTTTATCTCAAGCAGTATTAGAAGGAGGTTAGTATAATGACTACTTTAAGCAAACCTCTACCTAAAAAACCTAAAATAAATACTATTAGAAAAACCGTTGTTTTCACCATCGTTTTTGCATTAATCGTTTGGGGTCTACAAGGTTTAAACTATAATGGCATCATGCCTTCTGCTTCCGGGACAATCATCGGGATGTGGAACGGGATTATTCATCCCGACATTGATTATTTGACAAACTGGACGGTTGACGGTCTTCCTTACGCTGTTGTTGAAACTATCGCTATTGCAATAAGCGGTACTTTCGTTTCCGGAATCTTAGCGATTCCTTTCGCGCTTCTGGCTTCACAAAATATCGTCGGTAGAAGAACTTCAAAAATCGGTAAATTTATTATCACGATGATTAGAACCTTCCCGGAATTGATTCTCGCTTTAATCTTTATTGGAATCGTCGGTCCAGGGGCTCCTGCAGGTATCTTAGCTCTTGGCGTCCATTCAATCGGAATGTTAGGTAAACTATATTCCGAATCGATAGAAAGTATGGATATCGGTGTTAAAGAAGCTTTGCAGTCATGTGGTGGAAACAATATGGAAGTTCTATTTAGAGCTGTAATACCGCAAGTTGCACCTGAATTTTTAAGTTATACACTTTTCCGTTTTGAAATAAATGTCCGTTCTGCCGCAACCCTAGGATTAGTTGGTGCCGGCGGTATCGGTGCTTCACTAATCTTCGCTATTAGAGCTAGAGGTTGGGAAAGAGTAGCGATAATTGTTATTGCCTTAATTGTCACAGTAACCATAATTGACATTCTTTCAAGTCAAATCAGAAAAAAATTAGTCTAGAAAAATTAAAGAGTCTCTCTATCGAGACTCTTATTTTTTTTACTTTTTTTCTGTTATTGTACCTGAACGATAAGCATCAAGAAGTTGTAATAAATCATTGATATTATCTTTTATTTCCTGACCCTTATTAGTGTCATAAATATAAGTTCTTCTAGTATTTAACTCTTCCGAACGAGTTATTGAAACGATGTCTTTTTCACTAGCAATCAAAGCTTGATAAGTATCAAATCTTTCATGAGATACTAAGAAATATGCATGCGAGTCACTTATCAAACTATAACCGCCCATAGTAGTCCTATCAGCGTACTCTTTACTCATTCCGCCGTCGATTGAGTAAATTCTTTTATTAGCCAATACGACTTGATCGCCTTTAGTAATATCTAAAGGAACATGTCCATTAATAATTTTTGATTTATTGAAGTCCAATTCAAACTCTTGATAAATCATTCTTAAGACGTCTTCTTCTAAACGGTATTTATAATAGGGATTAATTATCTCTTTATGAGTCTTTTTATCAGCGACAAAATATCTTTCAAAAGTTTTCATCGAGTGTTTACCAAAAAGCGGTGATGAAGCGCTTTGCCATAAGATATAAAAATAGTCCTTATCATAATTATCTTTTTCATAGCGGTTCAAAAACGCACTTCTAACTAAACGATCAAATTCATCAAATAAATTCCTGCCGTAATATTCTTTTCCATTAATTATTTGTTTAAGGAATTGTTTGTCTTCAGTTAACGGAACAGCGGCGTGGAATAAAAGGTTGTTATTGTATTTTAAATACATTGAACCATGTTGCATCAAATACCTAGCGTGTTTTTGTAACATCTCGTTATGTAAGAATAGTTGAGTTAAGTGATCAATCACTTCTTCTTCATCCTTATTTAAAACAAAAGGTTTCTTAGGATTAATCGTTGGGAAATTAGAATCCAACAAAGGATATTTAACGCCGTCAATCATGACTGTGTTATCTGTGAAATCAATCTTATCTAGAAGCAATCTGTCTTCTAATAAGAAACCTGGTTTACGTTTAATAAGATTATATTCTAACTTAAATTGAATAACCGTTATTGCTTTATGAATTCTTCCGATAAAGGATAAATCTTCTGATTTATTATAATTAATATTATACCCTTTAGGAACGAATAAATTACAATTATCTTTTTTATAATACTTCTCTGCGAGTCTAGCCAGAGGAATTAAATTAATGCCATAACCATCTTCAAAACAGTCGA
>DIGC01000061.1 GCA_002419445.1 Caryophanales bacterium UBA5732
ACTAGATCTCACAGTAAAAGCATGGAGCATTCCCTCCATTTTTAAATCCGCAACATACTTAGCTTTTCCGGAAATTTTCTCGTCATTGTCAACTTTATTAATGCTTAAGGAAATATCCTTCATCTTTTCACCTCTTAAGAAAACTGATTGCTCCAGTTGGGCATTTAGCAATACAAAGCCCGCATTCAAAACATTTATCCGGATTAAAAGTGATAACTCCCGGATAATCAATCGCAAAATACGGACAAATCTTTTGGCATAGCATACAATCGATACATTTGTCCTTATCTAAAACCGGTAAAGATTGTTTATAAACAACTTCTTTTTTTAAACCGTGATTAATTACTTCTTCTATCGATTTAAAACCATATTTTTCCAGTGCTTTAGGTAAATCTGCGATAATTTTAGAATATAATTCTTTCCCTTGTAAAAGCGCTGCGGATAACATTTGAACTGAAGAAGCTCCGGCTAAAAGAAACTCTAATACATCCTCTGCGGATTTTATCCCTCCAACGCCAATCACCGTCAGTGTCGGTTCAGCTTGTTTTATCTTATAAACAGTCGCTAAGGCAATCGGTTTAATTGCCGGACCACTAGTCCAAACAAACCCTTTATCATTACCATAAATGATGGAGCGACTTTCAAGATCGATTTTCATTGTTGGTCCTAAAGAATTAATCGCTACGACGCCATTAGCTCCCGCTTCTTTTATCGCTTTAGCAAACCCCTCAGGATTAGGAATATGCGGACTGATTTTCATATAAATCGGTTTTGAGGTATTGTTTCTAATCGCTTTTACCGTTTCTTTAATGACATTTAAATCCGTACCGACATAATGAGTACTGATTTCATAGGCATCAGCAAACTTTTCAACCTTAGGTACTAAAAATTCCATATCTTCTTTTGTATAACCAAGACTTACAATTAACGGTCTGTCTTTAGTTTTCATAAATTCAGGTAAGATCTCATGAATCCAAACTTGATAGCTTATTTCACTCCATAATTCAGAGTTCATAATAAAAGTCTTATCGCCGTAGATACAAGGTTTAGGAATATGAGGTAATTCTCTCGAAATTGTTTTAGTCACAATTGCACCGCAACCTTGTGACTGTAAAAATCTTAATTTTTCTAAATCCCCATTTAACGGACCAGCCGCTGGCATTAAAGGATTAGCTAATTTTAAGCCGTCAAAACTAGTATTTAAATTCAATTTCATTACCTTCTTTCTTGATAATATCCCAAAGCCTCTGAGCTTCTAATCTAGCAGCTGCATACAATTTAGAGTAATCATTGATAAATTGATAATCTTTCATCAGCAATTTTCCATTGGCGAAAATCATTTCCGGTTTGAATCCCGGATATACGCCATAAAACAAATGTCCAAAAATATTATCTTTATTTACCGGTGTATAAGGATTGAAATTAACTGCTAAAAGGTCAGCTTCAGAACCTTTTTCTATTTTCCCTAAATTAGTTCCTAATAATTTGTTTGTGTATTCATAAGTATTAAGGATAATCTTCTTTAAATCATCTAAAGAAAATCCAATCGGTGACTTTTGTTTTAAATGTCCTAAATAAAAGATATTTAGGTATTCAATTGCTTGAGACGGTATCAAACCGTCATTTCCACTGATGACTCTAATCCCTTTATCAAGGAATTTCTTGATTTGCGAAATGCCAACAGCGTTATTCAAATTCGAAGTTACATTCACCGCGATTGTCGCGTGATACTTCTTAATGATATCCATTTCTAATTCATTGATATGGGTACAATGAACTAATAATGCTTTGTCATTTAAAAGATGATACTTCTCTAGTCTCTCTAAAACTCGCATTCCATATTTTTTTTCACAATCCTCTTCATCCATGATGCTTTCAGCGACATGGATATGAATGCCTTGATTATTAAGCGCTTTTTCAATTTTTTCTAAACTTTCAGCGCTTAATGATAATGATGCATGCAATCCCATTAACCCGGAAGTTGAATGATTATGATTGTTATTGATGTAGTTGAGATTTTCGCTAATCGCCTTTTCAACATTGAACCGGTCGCTAATCTCAAATGCCATGACAGCACGAAGATTTAAATCGTCGATCAAAGCTTTTTTAATCAAATCAAGACTGCCCTCAATATAAGCGCTGGCATGATGATCTATCAAAGTGGTTGTCCCGAAAGAAAGTTGTTCTAGAGCTCCCATTAAACTTGAGGTATAAATAAGCTCCTTATCTAAAAAATGATCTAACTTCCACCATAATTGTTCTAAAATTTCGAGAAAGTTTTTTGGATTAAAATCAATATTCATCCCTCTAGCAAAGGTTGAATACAAATGAGTATGACCACTGACGAAACCAGGAATTATGAGCTTTCCCGAACAATCAATCTCTTCATAACCTTTGTTTACATAATCAACCATCGAACCAGTACTATGTATTAATTTATCAAAAACTATAAATCCATTTTCTAGATAGTTTTGATAATCATATATTCTAGCGTTAATCAAAGCATACATCTTTCTTCACCTCAAATCTTCTGAGAAACTGCAGTTTGGAATTCTCCGTTTTTAATTACAAACTGTCCGCGGTTAATCGTATGGATTACTTGACCGGAACGTTTGAAATTTTCATAGAGATTATAATCGGTTTTACCATGACTATCGCCTATGAAATTATCAAAGATTTCATAAACAAAAATACTCGCAAAATTACCTTCTTTAATTTCACCGCGTTTTTCTAAATTAGGATATAAAGAACAAATGTTTTTACTCATTTTGTCGATAGCTTTTTCTTTGAATAATTCATACATCACATCAAAAGAAAATTCAATACCGCCAATCCCTAAAGGAATATCTTTTAAAAGTCGTTGCTCCTTATCTTTTTTATTGAAAGCACAATGATCGGTGCCAATAGAAAAGATATCGTCGAAATTATCTTTTAAAAGCGTTCTTTCTTTTCTTGTTCTTAAAGGTGGAGCCATAGTATATAATTGACCGTCACATCTTTCCAAAAAGTCGTTAGTAAAGATGAAATAATGCGGACAACTTTCGACAAAAAACTTTTTATTTAAGATTCCCGGAAAATCCTTTTTCAGTTTTTCTAAAGTTATCCCGCTACTCAAATGAACCATGTATAAATAACCGCCATACTTTTCAGCGAAAGCAGCTAACTTTAACGCTTCTTTAGTTTCAGCTAAAGTTGGTCTCGATTTTAATAAACAATTGTAATTGAAACTAGGATTCAAATCGATTAGATTATCACTTTCAATGTGGGCTAACAAAAGAAATTTATATTTTTCCGATAATTTAAGCAGTTCAATAATTTGTTCATCAAAGGTTCTTCTCGAACTTTCAGAATATGTCGTAAAGAGCTTTAAAGAATTAATACCCAGTTCTTTCATCTTTAAGACAAAACTTTCTAAATCACACTTTGGGTTTTTAATCGTGGCGTGAAAACTGTAATCGACGACTGCCTTAGAAGCTTCTTCTAAGCGCCGATAATAAGCCTTTTCCAGATCTTCTACATTGTCGACCGGATCCAAAAAATCAATGATAGTAGTTACGCCGCCATAGGCGGCTTCAAGCGTCCCAAAATAGAAATCGTCTCTTGAACGAATAGATCCTAAGTCAAGATTAAAATGGACATGAGGGTCAACTAATCCCGGCATAACCAAAGCATTATTAACATCTATCGACTCTTTAGCCGGTAGAAGTTCTTGGGTTATTTTCGTTATCTCTTCACCCAAGATATAAATGTTTGTTTTTTTGAATTTAGAATCAAGATAGACTTGACCATTGATAATTCGTTTATCAAACATGCCTGCTTCAACACTCCTTAGATAATTTCGACATCCTTCAATTGATATTTTTCAATAACTTTTGGTAATAAATCTTCTCTAACAACTAAACATAAATCAATCTGCTTATCGACAAGTTTTTTTAAAATTTGATGATAGCCTAAACCCTCAAGTTCCAACAGACTAATTTCGTCTAAATAAATTGGACTTATGCCGTCTTTAATAAAACCATAAATCTTTTTTTCTACAAAGTCAAAAGCGCTTTTATAAAAATGATAAGGACCTAATTTATAAATAATCGGTTTGGATTCATCGTCATAGATGTCTCTGATGATAAAAGGAATTTCCTTTTTAGTAGATAATTGAACTAAATTATAACTATGAACTTGATTGTTGCTCATAATCTTTTTAGCGATAAATCCATCACCCAGCAAGTCTTTTTGATAATGTTCCAAGAGTCTTGTGGTTTTAAAAGAATTAATCTTTCCAGTAACAATCTTTACCATCTAAGATCTCCCGCATATGAGAATGCCCTTTTTTTCCATTGGAAACAACTAATATTTCCGCACTGATGGATATCGCTATTTCTTCTGGAGTCATGCCCCCCGTATCCAGTCCAATTGGTGAATAAAAGAAACTCAAATCGATATCTTTACCAAAAGTTTCATAGGTTGACTTAAGATAAGCTTTAATTTTATCAGGTGAACATAACATCCCTAAATACTTTGGTTTAAGCTTTTTCTCCAAGATTTTGTTGATAACATGATAATCATATTTATGACTTGGAGTACAAACGATGATATAATCACCGTCTTTGATAATATCTTTCTCGATGAAATTAACAAAAGGTTCGTTAATTAGAATATCAGCGTTAACGAATTTTTCAATGACTTCTTTTCTTTCATCAATTACAGTCACGTGATAATTCATTGTCTTCAAAACATTTACCAACGCTTGGCCGACATGTCCGGCCCCAAAAATGAAGATTGTCGCTTTAGGACC
>DIGC01000021.1:0-7593 GCA_002419445.1 Caryophanales bacterium UBA5732
TTTGTTGCTGACCGGGAACTTCAATCTTTTGAATTCGATTGATTTTCTTGATTCTGTCTTGAGCTGATTTAGCTTTAGACGCTTTATATCGGAAACGATCAACGAAACTCTGAAGATGAGCAATTTCTTCTTTTTGCTTTTCGTATTTCTTTAATAACAATTCGTATCTATTTACTTTTTCAACTTCATAATCATCATAATTACCATAATAAGTTTCGATGCTTTGGTTATCTATTTCATAGATTTTACTCACTACTCTGTTGATAAAATATTTATCATGAGTAATAACTAATACCGCTCCTCGATAACTCTTCAAATAATCTTCTAGCCATTCGATGATTTCAATATCCATATGATTTGTTGGTTCATCGAGAATCAATAAATCTGGTTCAATCATCAACAGCTTAGCAAATGCAATTCTGGTTTTCTCACCACCGGAAAAACTCTCTATTGGTCGATCATACTCGGTTTTATCGAAACCGAATCTGCTTAACAACATTTCAATCTTCGTTTGGTATTCATAACCACCATTGACCAGATATTCATGTTCTTTGTCCGAATATCTTTTAAGAGCCAATTCCGTAACATCATTTTCTAAATTTTTAGCTAATATTTTTAATTCATTTTCAATTTTAATGACGTTTTTAAAAACACTTAAACTCTCTTCCAACATCGTATTTTGTTCGGATTCAATGATTTTTTGCGATAAATATCCGATTTTTGCCTGCCTAAAAATAAAAATTTCCCCAGAATCTGGGGTAATTTCGTTTAATATCATCTTGACTAAAGTTGTCTTGCCAACGCCATTGCGTCCAATAAGAGCTACTTTTTCTTGCTTGTTTATTTCTAAAGAAACACTGTCAAAAAGCACATTACCACCAAATGTTTTATTTAGGTTATTTATTCGTAATAAGTTCATAATGTCACCACCTAATAAAGCCGATTTAAGCGATAAAGTAAATTTTCGCCAGTAATATTTTATCAAATTAATGCCTAATACACAATAAAATATTGACTAAACAGTAAAAATAAGTTAAATAAGTGTATATAATGATGCGATTCCTAGGAAAATATAGTAACCGCCACCTAACATCAAAAGCGCGCCCATGACAATAGTCACAATAATAGCGTTTTTCTGTGGTTCCATCTTTGATTTGCTTTTATACTTGTAATTCATCATTCCGATAATGAATTTTTTAGGAAAAAATGCTAGTCTTACACCAACCAAAAAGAAGGCTAGTCCAACTATAATACCTAATATAGCTAAAAATATATCCATTTTCTTTATCTCTTTCTAGTCATCTAAAATGACATTTTCATTTCTTTCATCAAGTATATATGGATTTTCCATGATTTTCTTGAATTCTCTCAATGATAAACTGTTGTAAAGTCCATCAGTGATTCTTTCGTCAACAACGATACCCATTTTCATGATTTTCTTAACGCCAATTTCCTTCGTAGCCATATTAACAACTTTAGGTTCTAAAGTTTCTTTTCCCATTGAAACGAAAAGACCGGTTGTCCCAAAATTATAAATATGATGATAAACAGTTTCCATTTTAATCGACTTTAAGTTAGTTAAGAATATTGAAGTATGAAATGGACTGGCTTCAATAATTTTCTTCGGTAACATTCCATGTTTATCCATCCACATTAAAAATCTCACCATAAATTTAATTAAAAAGTTTGGTGCGCTTGTTAATATTTTTGCGATATTATCAGTTTCGTTAGTCACGTCACCTTTGTTCTCATTAACAACTTTATGAATCTTTTCCATAACGTCTTTAATTGATTCGCTGCCGTCAAAAGATAATTTAATTGTCGTTTCATCAGCCTCATCCACTAATTTCTTTTTAACAGCTAGAGAAATCTGAATCGTGTTTCTTTTAAATATTCTTCCGTTAACGATAAAACGATTTAATTTTGGACGCATCGAAAGAACTCTAACAAAAGAGGCCATGACTATATCCATATAGGTTAATCTTAATCCTTCGGTTCTTCTTTTATCAAGGATATAATTATCCATTGCTTCACAGTCGATTTCTTGTAACTGCATTACCTGAGAGTCATTGCGAAGAAACATAATATGAGGTACTATTCTCATTAATGGATCTATCTTTTTAATCTTTTTTCCGTCACTACGATATCCGAACATAAATAAGCCTCCATAAATTACCTTTGATTTTATCACAATTTACAAATATTGACAATAATTATATCATCACAATAATTACATAAAAATTTTTCATGGTTTTTTAACTTATTTTATGTTATAGTTTATAATAGAATATACTACAGGAGATTGTAAAATTATGAACTTAAAAAA
Organism: Caryophanales bacterium UBA5732; assembly: GCA_002419445.1. GTDB lineage: Bacteria > Bacillota_I > Bacilli_A > Izemoplasmatales > Hujiaoplasmataceae > UBA2289. The sequence continues at coordinate 2,327 of DIGC01000021.1, forward strand.
GTACAATTACATCGTAATCCCCTTTTTCTTGCTAATCTTTTTCTTATTTATAACTTACTTTGGCAATCAGTTTTACGCAGAAACTTTTGGTAATCCTGGTGTTGATTATTCCTACATCTTATTAAGTTTAAACCAAAAGGTTCCTTTCGTTGCTTGGCATATTTACCCTTATGTTCTTGCTTATCCTTTCTGGGCTTTAACCTTTATCTATATCAGTACTAGATCAAAAGAAAATATGTACAAAATATTGACTATGGCAATAGTGACTTTTCTAATCTGCGGGATTTGGTACTTTTTTTGGCAATCAGATGTAACTGTATGGAGAACTACATCGGGTTTATTCCTTAATAACGATTATTTAACGCCAAGAACAGATCTTAACTTTACCGAGTCAATGGTAATGTGGATTTACCAAGCTGCTGGTCCGAGAAATGCTTTACCATCAATGCATACTTTGATGAGTTGGTTTTGTATTATTGCTTTAAGACTAGATAAAAAGATTCCTTTAATAAACAAAATCATAATTTGGGTTTTAGCTTTAATGATCATTATCGCTACTCAAACATTAAAACAACATTATATTATCGACTTAATTGTCGGATTATTGTTGGCTGAAGCCGCATATTGGCTTCTAAGAAATTCTAAATTAGTCAAGATCATAAGCGCTTGGATCGAAAGACTTAACAGAAAATTGAAATTAGAATAATTAACGGTTATGAAACCGTTTGTATTTGACAAATAAATCGTTCTTTATTGATTTATTTGTTTTTTATTTGTATAATACAAAAATGTTATTAATTTTAGTTGCTTATGTACCTTAAAATAAGAAAAGGTGAGTAAAATGAAGAAATATTCAAGAAAAGACATTATCGAGAACGCAAAATTAGAAAACGTTAGATACATACGTTTAATGTTCACTGATATCATTGGCACAATCAAAAGCGTGGAAATTCCCGTTGGCCAATTAGAGAGAGCCTTAGATGGTAAAGTTATGTTTGACGGTTCTTCTATTGAAGGCTTCGTGAGAATCATGGAAGCGGATATGTATCTAAGACCTGATCTTGATACTTGGTTAATCCACAGTTGGGAAGAATCCAAGTATGGAAAAGTAGCACGTTTAATTTGCGATGTTTACACTCCAGACGGTAAAGTATCAGATGCTGACCCGAGGTCAAATCTTAAAAAAATGGTTAAAAGAATGAATGATTTAGGATTTTCAACTCTAAACATTGGCTTTGAACCAGAGTTTTTCTTATTTAAATTAGATGAAAACGGCAAAACGACACTCAACTTAACCGATCAAGGCGGCTATTTTGATTTATCACCAATAGACGGCGCTAGTGACTGTAGGAGAGATATTGTCTTAGAGTTAGAAAAAATTGGTTTTACGATTGAAGCTTCTCATCATGAAGTGGCTCCAAGTCAAAATGAAATCAACTTTGAATTCTCCAATATTATTGAAGCTTGTGATAATGTTCAAACATTTAAACTAGTAGTTAAAAATATCGCAAGAAGACACAATCTTCACGCAACTTTCATGCCAAAACCAATTCAATCAATCAATGGTTCCGGTATGCATACAAATTGTTCATTAGCTGATATGAATGGAAAGAATGCTTTCTATGACGAAAATGATCCGATGGGCTTATCGCTAGTCGCTAGACAATGGATTACCGGCATTTTAACTCATTCCCGCAATTTCTGCGCAATCACTAACCCAACAGTTAATTCATATAAAAGATTAGTTCCAGGTTACGAAGCTCCATGCTACGTAAGCTGGTCAGAACATAACCGTTCAGTTATGATTAGAATTCCAGCCACTAGAGGCATAACTACAAGAACGGAAATCCGCTCTGTAGATACAACCGCTAATCCTTACCTCGCAATTGCGGTAATCCTTGCTTCCGGTTTAGACGCGATTGAAAAGAACTTACCGTTAATTGCACCAATTAACGAAAATCTATTTGAATTAACTAAAGAACAAAGAGAACAATTAGGAGTAAAAAATCTTCCTGATAATCTAAAAGAAGCAATTGACTTATTAGCTGAAGACAAACTAATCAAAGAAGCCTTAGGCGATCATATCTTCAATAAATTCGTTGAACTTAAGAATAAAGAATGGGAAGATTTCAAGACAACAGTTACTGAATGGGAAATAAAAAGATATATTCATATGATGTAAAAAATAAAGAGTTAGGATTTCCTAACTCTTTTTGTTTTATTCAATATCAATGATTCTCATCGTATTGGTCGAACCATGTTTTTGACCCCATCCCGAAGTGATAACTAAAGTAGCGCCTTCTTTAAATCCGAAGTCTTTAGCAACTCTGATTGCAACTTCATCATGGTACCTTAAGTCTGTGATGTTTTCGCCAATTGTGGCGAATACCCCCCAGTAGTAAGATAATTTTTGACAAGTTTCTATACTATCAGTAACCGCAATGATTGGAACTCCAGGACGGAACTTACACATTCTTTTCGCTGTACCGCCGGTTTCCGTAAAGGCGATTATCACCTCAGCTTTTGGTAAAGTCAAAACCGTTTGACTAACGGCAATTCCAATAGCGTCATTGGTAGTTTGATGAGAAGTCTTAATCGCTTTTTGGAGTTTTTCCGAATATGGGATAATGTCTTCAACCGTTTTAGCAATCGTATCCATCATCAATACAGCTTCAATCGGATATTCACCAGCAGCTGTTTCTCCAGATAACATAATAGCGTCTGAACCATCTAATATTGCATTGGCCACGTCACTGGCTTCGGCTCTTGTAGGCCTTGGTGAAACCATCATTGACTCTAACATATGAGTAGCGGTTATTACCGGTTTACCAACTTCATTAGCTTTTTGAATTATTTTCTTTTGATAAATCGGCACGAATTCAGTTGATACCTCAACTCCTAAATCGCCACGTGCGACCATGATTCCATCAGATACTTCTAAGATTTCATTTAGGTTGTCAACGCCTTCTTGGTTTTCAATCTTAGAAATTAATTCAATATTTCCACAATTTTCTTGTTTTAATATTTCCCTAATAGCTAAAACGTCAGCTTTTCTTCTAACAAAAGAAAGTGCAATCATGTCAACTTTGTTTCTACATGCAAAACGGATATCCTCATCATCTTTTTGAGAAATGAAAGGCATTGTTAATTTAACGTTTGGTACATTAACACCTTTTCTGCTTTTAATGACACCGGAATTATTAACGACACAAGTAAATTGATCAACTGATTTTTCGGTTACAGTTAAACGCATTTTACCGTCATCAATCAATAAGAAATCACCAATTGAGATGTCGCAAAATAATTCAGGACTAGAAATATGGAAAGCTTCTTTTGTTCCTAAAATTTCTTCTTTAACGATCTTAACATGATCTCCAGTTTTAAAAGTTGCTAAATTGTCCTTAAACATACCTGTTCTAATTTCCGGACCTTTAGTGTCAGCCATAATACCGATGTATCGGTTTAATTCTTTAGCTTTTTCTCTAATTAAATCTATTCTTGCTTTATGTTCGGCTGGGTTACCGTGAGAAAAATTTAATCTGGCAACATTCATACCTGCATTAATAATCTTTGTAATCATTTCTGGTGAATCAATAGCTGGACCAATAGTACAGACAATCTTAGTTTTACGTTTCATAACTGCCTCCTTGTGCTAATAATATTATACTATATTTCCTGTAAAATTAAATGAGAAAATTAAAACCGGAGCAACTATTAATTTTGTTTCTCCGGTATTCTCTAATTACTTTCACTTGTTGGTTGGTTTTTTTATCAATATTATTTTTTAATAAATAATGCAATACCTAAGACAATTAATACTGCCGGTAACAAAAAGCCTTTAAAATCAAAGTTTCTTTCTTGCAAAAACAATACTCCCCCAATAATCAATAAAATCATGTTTCCTGTCGTTACGCCTTGTCTTGACATGGAGACAATTGCAGGAATTATTAGAAGTAAAGTCCACCACCCGTCAAAAAACGGATTAAAACTCCAAATTTGTAAAACGTTTAATAAAAATATAACCCCTAGAACCAGTAAGATTATTCCAAAAACTCTTCTATTTGTCATGATGTTTCCCCCTTTTAATGATATATAGATTTTACTCAATTTTCTTCTATTTGTCAAATATTCTAGTACTATATTAAAAAAATTAAACAGTCGCATAAGCGGACTGTTAATTTTAATAGGAAGTTATAAAAACTTAATTACGTTTTTATAGCTATTTTTTATCGCTTTTTTGACTGAATCAAACGAATCTTCATAGTCCTTATCTTCGATTTCAACACAGGCATAATTTTGATAATTAATCGCCTTTAATTCATTTACAAAAGCTTTCCAATCAATTCCGCCTTCTCCGGGAATTTTTGGTTGCATATACCTTAAAGGATATGTAAACACACCGTATTCATCAATCTTATCAGGGAAAAGTAAAATATCTTTAAAGTGAATATGAAAGATTTTATCTTTAAATTCCTTGATTGGTTTTAGATAATCCATTCTTTGTAAAAACAGATGAGAGGGATCATAACTTAACCCAAAATATTTTGAAGGAATTTCGCTAAATATCTTTCTCCACATGTAAGGACTACTAGCGAGATTTTGCCCGCCCGGCCACTCATCTTTAGTGAAATACATTGGGCAGTTTTCAATGCCGACATATACTTCTTTCTCTTCAGCGTAGCGAATTACTTCTGGCCAATACTTCTTGAATAATTCAAAGTTTTCATCTTCATTGATAAATTGGTTTTTGCCAATAAAAGTTGAGACCCGGTTCACTTTTAATAAACTAGCCGCATTAATAACTTTCTTGATATGTTCTAAATAGAACAATCTTTTTTCTTCATCTTGATCTAAAGGATTAGGGTAGTAACCTAAAGCAGCGATTTCGATGTTTCTTGATTTTACATAGTTTAAAATATAATTAATTTTTTCTTTACTAAGAGTATCAACGTCGATATGCGTTACTCCCGCATATCTTCGATTTGATTTCCCCTTAGGCCAACAAGCTAATTCAACAGCTTGATAATTGTTATCTTTTGCGATATCTATTACTTCTTCAAAACTAGAGTCAGGAAGAATTGCGCTTAATAACCCGATTTTCATCATTTGCACCTTTATACTCTAACCCATTTAGAATTTTTAGCACTTTCATAAATCTTTTCACAAAGTATCATTTGTCTTAAGCCGTCTGTGAAATGTGCATAATTCTTGTTTTCAGGTTGTTGATAGACTTGCTTAAACACTTGCTTAATCGCATCAGGAAAACC
>DIGC01000021.1:7772-13604 GCA_002419445.1 Caryophanales bacterium UBA5732
ATGGCACCATTACTAAATCGGTACATTACCATTGCTATATCTTCTGTGTCAATATCTTTTAATTCATATTCTGCATTTTGATTAGTTGTAAAAGTTTTAATTTCACCAATAGCTTTTTTTCTTTGAGGATAGACAGTCTTAAATTCAGCAAAGACTTCAACAATTAATTCGCCTGTTAAGTACTCTACTAAATCCATCCAATGAGAACCAATGTCAGCAACCGCTCTTGTCGATCCTGATTCTTTCGAATTCAAACGCCATGAATAATCCGTATCATATAATAACCAATCTTGAATATAATTCCCATTGATTGAAATCACATCGCCAATCTTGTTTTCACTAATGTATTTTTTTATAAAGATATTAGCTGGATATAAACGATTATGAAAATTAACCGCATTTATTAAATTCTTTTCCTTAGCTATAGCCACTAATTCTTCAGCTTCTTTAACGGTAAAAGTCATCGGTTTTTCTAAAACAACATTTACGTTATGTTCTAAAGCATATTTGGCGATAGCAAAATGAGTATCATTTGGCGTACAAACATGAACGAAATCTAGTTCTACCTCATCGATTAACTTTTTATAATCAGAATAGGCAAGATCGATGTGATTCTCATAAGCTTTTTTCTCGGCACCATACATATCGCATAATGCAACAACTTCAACATTTCCTAGTCTTCTCAAAGCTTCTATGTGAGCTACTCCGATGAATCCAGATCCTACAACAGCAGTTTTAAATTTTTTCATATTGCACACTCCTTCTATTTAAACGTTTACATTTATATTATACATAGTTGCATTTTTATTTGCAAACTTTTTTATTTTTTTTATCAAAATACCGTTTACATGTCTTGACAAAGGCTTTTTGTATGATATAATTATTTTGTAATCGTTTACAAGAAATAATGGTTTTCGAGGTAATTATATGAATATTAAAGATATTGCAAAAATGTGCAATCTCTCTGTAGCCACTATTTCTCGGGTTATTAATAACGACCCAAAAGTAGCTGATTCGACAAGAAAAAAAGTTCTCACTGCGATTGATAAGTATAAATTCGTACCGAATATTACTGGTCGAAGTTTGAGAACTCAAAAAAGTAATAAAATCTTAGTTTTATTACCGACAATGTCGAATCAATTTTATTCGGAAATAATCCAAGGAATTGAAGAGACTGCTGAAGAAAAAGGTTATGCAATCTTAGTTGCAGTAACAAATCTTCAGGAGCACCAAGAAATTAAATATCTTCATATGTTAAGAATGAAACATGTTGATGGTTGCATTAGTCTTTTTAATACCCTTGATTCTGAAGCAATTTCCAGTTTAGCTAAAAATTATCCTTTCGTTCAATGCTGCGAACCAACTATGGGCGCAGATGTATCTAGCGTTGAAATAAATAACCGACAAGCTGTTTATGATGTCGTTAAACAATTCATTAACAGAGGACATAAAACCATTGGCATGATCAGCGGAGAATATTATAAGTCATCTGAACTAGGTAGAGAAACAGGTTATAAAGATGCTTTAAATGATTTTGGTTTAAAATTCGACAAAAATCTTTTGGTAAAAAATTTCTATCGTTATGAAGATGGATCAGTTGGTGCTAAAAAGTTGATGTCAAACAATCCAAAACCTACGGCAATAGTCTGTGCTTCTGACTCATTAGCATTAGGGGCGACAAGCTATTTAAAATCACAAGGATTAATAGTAGGAAAAGACATTTGCGTTATGGGCTTTGACAATACAGCGATAACAATGTATACAAGTCCAACTATTTCTTCTATCAATCAACCGCGTTACGATTTAGGAAAAGAATCTTTTAAATTATTATATGAAAAACTTCTGGATATTAATTCCACTAACAAAAAGATTATTTTACCTTATCAAATCATCCACCGCGAATCAACTGGATGTAAACCTTAATTAGCTTTTTATTTTTGAAAAATAAAAATACAAAAAATACAAAATTTAGGAGGAAATTTGTACAAAATGAAAAAATTTATTACTGTATTATTAATGTTGTTTGCCGTTGTTGCTTTAGCAGCTTGTAACGGTGAAAGTGACACAAAAGAAATCGCTGTTATCATGCCAAGTGCTGACCACGGTTTCCTAGGGGAAAGTATTAACCACGCTGAAGCAGCTACTGAAAGATTAGCTGAAGAATATGGATATGAATTCCAATTCTTAATTTCTGACGACATTGTTGAACAAGCTTCACAAATCGACAAAGTTATCGCAGATGGTGTTGATGTTGTTGTTTTATGGCCACATAATGGTGACGAATTAAAATCAGCAGCTCAAGCAATCTTAGATGCAGAAATTCCACTAATCATTTATGACCGTTTAATCAGTGATTTCGATGAAACTGCTGAATTATTAGGTGATAACGTAACTATCGGTGAAGAAACTGGCGAATATTTCAATACATATTTCGCAACTGAGTTAGCAGCTGGCGAAGTTAACATTCTTGAATTCAAGGGTGACAACTCAAGCGTTCCTACTCAAAGATCTGATGGTTTCTGGTCAACAGCTGATGACAATTTTGTTAAATTCCAAGAATGGTCAACAAACTGGAGCAAAGACACAGCACAAGATCAAATGGAAACATTCTTAACAACTGCTACACAAGCTGAAGTTGAATCAATCAAAGCAATCTTCACACATGACGCTGAAGTTGCAGCTGGTGTTTTAGCAGCTTTAGAAGGCTACACAGGAACTTATACAATTAACGTTGAATTAGTATCTGCAGTTAGTGCTTCAAGAGAATTATTAGCTTTATTTGATCATTACGAAGCTTTAGGAATTAACCAAGTAGTATATTCTTTCTCACCAGCAATGGTAGTTGACGCTATTCAATTAGGTATCGACGTACTTGAAGGTGAAACTGTTAGTGGACAATATTTAGTTCCAACAGAAATGGTAGACAACTCTAACTATGAAGCTTTCATGGAAGGTCCAGTTTACACATTAAGATATTCTTTAGAAGACTAAGAATAAAATGATTTAGAGCTAGCCGGTTAGATTGTCTCTAGCCGGCTCTCTTATATCAAAATTTGACAAGTGGATGTGATGTAAATGGTAGTTGAATTTAAAAATATCTATAAAAATTTTGGTGCTGTTCAAGCCTTACAAGACGTATCTTTTTCCATTGGTGAAGCTGAAATACATGGTTTGTTAGGTGAAAACGGCGCAGGTAAAAGCACCCTAATGAATATTTTAGGGGGAGTTTTGTCGCCGACAAGTGGAACCATTGTTATTGACGGAACTAGTTATAGCCATCTCACACCTCACCAAGCTGTTGAATTGGGAATTAGTTTTATTCATCAAGAATTAAATCTTGTCAATGATTTACGCGTATTCGAAAATCTATTTATTAACCGAGAACTGACAATTGCTAAAATCTATCTTGATAAAAAAGAAATGATTAGAAAATCTCATGAAGTATTTAAAAGGATGAATATAAATATTGATCCGACTCTTCATGTCAGAGAACTGGATACTCTGGAAAAACAACTAGTGGAAATAGCGCGTGCTATTTTGTTTGAAACAAAACTCATCATTATGGATGAGCCTACTACTGCACTTACAGATAAAGAAATCAACAACTTATTCACAATCATGAGAGATTTAAAGAACAATGGTATTAGTTGTATCTATATCTCTCACAAAATGCCTGAACTATTTGCGGTTTGCGATAAATATACCGTTCTTAGAGATGGCAAATTCATCGATTCCGGCTTCTTCAAAGATATCGATGAAAACCGTGCTACTGAACTTTTAGTAGGACGTAAAATTATTGAAGACAAAGATATTCACCGCGCTCAACTAGATACGGAAACCGTATTTGAAGTCCAAAACATTAGTTGTCCGCCATATTTCAAAAACATCTCCTTCTCCGTTAAAAAAGGTGAAGTTGTAGCGATTACCGGTTTATTCGGTGATGGCAGAGGCGAACTCAGTGAAGCACTATTTGGAGCACGAAAACTCACAAACGGAAAAATCTTTAAAAACGGAAAACAATTAAATTTATCTTCGATAAAACATGTGATGAAATCTGGCATTGGTATGATTCCAAGAAATAGAAAAGAAAGATCTATTATTAAAGATATGAATATTCTCAATAATGTTTCTATCGCTCATTTCAATGCAAAACATAAAAAATTCTTGATTAGCACTAATGAAGAAATTAAAAGATTCGAAAAAAATCAAAAAATCACCAACATTAAAGCCAATTCGCCTAAAGACCCGATTACTTCCTTATCCGGTGGTAACCAACAAAAAGTTATCTTTGCTCGTTGGTTTGAACTTGACTCAGATGTTTATTTACTGGATAATCCGACTCAAGGTATTGATGTCGGGGCTAAGTTTGAAATTTATAAGTTAATTAATTATTTAGCCGAACAAGGAAAAAGCATTATTGTTTTTTCTTCCGAGTTTCCAGAAATTTACAAAATCAGTCACCGCTGTATCATTATGTACCGAGGTGAAATTAATAAAGTAATGAATCATGATGAACTTAACGAAGTAGATATGATGTTTTATTCTACCGGTTCAAATCGAAAGGAGTCATAAAATGTCGGAAAAAACCTTAACTAAAGAAAAGTTTAAAGAATTTATGAAAATTAAGGGTTGGCCTTTTCTAAAAAACATTTTAATCAATCACAATTATGTAGTTTCACTTATCCTTCTCTTAATTATCGGTAGAATTGCCAGTTCTAACTTCTTAACTTTCGCCAATATCACTAACCTTGTTAAATCTTCTACTTTTATCGGTATTATCGCCTTAGGGATGACTTTGGTCATTATCTCCGGTAACATCGACTTATCCGTAGGATCGATCTTAGGCTTAACCGCAGCTAATACCGCAATCATGTTCAATAACACTCACAGTATTATACTTAGTCTTTTATATGCGATTGTAGTCGGTACTTTATTAGGCTTTATCAATGGTTTCTTCATTGGAAAAGCAAAAGTCGCCTCCTTCATTGTGACCTTGGCCACAATGGCTGCCTTTAGATCTTTAACCGTCCAACAAGGACAAGGTGGCCCGATTTTAATTAATCAAGAAGCTTATTACTCAATTCTCAGAGGCTTAGGTTACGGTACATTCTTAAATATTCCTTACTTAGTATGGATTTTCGTTACAATTGTTATCTTAATGATTCTCTTGATGACCAAAACCAAATTCGGACGTTATGTCTACGCGGTTGGCTCAAATGAAAAAGCCGCTAAATTAAGCGGTATCAACGTTGATCGTATCAAAATCTACATTTACTCATTAACCGGGCTTCTAACCGGTATTGCATCATTCCTCTACGTTGCGAGATTCGGTTCAGTCGATACGGCTACAGCCGGTAAATCATTTGAACTTGACGCAATCGCCGCAGTCGCTATCGGCGGAACTTCAATGGCCGGCGGAAAAGGTTTTATCCAAGGTACTTTCTTCGGAATCATCGTCCTTTACTCAATTGACTCTGTCCTCTCGGCTTTAAGAGTACCGGCATTCGTCAATGATTTAATTAAAGGTATTTTAATTCTCGGAGCGGTATTACTACAAAAAGTCTTGAACAATCGAAAAGCTAATAATTAGCTTAAATATCATCTCTTTTCCCTTATATTAAGAGAAAGACTGGAAATTTTCCAGTCTTTTTCTTATTGTTCAAGTTTTTCATTCCATTCAATTATAGCGCTATTTCTTTTAATTTTTACGGAAGCGAGATTTCGAGCCACTCTGACTTTAAATTCAAGTCGTCTAATATCACTTGGCGTTAAAGCGTCTGCCATCAACAAATATTTTTCATGCCTAAGCTTTGCTAAACCGTAAACAAGATA
>DIGC01000103.1:0-727 GCA_002419445.1 Caryophanales bacterium UBA5732
GCTACCCTACAAGCGCTTAAACCAGCCGGACCACCACCGATAACTACCAAATCTTTTTCAATCATTGATAATCACCTCAAAGACTTCTGATTCAACGACCATGTTTTCTTCTAGCAGCGTAAGGCAAGTTTTTACGTTTTCAATACCATTGACTTTCATGTTACAAGATCCACAATTGCCAATTGCACAATAAAAACCTCGCGGCCGCTTATGGATAATGCTGTCAGAAAAACGCATTACTCCATTGTCAACTAAAGCAGCTGCGATAGTATCGCCTTCATAGCCTATCATACTTTTACCGTTATAGGTAAAGTGAAATTTTCGTTTCTGATTAAATGCAAGTATTGGATGCTCATCTATTCTCATATATTCCACTCTCTTTCTTCAAAACTATTTTATCATAAAGCGCTTACATTTAGTAGACTAAAATTTAAATATTTTTCCACGCTTCTTCTAGGAGTTTTACCCCAATCATCAATTGTTCTTTACTTAAATTAGAGTAGCCTAAGACAATAGTTTTAGTCTCGGATATGCTGCATTTTCTTATCATATACTCAGATATTCCATAAACCCGTATACCCTTATCTTTAGCCTTTTCCAAGAGATATTCTTCACTCTTGTTAGTGATGATATCCATTAAAAAATGTAATCCGGATTCTTCACCTTTAATTTTTATTATATCTTTAAAACTGCAATTGTTTAATAAGTTCAGCAAATAATCTCTTTT
>DIGC01000103.1:789-2989 GCA_002419445.1 Caryophanales bacterium UBA5732
GATGAATAAAAACTTAACTTTTCACGATACATTTTTATTAGCTTTTCTGGTAAGATCATAAAGCTAATTCTTAATCCCGGTGCGAGTGTTTTTGAAAAGGAATTCATGTAGATTACCTTACCTGAATCATCTAGTCCTTTCATTGCGGGAATTGGATTACCAAAGAAGCGAAATTCACTGTCGTAATCATCTTCAATAATATATCGGTTTTCATCTGCGTGAGCCCATTTTAATAACTCTAACCTTCGATTTACTGTCGTCACTATCCCTTGAGGAAACTGATGAGATGGGGTGGTATGAACAACTTGAGTATTAGATTTTTTGAGTTCTTGAATATTAATGCCTTCTTCATCTAAAGATATCGTGTTAATTTTCACATTATATGCTTGATATAGATAATAGTTTTTAAGATATGAAGGATCTTCAACAGCATATACTTTATCTCTACCTAACAACATAACGATTATTGATAACAATGATTCGGAACCACTGCCAATGATAATTTGTTCAGGTTTTGTAACAATACCACGATAAGAAAATAAGATTGAAGCTATACTTTTTCTAAAATCATAAACGCCGAAAGCATCGCCACGATTTAGATTTTTAACAAGTTTATCAAGTATCACTTCTCTAGCGATTTTAGCGTATTTTTGATAAGGAAAAAGTTCTGAATCTACTTGATTAGTTCTAAAGTCAATCAAATAATCTTCGGATTCTTGATTTTGATCATAACTTTCGACGCTATCAGAACTTTTAAATGGCAAATCAATTTTTGTCGCAACAAAAAAACCAACTTTAGGTACTGACTTGATATAACCTTCCGCTAAAAGTTGCATATAAGCAGTTTCAACAGTAGTCTGACTGATTTTCAAATGACTAGCTAATTTTCTTTTTGAGGGAAGCTTCTCATTCTTTTTCAGTTCACTTAATTCAATCGCTTTCTTTATATTTTGATATAGCTGTTCATATAATGAAGTACTACTACTTCGATCTAGAAAAAAAGTTAACATTATCTGACCCTTTCATTTTTATTGAAACTGAATATTTAAAAGATATCAGTTACAAGTATAATATAATTGAATATCATGATGAAGTCAAGAGAAAGTGAGGAAATATTATGAATGAACGTTATCAATTAAACAAAGAATTAGCGCAAATGTTAAAAGGTGGAGTTATTATGGATGTCACCAACGCTGAACAAGCAAGAATTGCCCAAGAAGCAGGTGCGTGTGCAGTAATGGCTCTAGAAAGAATTCCCGCTGATATTAGAACCGCAGGTGGAATTTCAAGAATGAGTGACCCAAAACTAATCAAAGAAATTCAAGCAGCGGTTACCATTCCGGTAATGGCAAAAGTTAGAATCGGACATTTTGTAGAAGCACAAATCCTTGAAGCTTTAGAAATTGATTATATCGATGAAAGTGAAGTTTTATCACCAGCTGATAATACCTATCATATCGATAAAACTAAATTCGCTGTACCATTTGTTTGTGGAGCAAAGAATTTAGGTGAAGCTTTAAGAAGAATTGAAGAAGGCGCAGCGATGATTAGAACTAAGGGCGAACCAGGAACTGGTGATGTCGTTCAAGCTGTTACTCATATGCGATTGATCCAATCAGAAATTAGAATCGTTAAATCTTTACGTGAAGACGAATTATTTGATAAAGCTAAAGAACTTCAAGTTCCTTTTGAATTGTTAAAATATGTGCATGAATTCGGCAAACTTCCGGTTGTCAACTTCGCTGCTGGTGGAGTAGCAACTCCAGCTGATGCGGCATTGATGATGCAGTTAGGCGCTGAAGGAGTATTTGTCGGTTCAGGTATCTTTAAGTCTGGCGATCCGCAAAAACGCGCAAATGCAATCGTTAAAGCCGTAACTAACTATAACGACCCCAAGATATTAGCAGAAATCTCAGAAGACCTAGGCGAAGCTATGGTCGGGATTAACGAGAGTGAAATTGACCTATTAATGGCTGAAAGAGGAAAATAAAAATGCTGGTAGGAGTTTTGGCATTACAAGGAGCGTTCATTGAACACGAAAGAATGTTTAAACAATTAGGAGTCAAGACTTTTCAAATAAGAAACTCTAAAGATCTTAAAGCTGATTTCGACGGTTTAGTTTTACCTGGTGGCGAAAGCACAACCATGTATAAACTTCTCCATGACTTAAAATTGGAAGCTTGGATTAAAGAAAAGATTC
>DIGC01000118.1:0-1099 GCA_002419445.1 Caryophanales bacterium UBA5732
GATAAATGCTTTCGGCTAACCAAAGATCTGATTTAGCAAAATAACGTTTAAAGAACTGATTAAATTCAGGCGAATTTTCCTGATAATAAGTTTTTAATATTTCCTTGATAATCTCTTGTTTTCTCGATTTGATTATAACTTGGTCATTAATTCCAATTCGATTGTCTAAACCTAAGAGATAGTGATATTCTTTAACAAGTCTCAAAGTAAAAGCATCAAAAGTCGAAATTATCGCATTGTCAATTTTATCAATTTGGTTTATTAGTTTTTCTTGATAAATTTCAGAAATGATTCTTGATTTCATTTCACAAGCAGCGGCTTCAGTAAATGTCAATATCACCAATTGATCAATATCGATGCCAGCTTTTAATTTTTGAATAACTCGCTCTTTTAAAACTCCGGTTTTACCGGAACCGGCACTAGCGCTGACTAAGACGTTCTTACCTTGATAATAGATTGCCGCTTCTTGGCTTTTAGTATAACGCATCTTACTCACCGCCTAACAGTTTATTCTTGGAGTAGCAAATACCAAAGAATTTACAATACTTACAAGAAATAGAATCTTTAGTTCTTTGATCAATATCAATTAAAATCGGTTTTATTACAAAGTCGCCGGCAGCGATTCTTTGACTGACACCACTTACGACTTTTTCCGTGTTTTTGATTAATTCATCAAAACCGTCACGGGAAATAAAACTTCTTGAATTTTGCGGTAAAGAGCCGTCCTTATTAACTCTTACCCCTTGAATCTTGGATAATGTCGGATCAATTCGTTTAAGAACCGAGACTAAATCAATTACTAGTCCCTTCATTTTATAATTAGCCTCTTTACCTCTTTGATCTTTCTTTAAAGATGTTTGTTGGTAAAGGATTCCCGCAGGCTTTAAATCAGGGTTTTGTCTTTGAAAGGCATAAAGATAAAACGGCAGTTGTAAATCATAATCTTTTTCCAAATCGCCTTGATTATAATTTTCATCTCCGTACTTATAATCGATAATCAAGAAATAACGATACTCTTCATCAATCATGACTTTATCGATAACACCGCTTAAAGTGAATTTATCATTAAATTCTTGTTTGATGATTTCTTCAGATTTTA
>DIGC01000118.1:1256-3265 GCA_002419445.1 Caryophanales bacterium UBA5732
ATATAGGTGAAAATATTGCCTTGAAAACTATCCAGTTTCAACAAGTAACTTAAATAATAGCGAAATGGACATAAATTATATGTCTCCAACTTATAAGCTGATAAAGTATTATTATTCTTTAACAAATGACTTAAAGTCTTATCTTCAATTCCGTTAAACTGCGGAATGTATTCTCGAAAACGATCCCCGAACAAATTATTCAATCTAGTCAAATCTTCATTAAACAGGTTGTAATTTTCATAATCAAATTTTTTCTTGGCGAAATCTAGGAATAATAATTCACTTAGATAAGATTTATCTTTAACTTGATATTCATAATCAGAAACGACTACTTCACGGCTTAAATCAAGTCGTGAAGGAATAGTATCTTCAATGATTTTTTTCGGATAAATTAGGAAGAGATGATCAATCTGATTCAATCTCGAAGTAATGGCCATTCTTTGGTAGTGATTAAGTTCCAAAGAACTGGGATAATCAATTAACTTAGCTTCTAAATCAGATAAGTAATCATTATCAAGATATTTTATCGGAAAACTTTCTTCATAATAGTTCATTAACAGATAATATTCATCGTCTTTATAAACTAAATCATTAAATCCGGTAATTGAAACTGCCGACTGGTATCCCACTTCCACAAACGTTAATTTCTTTAGTTCATGAATAAAAACAGGTAAGTTATTTGCGATTAAGTTGGAATCATAATCATTAAAAACTTTAACAATTTTTTTTACAATATCAGATTCTTTAAGACTTGCAAGATAAGTCTTTGCTTGCTGGTAACCAGCATTTTTTAAAATATCGATTACCTTGATAAGAACAGGATATTCAGCTAAAGCTTGTCGCTTAAACAAGTTATAAGGAATCTGAGCGTCTTTAAAAAGTTTTGTCAGCGAAATATCGTCTTCAACATAAGAGTTAATGATATTAATTTTACTTGTGGAAATGCCCTTTTCCAGCAACTCGACAACTTTTTCATAAACGCACATTATTTGTTGGTATTGATTCAAAGCCCGGTAAAGATAAACTGGATTTTCAATAGCTTTATTAGTATAAATCTTCCTTACATCTTGATCAAAGAATTTAGGAACATAGGCGTCATTTACAGAAAATATTTCTTGATATTTAAGCGGCTTAACTAATAATATTTTGTTTTTTATCAGTTCAATCTTAATCTTTCTTAATTCTTCGATTTTTAAATTATCATAGGTTGAATCCGTCTTGATATAATCAAAATATTTTTTAAATCGATCACTTAAGTAAGGTTCTTTATTAAATCGTTCTTTTAAGAAAAAAGGATAGTTTTTACTAAACTTTGATAATGATTTTAAAGAGTCAAAAAAATCAAGATTCAAAAAGTACGAATTTTGACTTAAATAATTCAATATTTGCAATTTATCATGATTATTAGCGATTAATAATGAATGATCCTTGAGATTTCTTAAAATTTCCACGCTCATCACCTTAAAGATAATTATAACATAAAATCATCGGCCTTTAATTAGTGAATTTGAAATTTTTAAGAAAAAGAAAAGCTCCTAAATTAATCGGAGCTTTTCCCTAGATACTATTTTATTCAATCGCAATGTATTTCTTTTCTTTGACGTTTGTGCCTTCTTTTGGAACGAAGACTTTTAATGTGCCTTTATCATATTCGGCTTTGATATCTTCTTCAGCTATTTCTTCACCAACATAGAAACTTCGAGCGCATGTACCTAAGAATCTTTCTCTTTTTAAGTAATGTGCGTCTTTCACTTCTTCTTGCTTTTCCTTTTTTGCTTCAACTGTTAAATAACCTTTTTCTAAAGTGATTTTAATGTCTTCCTTGTCGAAGCCAGGTACATCAACTTGTAACTCATAACCTTTTTCTAGTTCGAGAATGTCAGTCTTCATACTAGCACTTACATTTCTGGTTGTTGGTTGGAAAAAGTCATCGAAGAAATCATCGAAGAATGATAAAGAATTGTTTCTTTTAACTAATTTTGTCATAATAATTCCTCCTTATTATTTTA
>DIGC01000118.1:3492-3875 GCA_002419445.1 Caryophanales bacterium UBA5732
ACGCTGATACCTTCAAGACGCGGTAATAACTTTGTCATTTTGTAGGCATCGTCATCAGATACAGTAATAATCTCATCAATGAAATTAACGTTTAGGATTTCCGGGACAAATCCCGGACCTATCCCTTGAATCTTATGTTTACCCTTAATTCCTAAGGTTAGAACCGGTGAACCTGCAGGTTCAATCCCGATGATTTTTGTACTATAACCTTTTTCTTTGTAATATTTGCCTAAACCAGTTATTGTCCCGCCTGTCCCGACGGTTATAAAAAGGTAATCAATTACCGCTAAATCATTTTCTAATTCTTTAGCTGTCGTTTCATAGTGACTTAATGGATTGGCAAAATTGGTAAACTGACTAGGTTGAACTGCCTTCTTAGTTTT
>DIGC01000001.1 GCA_002419445.1 Caryophanales bacterium UBA5732
GGAAAATAATCATGTGCATAACTTTCAAAAACTTTAGAACCTTCATGAATCAACATCATTGAGTGAATGTTAAATTTTTCATCCTCAATTTTGTTAAACATATCAACCAATAAGCCCTTGTTGATGTTTGCTTCTTTGCAAGACTTTTTATTGAAATCATCTTTGGGAAAAATCATAATTTTTAAATCCTCCAATTATCTATTATTTTTGATTAATTCTTGATAGAAATTAGTAGCTTCTACCAATGCATTAATTTTTATCGATTCATTATTTCCATGCATCTTCTTCAACTCTTCATTATCCATTCTCACCGGTGAAAACCGTAAATTAGCTTCAGTAACTTCAGAATAGAACCGGCAATCTGTTCCGCCTAACATCACATAAGGCGTAACTAACGCGTCAGGAAAGACTTTTTTGATAATGCTTTCCAAATATTTATATCCATCTCCGTTAATATCAACGATACTTGAAGCTTCTCTTTTTGAAGTTATTTCAGCGTGAATATCATATTTTTTAGCTATCGTTTCAATTACTTTAAAACTTTCTTCAACATTTTGGATCGGATGAGTTCTTAAATTGGCGATGACGTAAGCTTCAGCGGGTATAACGTTATGAGCGTCTGAACCTTTCATCACGGTAAAAGCGATAGTAGTTGAAAGTAAAGCTCTTCCAAAAGGAGAGAGTTTAGGCAAAAGTCGAGTTAATAATCCCTTAAATAACCACATATTGCTAAAGAGATATTTATTGACGCCTTTCATTCCCAGAGCCGCTGTTTTAAACAAAGTTTCAACTTCTTTAATCATTTTCGTCTTCAGTGGAAAATGATTTTCAATCTCACAGATCATTTTCGCTAATCTGGCAATTGGGGTATTTTTTGGAGGGGTCGAAGAATGTCCGCCATGTGATTTGGCAGTCAATTTAATATCGACATAACCTTTTTCCAAAATACCGACTACTGCCATCGGGATTGATAAAGAAGGGAGGGCATTGCTAAGGACGGTTCCGCCTTCATCAACGACTAAGAAAGGTCTAACATTATTTTCTTTTAACCATTCAACGGTCAGATTCGCCCCGAAACCAGACGTCTCTTCATCAGTGGAACTAGCTAAATAAACGTCATTTTCCGGGATATATCCGGATTTGATTAATTCTTCACAGGCTTGATAGAAAGAAAATACTGTTGACTTAGTATCTAAGGTACCTCGGCCAAAGATTTCTTCATCGACTATTGTCCCGGAAAACGGTTCATAATCCCAAGCAGAATCAATTGCAGGAACGACGTCAATGTGACTCATTAATAATAGCGGTTTCTTGGAACTTTTGCCAGTCCATTTTAAAATCAATGATTCACCGCGAAATTCAGTAACTTCCATCTTGCTAAAAACCGCTGGAAACAAACTTCTCATTACGTTTTTAAGTTCAATAAAAGGTTCTTTATTATCGAGAGCCTCATCATAAGAAATTGTTTTTACTTTCACCATTTCTTGAAACTTTAGTGCGTAAGCTTTTGCATTATGAAAATCAGTTTCTAAGGGTTTATTAAGAATAGGTTTCTTGATAAATAGAGTTCTAATTAAAGCGATTAATAATAATAAAACTACTACCCCTAAAAGCCCTAGTAAAATATAAACTACGTTCATAAATAACCTCTTTCTAGATCAGTTGTTTCTTCCAAAGCACGCGTGTTACTAAGATTGTGACGATTGCGGATAAGAGAATAACAATTACGATATTCCCATAAACAAAGCTTGGAGAGATGATGCTTAAAGCAATCACAAAAACAAGTGGAGCGATAACGAGTTTTAAATGATGTTTAAAATACTTATACCCTAAAGCTCCAAACAAAGCTGATACTACCCAGTTGAAAGCGGGAGCTAAAACCGGAGAATTAAGGATTGGTCTTAAAGGAATTAACAAAGCAATTCCTAAAGTCATAACTAAAACGGTGGTAATTGATGAAAAAGCAACAGCTAAAGTGGAAACAATTTCATTTTCTTCGGTATTGATTTCTGTCCCAACCAATTCCCTAGCATTCATCACGCAAGGAATCTTTAAATTAATTAAATTGCCGGTAATAAAAGCTAAATAAGTTCCGCTTGTTCCTAAAATCGGACCATAGGTTAAAACTTCAATAATCCCGCCTGGTAAGTAAATAACCGATAAAGCAACAACCCCAACCACTAATTGATTAGCATTCGGAGCGACGCCGGTAATAATCCAGATCAGGATTGGTACGGAAAACATTACAAAAATTCCAAGAATAGTAAAAATCCGACCATAAAGATGCATCCGAGAACGATATTCTTTCATTTAGTAAATACCTCCTAAGCCTAAGAAAACGGCAATTGCCATTCCTAAAATCATCGAAAGCGACAATTGAAAGTTTTCTAACCATTTTTGATTCTTCTTTTGGACTAAATAATCAAAGAATGCCATAAAAATGAATGAGGAGATAAAAACGACTAAAGGTACATAAGTTGTTTTATCGATAAATGTATCAGTATAAACTCCATCTACTATGTCTCTAACTTGATAATCGATCATTTTCGAAAATGCATCGCCAAAATATGCTGAGATTAACCCAATAAACACCGCTTGGAAAATCAAATTGGAAAAGGACTTTTTATCACTAACATTAACCTTATCAATAACCTTTTCTTGATACTTTTTAAAGAAGAATAAAGTGACTAAACTACCCCAAATTATCGCAATCGTCATGGTAAAAGCGATTGTCACGAAGTTTTGAACCGTTAAAGAAGCTACAGTCACGCCTTCAGCGGCGACACTCACTGCCATCAATTCATAATGCAAAGCCCCTAGGACGCTTAATCTAATCCAAGGTAATGGTACGCCTAGTAATCCAGCCATCGTGATTACACCAATAAAAATTCCGATTGATGGTAAAATCGAAAAACTGACGCTACTAATAACCGTTTTCTTAATAGCTTCTTTAGGCATATCTAATTCTTTAGCTCGTTTATAAGCCTTATACGCAAAAAACAATGAACC
>DIGC01000052.1 GCA_002419445.1 Caryophanales bacterium UBA5732
GAATTCCGCAAGAACATTAAGCTAAGTTTATCATCACTTACATGCAAAGAGATTAAACCTATCCTCAGGGATGAAATAATCAGATGTAATAATGTAATTGAGAAAGCTTTTATAATTCTAAAAGAAGTAATTAATAATAAAGAAAAGGCTAGAATCTAGCCTTTTCTTATTAAATATCATTATTTTATAATTGGTACCGGTAGTCGGAGTCGAACCGACACGCTTTTAAGGGCAATGGATTTTGAGTCCATCGTGTCTACCAATTTCACCATACCGGCGTAGCAATAATAATTATACACAATTTTATCTAAAAAGAAAAGAAAAAATTTCTCAATTTTTTCTTTCATAAACTAGTTTACCAGCAATATAAGTTTTTAAGACCAAAATGTCTTTTATTTCTTCACTAGTAACATTAAATACATCTTTACTAATTTCAATATAATCCTCAATTCTGTCTTCATAAATAAATGGTAAATTATTAACTGTGTATGCTTTTAAAGCTTCTTCAACAGTGAATTTTTCTTCGTTATTTAATTCTGCAAAATGCGGAAAATCGATGCTTTTTCTTGATATGGCACAGTAAATATTTTTAAAAGGGTTAACCGGTTCTACAGGAGAATCAGTCGAAAATCCTAAAGAAACCTTATCATACATCGTTTTAAAGAGATATGATTCTTTACTCCTTTTACCAATTCTTTCATTCACAATCTTAATGTCAGAATTGATAAATATCGGTTGGACAATCGCACCGATTGCGTATTTTTTCATTAATTCAATTTGTTTTTTATTGGTTATTTGTGCGTGGATAATTGCGTTATTGGGCGTTTTATCAGGATATTTATCTTGAACTTTTTTAAATGTTTTTATCACTTGATCAGTAGTCCTGTCACCNNGCGTGAACGACACAGTCCATATCATTCGCTATCGCCGCCTCAACTAATTCACTTAACTCATTGTCATTAAAAGTAAGAATACCAATGTTTTCTAAATCGTCATCGTAAGGTTCGTTTAAAGCAGCGGTCCTGCCACCTAAACTACCGTCCGCTAAAATCTTGAGCGGACCCATTTTGAGTTTTCCGAACTTTTGGTTTGCGTACCCCTTTTTTATAAAGTCTCTTAATTCATCAATCGGCAGATTAACTTGTTCAACGATCCTAACATCAAGCAACCCCGCTTGATCAACTTCTTTAATCGCTTCAATAACCAATTCATATGGAACCCCAAAAGATGAAAAATCGTCGGTAGCGATCTTTGTAATTCCATTTTCTAATAGAATCTGATTAGCATTGATTAAATATCTTTTCAAATCTTCTTTTGTCGGTTTAGGCAAGGTTTTATAAATAAGAGCTAAAGCTTTCTCTGAGAAAATTCCGCTCTTATAATCAAAACTACCGCCTTCGACTTGTTTTGTATCTTCAAAAATATTCATCAAATCGAGCATTTTTTGATTAACGACTGCCACATGACCGCAAATTCTAAATAGAACCACCGGTTTCTTAATGCTTGATAAATCATCCTTTGTCGGCATTCTTCTTTCTTCTAAATTGTCTTGATTAAAACCTCTAGCGACCAAGACTTTTTGTTCGGAATTATTCAATAAATTAATTATGTCTTTAATGGACGTAACTTGATTAACATTAATGATTTCTTGATAATAACCAATTCCCATCATATGAGCATGGGAGTCAATAAATGCAGGAATTCTCATAAGTTTCACCTCAAATTTATTATATCATTAAAAAAAGAAAAACCTACAAAATATGCAGGTTTTATCGTTTTGAGAGTTCTAACATCTCTTCAGAATATTGATTAGTATAAAGTTTGTAATAAGCTTCCTTCTTTTTAATTAATTCACGGTGTGTTCCTGATTCGATAATTTGACCGCCATCAAGGACTAAAATTAAATCGCTATGAACAATCGTTGATAGTCTATGAGCGACAATGAACGAGGTCCGACCTTTAAGTAATTTATTAATTGCGGTTTGAATCAATTGTTCCGTTTCTGTATCGACCGAAGATGTCGCTTCATCCAAGATTAAGATCTTCGGGTCAGCTAAAATCGCTCTAGCGAAAGAAACTAACTGTTTTTGACCAACAGATAATCTTGATCCACCTTCACCGCATTCAGTATTATAACCATCTTCAAATTTCATAATAAAACTATGAGCTTCTACTGCTTTAGCTGCTTCGATTACTTCCTCATCGGTCGCCTTTAAGTTGCCATAACGAATATTTTCCATAACGCTACCGCTGAATAAATGCGGAGTCTGTAAAACATATCCGAGATTGGAGTGTAACCACCCAATTGATCTTTCGCGGTAATCAACGTCGTCAACTAAAATTTCACCTGCCGTCGGTTCATAGAATCGAGATATCAGATTCACAATCGTTGTTTTACCAGCTCCGGTATGACCTACCAAAGCTACTGATTGACCAGCCTTAACTTTTAAATTGAAATCGGTTAAAACCGTCTCGCCTACATTGTATTTAAAACTGACGTTCTTAAACTCTACTTTACCAATTAACGGTTCAAAATTTTCTCTTTTATATTCAAAAATTGTTCCATATTTAGCGATTACCTCTTCTTTGTCTACAATATCAGGTTCAGTTTCGATCAATGAAACAATGCGTTCAGCCGAAGCCTGCGCTTGTTGGAAACGAGCATAGAAGTTCGCAATGTTATTAACTGGGTCAAAGAACTGCCAGACGTAATTGGTGAACAAATATAATGTACCAACGCTAATCGCTCCAGTAATTACCATATTACCACCAACATTATAAACTAATGCCATGCCGATAAAGATAATGAATAACATCGTTGGAAAGAACACTGCTTGAATTAAGTGAGCTCTTATGGATTGTTTGCGCATATCGGAAGTTAAAATATCAAACTCATGATAATTTTGTTCTTCCAAAACAAGCGTCTTTGTTGTGACGGCACCAGTAATATCTTCATTAAAAGCTCCGGTAATCTTCGAATTAACTTTTCTAATTGAACGGTAAGCCTTTAAAATATACTTTCTAAAAAAGATTGATACAGCTGTTAAAATTGGCACAACCGCTAAAATTACTATTGCTAACTGCCAGTTGATGATAAACATAAAGATGGTTAAGAAAACCATCAAAAACACACCCCAAACCAAATCAATCAAACCCCATGATAATACTTCACTTAGGTTTCTTGAATCTGAAGTCATTCTTGCCATAATCCAGCCGACTCTTGTTCTGTCATAATAGGAAAACGGTAGTTCTTGCAAATGATTAAAAGCTTTCTCTCTAATACTAAATGCTAACTCATTTTGGATTCTACCGGCATAGATAATAAATAAATATACCATTGTAGCTTGAACTATCATAAAAATCACAAAATAAGTAATAAGTAGAGGTAATTTAGAAAAATCGACAACCGTACTATCAATATTCGGTCGAATAATATCATCAATAGCGAAAGCTGAAATATATGGATAAATAATATCAGTAATAGCTAAGACCATAACCGCTAATAACCCTAAGATAGCAGTCTTTTTCAAAGGTTTCATAAACATAAAAATCTTTTTCCATACTAACCAATCAAACTTCTGGGACGTGAAGTTCTCTTCATCTTGAAGATAATCACTCATTTTACTCACCATCCTCTTCTATTTGAAAATTAATTTGCGATTGAATTGCCCAAATATTCTTATATAAACCATCACGATTAATCAAATCTTGATGTTTTCCGCTTTCTTTTATTTGACCATTTTCAATCACTAAGATTCGATCAGCTTCACTAGCTGTGGTGATTCTATGGGTAATAATAAAGACAGTGGAATTCTTCCATTCTTGTTGCAAAGCTCTTCTGATTTGAATATCTGTTTCTGTATCAACCGCGGATAAAGAATCATCAAAAACTAATATCGGTTTTGGTTTCAACAACATTCTGGCAATCGCAACACGTTGTTTTTGACCACCGGAAAGGGTTACTCCTCGTTCACCGACTAAAGTCTGATATCCTTTTTCAAAATTCATGATATCATTGTGTACTTGCGCAATTTTCGCAACACTTGATACCTTATTTAAATCCGATGTAGAATCGGATATTTTAATATTTTCTTCGACAGATTTAGAGAAAAGAAACGGTTCTTGTAAAATCACGCCGACATTTCTTCTTAAGTAATGTTTTTCAATATCCTTAATTTCCACCCCGTCAATTAAAATCTGTCCTTTTTGATAATCTAACAATCTGATTAAAAGATTCATCAAAGTACTCTTACCTGAACCGGTCTTTCCAATAATCGCGACTGTTTCACCTTGTTTAGCTTCAAAGCTAATATCAGTAATTTGATCTTCTTTAGAATCCGCAAACTTAAAAGACACGTTTTTAAACTCAACGTTACCTTTAATTTCCGGTTCCAATTTATTTTCTTCGCCAACATACTCGCCGGGATTAGACATGATGTGATCTAAACGTGATATTGATACCACTGTTTTTGAAAAATCACCGACTAATCTTCCTAATTGACGCATTGGCCAAATAATGTTACCTGCATAAGCTAAAAACGCTGTGTAGACCCCGATGCTAATAATTTCTTTTGAGGCGTAAATAATCCCAATAATCGCAATAATAAAGAACTGAATAAACGATAAAAAGTCAGTTGAACTCCAGAAAAAAGCCATCTTCTTAACTAACCTTAAATCGGAATCTGTATATTTGCGATTTAAATTTCGGAATTTTTCAACTTCATATGCTTCATTAGCGAAAGCCTTAACGACTCTAGCTCCACTTACATTCTCTTGAACATGGGTTGTCATCTGCGCTTCATTTTTTTCAATCTCAGTAAACATCTTTTCAACTTTATTAAAATATAAAGCGGCACTAATTAATAAGATTGGCGCAATAATCAATGAAACCCACATAATAGTAATATTCAGTCTTGACATTTGATAAATTGAAAATCCTACTAACAATACCAGTCTAGCTACTTCAATGCTCTGTTCGGAAATAAAGCGTTTATACATCTCGACGTCAGTTGTACAACGTTGGATAATATCACCGGTTTCCGAATGTGATTGAAAATAATAATCGGCGTCTCTTAATTTCTTATATAAATTATTTCTTAACTTATACGCTGTTTTTTCCGCGAATAATCCGCTTATCCCTCTTTCAACAAAGATAAATAAAGCTCTGATAAAAGAAAGTAAAAGGATTAACAACGCCGCCAGCAACAATTGTTTTGGCAAAGTATCCGCTTTAATCAAATCCGTCAAGTAAACCGGAAGTTTCGATTCGCCATCTCCTAAGATAACGTCAATAATGTGTTGACCGAATAACGGGGTTAAAGTTCTTAAATATGATACTATCAATAATGATCCCAAAGCAGGTATTAACAATAACGAATGTTTTCCCATCCATTTAAACATTAACCACAAATGTTTTAATATATTCCGCTTTGGTTTATCTATTTTTTTTATGTCTTCCAAAATAAATTCCCCCTAAAAAGCAAGTTCTACATTTTCTTAATAACTTGCATCCCCAATAAATTCATGCCTTCATCAAGAATATTGCGAATTATTGAAATTAAGCATAATTTTGTATTTCGCTCAATTTCATCTTCGACCATAATCTTCTCTTTAGCATAAAAACTATTAAAATAAGTCGCTAAATTCAATAAATATTTCGCTAATACCGACGGCGAATATTCTTCTTTAGCCTTAACTAAAATCTCTTCATATTGAGCAATAGTTTTGATTAAGTCAAAACTATGATCATTGGTAAATAATTGATAATCAATCTTCTCACAGTTAAATTCGTTTTCTTCTAACAAAGAAGTAATCCTAACTGATGTGTATTGTAAATAAGGGCCTGTTTGTCCAATAAAATTGACCATATCCTGTAAGTTGAATTCAATGTCATTAATCCGGTGATTCTTTAAATCATTAAAGATGATAGCGGAAACTCCAATTTTTTGAGCAATTTCCTCTTTATTAGCTAAAGTCGGATTTTTTTCATTGATATAATCTAATGATAGATTAACCGCTTCAACTAATACATCATCTAATTTAACAATGCTACCCTTACGAGTAGACATCTTTTTCCCGTCTTGTAAGACTAAACCAAAATTTATATGGTGAATATCTTGATAATAGTCATAACCCATTTTTTTAACTACGGCTTTAAGTTGTTCAAAATGCAGTTTTTGTTCATTCCCGACAACATATAAAACTTCATCAAAGTTATAGGTGTTTTTTCGGTAAAATAAAGCGGCTAAATCCCTAGTGATATAAAGCGTAGAACCATCGCTTTTCTGAATTAATGCCGGTGGCATTTCTTCACCTAGTTCAACAATCATCGCACCTTCATCTTTAACTAAAAGCCCTTTGACAGTTAATTCATCCACGACAGCTTGCATTTTATCGTTATAAAAAGCTTCGCCATTATATGAATCAAAATGAACATTAAGCATTTCGTAGACCTTCATATACTCAGCCAAGGACACTTCACGGAAGTGTTCCCATAGTTTATAGTATTCCTTATGTCCTAATTCTAAATCTTTAAAAATCTCTCTCGCTTTATCATCAATTTCCGGGTGTTTTTTTACCAGTTCATGAAACTCAACATACAGTTTAACTAATTCTTCAATTGGGTTTTCGTCAACTTTTGCTTTATCGCCGAAATTTAAATAAGCATAGATGATTTTCCCGAATTGGGTTCCAAAATCGCCTAAGTGATTAATTCTTACGACTTTATAACCTAATTTCTCGAGGATATTCCCAATTGCATGTCCGATAATCGTTGAGCGAAGATGGCCAACCGAAAATGGCTTGGCAATATTTGGTGATGAATAATCGATCACAATGGTCTTGCCATTACCAAAATCTAGTTTGTTTAATCCGATAACTTGTTTATCTCTAATTACATCCTTGGAAAATGTTAGTCGATTAAGAGTAAGATTAATAAATCCGCCGATTTTATTGATTTCCGCAAATAAATGTTTAACCGAAGTTTTTCCTAATGCTTTAATAACTTCATCAACAACTTCGTTTAGTGGTTTTTTCACGGTCTTAACAATCGAAAAAACCGGGATTGAGATATCTCCTAAATTATTGGATTTAGGTTCCTCCACCACCACATTAATCGCTTGGTTATAAAGTTCAGTCAAACTACTTTCCAGTTCAACCCTTATCGTATTTTTAATTTTATCAATCATCTTATCAACTCCATCTTTCAATAGTATTTTAGCACAATAATCGGATTATTCGCTTGAAATATCGAATTCTTCCAGTTTTATGTACAAATCCTCTAATTCTTGTTCCTTAATCCTGATTAATTCTTCTTTTTGCCGATAAATATTTTTATCGAGATAAATTTCTTCTAAAAAAAGCGATTCGTGAAGCATTTTTAATTCTTCTTCAACTTTTGCGATATTTTTTTCCAAATTATCTCTAACTTTAATCGCATTATCTTTGATTTTTTTCTTCTTTTCTACCTTTTTTTCCGTAACTTGAGTCTTCAAACTATTCATTTATTCTTCATAGTTACCGGTAAACACATGAGCTTTACTATCTAGTTT
>DIGC01000026.1 GCA_002419445.1 Caryophanales bacterium UBA5732
GTTAGCTGGTAAACATTCTAAATTAAATCTACTAGGAATTACAGTTGTTGCTGGTAACCAAACCCTAGAGAAAACAGGAATTAACACTCTAAATATCTGCCAATACTTGAATATTAATGTTCCAATTTGTCTTGGTTCAGCAACGCCAATTATTGCTAATTTAGAAGTGTGTCCTCAGATTCATGGTGAATCGGGATTAGACGGTTTTGATTTTCCGCCTCTAAAGATAAAATTTGATTCAAGAAATGCAATTAATTTCATAATTGAAACTTTGTTAAAGAGTGAAGAAAAAATTACTATAATCACAACTGGTCCCATGACAAATTTAGCTTTAGCGATTAAAGTAGAACCGAGAATAAAAGAAAAAATTGAAGAAGTAGTTTTAATGGGAGGATCTTATTCAAACGGTAATGTAACTCCAGCTGCCGAGTTTAATATCTATTCCGATCCTGAAGCAGCTCATATTGTTTTTTCTTCAGGATGTAAAGTTAAAATGTTTGGTCTGGATGTCACACGACAAGTGCTGGTTTTACCGGAAATAATCAAGAGAATGGCCCAAATCAAAAATAAAGCATCTGACTTATTCGTTAAATTGATGAAAGTTTTTAATGAAAATCAAAGAAAAACCTTTGGTTTAGTTGGAGGTCCCCTGCACGATCCTCTACCCCTAGTCTACTTAATTGATCCTACGGTAGTTGATTTAACATTCACCCACTGTGAAATTGACTTAAGTCACTCAACTAGTTATGGGAGAACCAATTGCGATTTATTCGACTACATGAAATTGCCTAAAAATATTTTTGTTGCGACAGATATAAATGTTAAGAAATATTGGGATATTATCGAAGAAGGAATTAAAAACTATAATTAAAAAAATGTCTTTGTGAATTTTCACAAAGGCATTTTTGTTTATCGATTAAATCTTAGAAAATTGAATATAATAAAAAGATAATTGCGAATAGACTTGAGACCAAACTAACAACTGTTATTTGAGTGTTGATAGAAGGACCAGCTGTATCTTTAAATGGATCACCTACAGTGTCACCGACGACAGCAGCTTTATGTGCTTCACTGCCTTTTCCGCCATGATGACCTGATTCAATGTATTTTTTACCGTTATCCCATAAACCGCCACTATTTGACATGAATAAAGCTAATAACACACCTGATACAATGTTTCCAGCTAGGTAACCGCCAATTGCGTAAACTCCGCCAATTAAACCAACTAAAATAGTGATAATTATTGCGAAACCCCCAGCGTATAATAATTCGTGTAATGCACCTTCAGTAGCAATCACAATACATTTGTCCGATTCAGGCATAACGCCTTCTACACCTTCTTTTAAGCCAGGTATTTCTTCAAATTGTCTGTGAATTTCCGCAACCATTTTTTCTGCGTTTTTAGTAACTCCAAGCATCAATAAACTTGAAAATACTGCAGGCACTGCAGCTCCTATTAGCATACCGAAGAATACAGCAGGATTTAAAATATCAAATCCGGTTATTAAAGGTAGACTCAATTCAATCGCTGCATCATTTACCTCGCTGACAAACGCCGCTAGAAGTGAAATTACTGTTAATCCAGCAGCACTAATAGCGAATCCTTTGGTAACGGCTTTTACAGTATTTCCAGCTGAGTCTAGTTGATCAGTTATTCTAATTACATCTTCCCCTAAACCACCCATTTCTGCTAAACCTCTGGCATTATCAACAATCGGGCCATAAGCATCATTCGATATTATCATGCCAACTATCGATAACATACCAACAGCTGCAATTGCAATACCAAACAATCCATAATTTCCTCCCAACGGACTGGCAATCATATAAGCAGCAAAAGCACTTACTGCTATGCCAATCATCGCCGGTAACACAGATAAGAAACCGTAACTTGTTCCGGAAATTATCGTCAAAGCAGGGCCGCTTTCACTAGCTTTAGCAACATTTCTTACCGGTTTCTTTTCATCATTAGTAAAGTAATCAGTAGTAATACCGATGATAACCCCTACAAACAAACCAAGTACTGTAACGATAAATAAACGCCATTCATATTTGAAAATTAAAGTTGCTAGGAATGTTAATACAGCATAGATTGCTGTAGTAAGATAAGTACTCAAATTTAACGCTCTGGTAGGATTTTCTTTTTTACCCATTTTCGCGAAGATAACACCGAAAATAGAAGCTAAAAGACCTAATGCAGCAAACACAAAGACCATTTCCACATTTCTTGATCCCATACTAGCGTCAATTGACGCAGCCATAACAATTGCTGCAGCTAAAGAAGCTACATGAGAGTCGAAAAGGTCAGCTCCCATTCCCGCAACATCACCAACGTTATCGCCGACGTTATCAGCAATTACGGCTGGATTTCTAGGATCATCCTCAGGAATTCCTAGTTCGATTTTACCTACTAAGTCAGCGCTAATATCAGCGGTTTTGGTAAAAATTCCCCCACCGGCTTTAGCAAATAAAGCTAAAGAAGAAGCACCAAAACTAAATCCCAATAACATTGTTGGATTATTAGTCATCCAGAAAAATAAAGCTACACCCAATAGACTAGAACCAACAACTGCCATACCCATAACTGCTCCGCCTCTAAAACCATTTAAGAAGCTTGGACCAATACCTCTGGTTGCTGCTTCAGCAGTCTTTTTGTTAGCGATTGTTGCTACAAAAATCCCGATTTTACCAGCCAAACCACTGAAAACTGTACCAAAAATATAAGCAAAAGTCATCGCGACATTATTGCTCAATATTGTATTGAAGTCAGGTTGATTCCAAATTGGTTTTGGTAAGAAAAGTAGAATAAGAACAGCTGCTCCAAGCGCAAATTTAGCTAATATGGAATATTCTTTTCTTAAAAATGTGTTAGCTCCACTTTTGATTAAATCACTAATTGATTTAATTTTAAGATTAGAACTATCTTGTTTTTTAACCCAAAGATAAAGCCATCCCGCTAATAAAAAAGCAACTAAAGAAATAACAATACTAAAAACAATTGCCAAAGTTTGATTCATGATTACCTTGTCCTTTCATTTCGATTATGCATTTTTCCTCATTATAGCATAAAACAAAAACAAATAAAATATAACCATGAGAAGTTAATTATACTTATTAATATAAAAAAAACCGACTTATTTTAAAAACAAGTCGGCTAGATTATCAATTATAAAGTTTCAAGTTTATTTAAATATTCTTCAAGAGGTTGATTTCCTAAAAGTTCAATTTTTTCATTAATTACTATTTTAGGTACCCCAGAAACGTTATATTTTTTTGATAAACTTGAAAACGTTTGAGCTTCAATCATTTCACTCTCAATATTTTCGTTTAACATTGCCAAACGATGAGCGTTTGAGACTGCTCCTGGACAATGAGGACAGCTTAAAGTGACAAATACTTTAATATTTACAGGCTTATTTATCTTTTTAATTCTCTCGATTAATTCAGGATCAATGCCAAATTCTACTCCAGACATGTCGAGCACAGCCGAAAGAAATGAATTGATTTCATGACCAGCAGGTATACCATTGAATTTAAC